>CAYRYQ010000005.1:0-44546 GCA_964428505.1 uncultured Eubacteriales bacterium
CGCGTTGCTTCGCCGGTTGATGACGCTGCCTGTGGCGGGTGTCATATCCACCCAGTCCTCCGAGGAATCCTTGCCGTCAGAGCAGCCGCTCAGCAGCAACAGCGCCGCCAGAAGGGCAAAAATACGTTTCATGGTGACCTCCTTTTTATTGATAAGGACAAAAAGTTACCATGATTGCCGGAAATTCATAGTAATCAATCACATCCCAAGCAATATATCTTGGACTTTGGTTCCATCCGTCTGTCACTTTTACAAATTTAAAGGTCGCCTTGCTACCAAAGGTATCTGTATTCATAACCGTGTATCCAAACGCTACAACAGCGTGCCCGACATAATCAAAATTCCCACCAAGTTCTGCTGGCTCAAAACTTACAATAACCGGCCAAGAATAACTACCGATATAATTTGTTAAAAAGCTCCAACTGTTTTGCGCTGTATAGGTCTTTCCCACATATCCATAGGCTGAATTCACCTCACGTAACACCCTGGAGGCACTTCCAGAAAAATAGCTATGGGAATTCGTGGTGGTCGCAAAAGAAGGATCAAAATAGTCTAACTCATCAGATTTTTGGCATAAACTCTTGAATAAAACATCGTAATCAGATGGGTATGCAGGACAACAAATTGGTCTCCAATATCTCATGACGTTTGCCATTGCCGTAATAACACAATGATCCAGGTTATACAATCGATACCCATCTGGAAGCCCTTTATACCCTAATCCTGGATCATAAGAATACATCAAATTCATAGCGCCAGAATTTCTCATTCCATCTTCTATTGTTCCATATGTTGAGCACGTTGCGCTTAAATAGCCCAAGCTTCTTAGCCAATCAATGGGACTTTGCTCAAATACTGCTATTCCCCCATTCGTAGTGGGAACAGAACCGGCTGTTATTAAATCTCTAAAATCATTGTTACTTTCTTTGTTTCCACAAATTCGTTCACCGACAACATCTTTTTTTGACACAATTTGATCTTCATGATAATATTTTTCTGGGCTTCTTCTTGTTTCTTTTTCTTTTTCAAAAACAGAAAACGGCGTATAATAAATTGTTTCTCTTCCATCTAATGATTGTTTATAATAATCAGATGCCCCCTCATATGAAAATTCTGGGCAAAGTGCATAAGATGTGTCAGTGCTAATTAACACATATCCTTTTTCTGCGGTTTCATTAAAAAAATCAACACAGTAATATGTTATATTCCCCATTTCATCATATAAAGGTGTAATATTATAAGAATCAATGTTGATCTCACTTTGTGCATTCCCATAAAAATATAGAATTGCCATAGACATTGCCTCATCCTGCGTAACAACCGTGTTTTCAGGCTCTGCAAATGTGATCATTTGGCAAAATGAAAATGCCATTATAACAGAGACCATTAAAAAAACAACTCTTTTACACTTAAAATAAAATTTCATCATTACGTCCTCTTATTATTTAACTATATTATATCGCATTTTATATTTATGTCAACACTTTTTAATAATGATATAATTGATTTTGATATAAATAGTCATAAAAACAATCAAATAGGCCTAAGCATTTAAGTTTAACAGTGATCTGTTGTTAATCCCGCTTTGAATTTTCTATGTTAAATTCACTTTATATACCCATGCTCCCCCGACTACATCCTTTTATAATGTTACTGTTTTGGTGGCAATGTTGCGGCAAAAGACCGCATCGTGCTCCACGAAGACCATGGTTGGCCGGTACTCCAGCAGCAGCTCCTCCAGCTGCAGCCTGGAAAAAACGTCCACATAATTGAGCGGCTCGTCCCAGAGATAAAGATGGGCTCGCTCACACAGCCCCGCTGCCACAAGAATCTTTTTGCACTGTCCGTCGCTAAGTGCCTCCAGAGGCAGGGAAAACTGTTCCTGGAAAAGTCCAGCTTACGAAGAATCGTTTTAAACTGGCTTTCCCCCAAGTCTCCTCAATTGCCTTCTCCACTCGTTTTTCCATATTTTTAGTTCGCTTCATTACTTTGGCCGCCTGATGCCCCACATATCCGCGATCCGGGTGCAGACCGGCGGAAGTTTTTCCTTTTTTCTCTTTTTCCGCATGGGCGGACCAGCGCGCTGCTTCCTTGGACGCATCCTCCAAAACGTCGGGCTTTTTTTACTTGACAAGTGCTTCCTTCTCCTCTATACTGATAAATATGAGAATAGCTCTCAAATCAGAGGAGTGGTGAAAATGTCTTATCAAACCAAAGCGCGCAAGTTGCTTTTGGATTTTCTGAGCAGCCATCCTGACAACAGCTATACGGCTGACGAACTGGCGGAATTGCTGGCCTTGGAATATGGCGCCGGGGCTGCGCCGGGCAAAAGCACGGTCTACCGGCTGGTTGCCCGTCTGGTGGAGGAAGCGCTGATCAAGCGATTTTCCAAAGAAGGCTCCCGCCAGGCTTTTTATCAAATTGCAGGCTGCAGCGGGGCTCCTCATCTGCATTTAAAATGCATGGAATGCGGACGGCTGATTCATATGGAGGAAAGCGTCTCCGACCGCCTGCTGAACGATATTTTAAAAAGCGATCATTTTTCAGTGGATGAACATCAGACGGTTCTTTTCGGCCGCTGCAGCGGATGCCGGAAACAGCCTCAAAAAGGCGCATCACACCATGGAAACCATTCATAAATTTCACCGGACGCGCCTTTCAGTCCTGGGCGGCCTGCTCATCCTCCTGCTTTTGCTTTCCGCGTTTTTTCTGGTGCGGATCAAAGTGCATTCCTGCACCGGGAACGACTGTGTGATCTGTATGCTGCTGAACAGCTGCGGGGATCAAGGACCGGCGCCTTCCGGTGCGCTATTTATTCTTTTGGCAATCCCTACCGTCGCGCTGCCGCTTTTGTGCCCGTTATCCGACGCACCGCCGCGCTGCACGCCGATACGCCTAAGGGATGAGCTGAACATCTGAGCTAAACCAACTCTTTTGTAACCCCTATAGAAACGAGGATCATCATTCATGAAAAAAATAGCAGGACTTTCTGTTCTGGTCATCCTGCTCGGCTGTCTTAGCGGCTGCGCGGTCAGGAAACAGACAGAAAAGCTGCAAATTGTATGCACCATCTTTCCGGCCTACGACTGGGTGAAAAGCCTTGTGGGCGAAGACGAGGATGTATCCGTCACTCTTTTGATCGACGGCGGCACCGATTTACATCGCTATCAGCCCAGCGCGGCTGATCTGATTCAAATCTCCGCCTGCGATCTGCTGGTTTATGTGGGCGGTCCCTCCGATCAATGGGTCAAAGAGGCGCTTGAAAGCAGCCAAAATCCGAGCCGAAAAACCCTTGCGCTGATGGACCTTGCGCCAAAGGAGGAAACAGGCGGGGAAGTGGATCGGTCCACCGCCGATCCGCTGACGCAGGACGAGCATATCTGGCTTTCGATCACCGCGGCGCAGGCATCCGCCGCGGCGATCGAGGAGCAGCTGTGTCAGCTGGACCCGGCCCATCAGGCGCAATTTCAGGCAAGCGGCGCGCAATATCAAAACGCCCTTTCTTCCCTGCAGCAGCAATATCTGCAAGCCATGAATACGTCTTCCCGCAAAACGCTTCTGTTTGCTGACCGTTTTCCCTTTTATTATTTGGCAAAAGATTATCATCTGCAGTATTTCGCCGCCTTTTTAGGATGCTCCACAGCCACTGCAGCCGATTTTCAGGCCATCTCCTTTCTGTCCCAGAAGGTGGATGAGCTAAGGCTGCCGGTGGTTTTGGTTCTGGAGGATTCTGATCAGGCCATTGCCCATACAGTCATTGCGAATACCCGCGCAAAAAATCAGAAAATTTTAGTGATGAATGCAATGCAGACGGTCACGCCGGAAGACATTGCGGCGGGTGAAAGTTATCTGAATATTATGAAAGAAAATCTCGCAGCCCTGACATCGGCGCTGCATTGAGAAAGGAGTCCATTTCATGGCACAACTGATCTGTGAGGATCTGAGCTTGGGATACGACGGAAAGACTGTGGTGGAAGACCTGAATTTTTCCGTTTCCAAAGGAGATTACCTTTGCATTGTGGGGGAAAACGGGAGCGGAAAAAGCACGCTCATGAAAACCCTGCTGCATTTAAAGAAGCCCCTGGGGGGCGCCATCCGGTTCGGGGAAGGACTGACGCAGAAAAAAATCGGCTACCTGCCGCAGCAAACGGTCGTTCAGCGGGATTTCCCCGCTTCTGTGAAAGAAATCGTTCGCTCCGGGTGTATTAATCAGGGCGGCATCACGCCATTCTACACCAAAAAAGAAAAGGCGCTGGTGCAAAAGAACATGGAAATGATGGGGATCCTGCCCTTGCAAAACCGCTGCTACCGGGAGCTTTCCGGCGGCCAGCAGCAGCGTGTGCTGCTGGCCCGGGCGCTGACCGCCACCCAGGAAATGCTGGTGCTGGATGAGCCGGGGGCCGGGCTGGATCCTAAGGTGACGCAGGAAATGTATGACCTGATCCAAACGCTGAATCAGAAGATGGGAATCACCATCGTTATGGTCTCCCATGATGTCGGCGCGGCGGTGCACTATGCCAGCCATATTCTGCATGTCAGCCAAAAGCCCCTCTTTTTCGGAACGAAAGAAGACTACTTGAATACCGCCGTCGGAAAGGCGTTTGCCTCTTTGGGAGGTGATGCATAATGGCCGATCTGTTTTTTCAGCTGCAGCGCTATATCCAATATCCCTTTGTGCGCTATGCCATTGTTGCCACCGTGCTCATTGCCCTTTGCTCGTCTTTACTGGGCGTCACTCTGGTTTTAAAACGCTTTTCTTTCATTGGCGATGGCCTTTCCCATGTAGCCTTCGGCGCCATGGCCATTGCCATGGTGTTGAAGCTCACCAATCAGACGCTGCTGATCCTTCCAATCACCATCTTGACCGCCATTTTATTGCTGCGAACAGGGCAAAACACCAAAATCAAAGGGGACGCTTCGCTGGCGATGCTGTCGGTGGGGGCGCTGGCGTTTGGCTATCTGTTTATCAATCTCTTTTCCAAATCCGCCAATATATCAGGGGATGTCTGCTCCACCCTGTTTGGTTCTCAATCCATTCTGACCCTGTCGGTGACCGATGTGTGGATCTGCGTGGGCATGTCTGTGCTGGTGCTGGTGCTTTATTTTCTGTTTTACCGGCAGATCTTTGCCATTACCTTTGACGAAAATTTCGCTTATGCCACCGGAGTTCGGGCGGATCTCTACAATCTGCTCATTGCCGTGATCACAGCCATGATCATCGTATTGGCCATGAATTTGGTGGGATCGCTGCTGATTTCCGCTTTGGTCATCTTCCCCTCCCTTTCTGCCATGCGGGTCTTCAAGAGCTTTCGCGCGGTAATGATCTGCTCCATGATCGTTTCTGTCTTTACCAGCGCCTTGGGGCTGCTGGTCTCCATCTTAGGCTCTACGCCGGTCGGCGCGACCATTGTCGGCGTTGAGATACTGGTTTTCCTGTTTTTCACCATCATCGGCATTTGGAAAATGGGGATCAAAACATGAAAAGAAGAATGGCCTTTTTGACGCTTCTCTGTCTGTTTGCAACTTTAATTTTCGGTTGCAGCTCCGCCCAGAAAGCAGTAGACACGTCTTCTGTGGTAGACGTGGATCTTTCCACCATGAGCGCCACCATGGTCTATTCCTATGTTTACGACATGATGCGCTCCCCTGAAAACTTTGAGGGAAAAACCATCCGTGCGGAGGGAAAGATGTATCGAACCGATCCGGACCCGGACACCGGCGCGGTTTACTATTATCTGATCATTTCCGACGCCACCGCCTGCTGTCAGCAGGGCCTGGAATTCATCTATAACAATAATAAAGATCCCTATCCGGAGGATAATTCCACGGTTCTGGTATCCGGCGTTTTTTCGCACTATGTGGAAGAAGATCTTCCTTATTATTACATTAAAGCCGATGCCATGACGCTGATCTCCCCGCCTGACACAGACTCTTAATGCTTTTTTCGGTATTCCCGGGGCGTTAAACCAATCCGTTTGCGGAAAACCGCGGAAAAATAATGCTCATCGGCAAATTGAAGCTGCTGTGCAATTTCTTTCACCAGCAGGCTGGTGTGCGTTAAAAGAATGCAGGCACGCTGCATTTTACGTTCCAAGATATAATCATAGGGTGTTTGTCCGTATGCGGTTCTGAAAATCCGGATGGTCTGAGAGGGAGAATGAAAAATCAGCTGGGCCAGCTCCTCCATGGTAAAGCGCTTTTCAATATGCTCATCAATATATTTTTTAAGTAAATGCGCTTTTTCCGGTGCCGCTGCCACAGGTGACGGCAGACATCTGGCAATGGCGCGGATCAGACGGTGAAACCCGTCTGCCCCTTCGTTCAGAATATCCGCAACCGTCAGATTCTCCTGGCTCAGAAAGCGTAAATACCGAATAAATTCCTCTTCCAGCCATGCCCCGCTCAGGTGATAGGTCTGATCCAATCCGTAGATCTTTGTCAAACCATCCACCAGGGTGCCGGATACATTGAACCATATTTTTTCAAAAGGGCATGCGGGATCACTGAAATATTCATGCCGCTGCCAAGCCGGCAGAATATAAACATCGCCGGCCTTTACCGAAAATTCATCGCCGCTGATCCGTACGATCCCGCGGCCTGCACGCACCGATTCAAACACCCAAAGATCGGTTTTTTCGCGATTGATATAATAATTCCGGTCGGGATAGGTAATGCCTGCCATGATCACATTAAAAACAGGGCTTTCCTGCACCGGAAGCCGCACCAGTTTTTCCCGCATGCCTTTTCTCTCCCTTAAAATTTCATTTATTATGGCTTCAGTATATCATTGATTTCTCGCCTCGTAAAGAGAAAATGCAGTTTACAAGCTGCTTTTTTTATTGTATAATGTCAATATCAGGAAATGAAGTAAATCAACAAAAAATAAAATTCAAAGGCTTTCTATCAAAAAGAAAGGTTGTGTTTTTCATGTCTCTTCCTATTATTACAATTGGCCGTTCCTTCGGCTCTGGCGGCAGAATTATCGGAGAAAAGGCGGCCACGATGCTGGGAATCCCCCTTTATGATAAAGAACTGGTGCAGATTACTGCTGAAAAAAGCAATTTTTGCGCCGCGGTGGTGGAGCAAATGCAGCAAAAAAAGCCGGCCAGCCTGCTTTATACGCTTTCCGGATCGATGATGGAATTTCCGCTGCAGGATCAGGTGTTTTTTGCCCAGTCGGCCGTAATCCGGGAACTGGCCCCAAAAGGGCCCTGCGTCATTGTCGGGCGATGTGCCGACAGTATTCTGGAGGAAGAAGGCATCCGGCTTCTGAAGGTATTTGTTCATGCGCCGGACCACGAGCGGGCAAAACGGGCAAAAGAGACCTACCACGTTGAAGCCAAAGACATCGGCGACTATATTCGCAAAATGGATAAAAAGCGCAAAGCATATTATGATTATTTCGCCCATCGCACGTGGGGAAAATCCGAAAATTATCATCTGTGTATCAACAGCACAATCGGGCTGGATATGGCGGCAGATCTGATTGTAAGGCTTGCGCGGGAATTTCCGGAAGCTTAGTTCGACAGACCGCAAGAAATGGATTGACAAGAAAAGTGCAATCTGCTATAATAGTTCAACCAGATGAGCAAAGGCGTTCATCTTCAAGGTAGGTCCTTGGGGATGTGCGCCCTTTTTTAATGATGTAGGAAAGGATTATGACTATGCAAGGATTATATGAGCGGCAATTTGAGCATGATGCCTGTGGAATCGGCGCGATTGTGAGCATCCAGGGAGTAAAAACGCACAAAATCGTGGATCAGGCGCTTCAGGTCGTTGAAAAGCTGGAGCATCGTGCCGGCAAGGATGCAGACGGAAAAACCGGCGACGGCGTTGGCATCCTGACTCAAATTCCTCACCGCTTTTTTGAAAAAGCCGCCAAGGAGCTTGGCCTGATGTTAGGCGGAGAGCGGGATTATGGCATCGGCATGTTTTTCTTCCCCGCCAATACATTGGAGCGGCGGCAGGCGCAAAAAATGTTTGAAGTTATTGCTGATAAAGAGGGGGTTCCCTTTTTGGGCTGGCGCAAAGTGCCGGTGAAAAGCAGTATTTTGGGCAAAAAAGCGCTGGATTGTCAGCCGTGTATTATGCAATGCTTTTTGAAGCGCCCCGCACAGATTCAAAAGGGGCTGGCTTTTGACCGGAAGCTTTATTGCATCCGGCGGGTTTTTGAGCAAAGCAGTGCCAATACATATGTATGTTCCCTTTCCTCCCGTACGATCGTGTATAAAGGAATGTTTTTAGTGGATCAGCTCCGGAAGTTTTATGCCGACCTGGAGGATCCTCTTTTTGAGAGCGCCATTGCACTGGTGCACTCCCGCTTTTCCACCAATACCAATCCGAGCTGGGAACGGGCGCATCCGAACCGCCTGATTTTGCATAATGGTGAAATCAACACCATCCGCGGCAATGCGGACCGGATGCTGGCGCGGGAAGAAACCATGAAAAGCCCGGTGATGGATCAGAATATGGATAAAATCCTGCCGGTCATCAACCATGAGGGCAGTGACTCCGCCATGCTGGATAACACGCTGGAGTTTTTAACCATGAACGGGCTTCCGCTGCCGCTGGCGGTTATGATCACCATTCCGGAGCCTTGGCGGAACCATAAGTTCATGAGCCGTGAGAAAAAGGATTTCTATCATTATTATTCGACCATGATGGAGCCTTGGGACGGGCCCGCCGCCATTCTGTTTTCCGACGGTGACACGGTTGGCGCGGTGCTGGACCGCAACGGACTGCGGCCCGCACGCTATTACATTACCGATGATGACATGCTGATTCTGGCCTCGGAAGTAGGCGTGCTGGAGCTGGCACCGGAGCACGTTCTGCAAAAGAGCCGGCTGGAGCCGGGCAAGATGCTGCTGGTAGACACTGTGCAGAAGCGTCTGGTTTCAGACGAAGAGTGCAAAGAGTTTTACGCTTCCCGCAAGCCTTACGGGGAATGGCTGGATCAGAATTTAGTCGAGCTTTTCGACCTGAGCGTGCCCAATCAGCGGGTGGATTCTTATGATCAGCTGACCCGGGACCGGCTCTATAAAGCCTTTGGCTACACTTATGAAGACGTTAAAAACGTGATTATTCCCTTGGCCAAAATCGGTGCGGAACCCACCGCCTCGATGGGAACCGATATTCCCCTTGCCGTCCTTTCCGAAAAACATCAGCCGCTGTTTAATTACTTTAAGC
Organism: uncultured Eubacteriales bacterium; assembly: GCA_964428505.1. Taxonomy (GTDB): domain Bacteria; phylum Bacillota; class Clostridia; order Oscillospirales; family QAKW01; genus QAKW01. The sequence goes on from CAYRYQ010000005.1 coordinate 9,187, forward strand.
AATTGTTTGCGCAGGTAACCAACCCGCCCATCGACGCCATTCGGGAAGAGGTGGTTACCGATACGCATGTTTATGTGGGCTCCGACGGCAACCTGCTGGAAGAGAACGCCGCCAACTGCAACGTTCTGGAGATCAAAAATCCCATTATCACAACGCAGGACCTGATGAAGATCCGGGCCATCAAACGGCCGGGCTTCCGGGTGGAGACCGTCTCTCTTCTCTATTATAAAAATACGCCGCTGAACCGGGCGCTGGAGCAGATGTTTGTGCACTGTGACCGGGCATGGCGGGCAGGCGCCAATATTATCATCCTTTCCGACCGGGGCGTGGATGAAAACCATGTGGCAATTCCCTCGCTGCTGGCGGTTTCCGCCATGGAGCAGCATTTGGTGCGCACCAAACGGCGGACAGCCATTTCCATTATTCTGGAAAGCGGCGAACCCCGTGACGTCCATCATTTTGCCACCCTTCTGGGATACGGCGCCCGGGCGATCAACCCCTATCTTGCGCAGGAATGCATTATGGAGCTCATCGACCGCAGCATGCTGGACAAAGATCCCCATGCCGCCATTGACGACTACAATAATGCGATTTTACACGGAATCGTGAAAATCGCTTCCAAAATGGGCATTTCCACCCTGCAGTCTTATCAATCCTCCCAGATCTTTGAAGCGGTGGGCATCTGTCAGGAAGTCATCGACCGCTATTTCACCAAAACGGTCAGCCGGGTGGGCGGAATTGGTCTGGATGAAATCAACGAGGGCGTAGAGTGGCGCCATAACCATGCCTTTGATCCGTTGGGTCTTGGTGTGGATACCACGCTGGACAGCTTTGGCGCCCACAAATTGCGCGCCGGGGCAGACAAAGAAGACCACATGTATAATCCCGAAACGGTGATCGCCCTCCGGGAGGCCACCCAACACGGGAATTATAAGCGGTTCAAGGAATACACCGCCATGGTGGACGATGAGCGCCGCCCCCACACCCTGCGCGGACTGATGGACTTCCATTTTGCGGAAAACGGCGGAATTCCCCTGTCGGAAGTGGAGCCTGCCGGCGAAATTGTCAAACGGTTCAAAACCGGCGCGATGTCCTACGGTTCCATTTCGCAGGAGGCCCATGAATGTATGGCGATCGCCATGAACCGTCTGGGCGGCAAATCCAATTCCGGGGAGGGCGGTGAAGTGCCGTCCCGGCTGGGCACCGAAAAGAACAGTGCGATCAAGCAGGTAGCCAGCGGCCGTTTCGGTGTGACCAGCGAATATCTGGTCAGCGCCAAAGAAGTGCAGATCAAGATGGCGCAGGGCGCAAAGCCCGGCGAAGGCGGGCATCTGCCCGGTAAAAAAGTTTATCCGTGGGTGGCGAAAACCCGTCATTCCACCACGGGCGTTTCTTTGATCTCTCCCCCGCCCCATCACGATATCTACTCCATTGAAGATCTGGCCCAGCTGATTTACGATCTAAAAAACGCCAGCCCCAAAGCGCGGATTTCGGTGAAGCTGGTATCCGAAGCGGGCGTTGGCACCGTAGCGGCCGGCGTGGCAAAAGCCGGCGCGCAGGTCGTGCTGATCTCCGGGTATGACGGCGGAACCGGCGCGGCGCCAATGAGTTCCATTTCCGGCGCCGGGCTGCCTTGGGAACTGGGGCTTTCGGAAGCGCACCAGACGCTGATCCAAAACGGTCTGCGCTCCCGCGTGCTGCTGGAAACCGATGGCAAGCTGATGACCGGAAGAGATGTCGCCATTGCCGCCCTGCTGGGTGCCGATGAATTCGGCTTTGCCACCGCGCCCCTGATCACGATGGGCTGCGTGATGATGCGGGTCTGCAATCTGGACACCTGCCCGGTGGGTGTGGCAACCCAGAACCCCACCTTACGCAAACGTTTTTGCGGAAAGCCCGAATATGTGATGAACTTCATGCTTTATGTGGCGGAAGAGCTTCGGGAGATTATGGCCCGCCTTGGCTTTCGCCGTCTGGATGACATGGTCGGCCACGCCGACCTGCTGACCCCCCGTGAACACCGGGTTACCTCCCGGGCAGCCTCGTTGGATCTATCCCGGATCCTGGCCTATGACCCTGCGGTTTCGGATGAGGAACGGCATTTTAATCCGGAGCGGATTTACGATTTCAAGCTGGAAGAGACCATTGATGAGCGGCAGCTGCTGCCCCGTTTCCAACAGGCGGAACAGCACGGACTTCCCGCCCGGATGTCGGTGGAGTTATCCAGCACCAACCGTACCTTTGGCACCATTCTGGGTGCATATATCACGGAACGCTATAAAAGCAGCCTTGCGGCAGACTCCTTTACGGTGGATTGCCGCGGCGGCGGCGGGCAGTCTTTCGGCGCCTTCATTCCGGTAGGGCTCACTCTACGGCTGACCGGCGACAGCAACGACTATTTCGGCAAGGGTCTTTCCGGCGGCAAGCTGGTGGTCTGCCCGCCGGAAAAAAGCCGGTTCCGTCCGCACGATAATATCATCATCGGCAATGTGGCGCTCTATGGCGCCACCTCCGGCGAGGCCTATATCAACGGGGTTGCCGGGGAACGCTTTGCGGTGCGCAATTCGGGCGCGACCGCGGTGGTGGAAGGCGTGGGAGACCACGGATGCGAATACATGACCGGCGGCCGGATTGTCATTTTAGGCCGCACCGGCAAAAATTTCGCGGCCGGCATGAGCGGCGGCATCGCCTATGTGCTGGACGAAGACCATACCCTTTATCTCCGCCTCAACAAAGAGCTGGTATCGATGACCGCCGTTACGGAGAAGCATGACGCGGAAGAGCTGCGCCGGATGATCAGCGCCCATGTGGCCGTCACCGGCTCAGCCATCGGCAAAAAGATTCTGGAGGATTTTGCACAGTATCTGCCCTCCTTTAAGAAAATTATGCCCAACGATTATAACCGGATGCTTTCTGCGATCGGCCGGATGGAAGAAAAAGGGCTGACCCATGAGCAGGCAGAGCTGGAAGCCTTCATGGAAATCCAGAAAGCATAACGTTAGGAGGAGCGAAAAATGGGAAAACCAACCGGATTTTTAGATTACAGCCGGCAAAACAACCCGGCAATTCCGCCGGAAGAGCGGATTAAGAACTTCAATGAATTTCATCCTCCCATCAATGAGGAAGAGCGGCGCGCACAGGGCGCCCGCTGCATGAACTGCGGCGTGCCCTTCTGCCAGTCGGCCATGACGCTCGGCGGCATGGTCAGCGGCTGTCCGCTGCATAACCTGATTCCCGAATGGAACGACGAAATCTATCTGAACAATTGGGAGCAGGCGCTTCACCGTCTGCTGAAAACGGATAATTTTCCGGAATTTACCGGACGGGTATGCCCTGCTCTGTGCGAGGCCGCCTGCACCTGCGGGATGAACGACCTTCCGGTTACCATCCGGGAAAATGAGCAGGCGATCATTGAGCGCGGTTATCTGAACGGGTGGGTAACTCCCCGCCCGCCCAAGGTGCGTAGCGGCAAGCAGGTGGCGGTGGTCGGCAGCGGCCCCGCCGGTCTTGCGGTAGCAGACCAGCTGAACCATCGGGGGCATCTGGTGACGGTGTATGAAAAAGAAGACCGGATCGGCGGCCTGCTGATGTATGGCATTCCAAACATGAAGCTGGAAAAGCAGATTGTGGATCGCCGGGTCAAGCTGATGCAGGAAGAGGGCGTGCGGTTTATGACCGGAACACAGATCGGCAAGGATCTTCCCGCCGAAGAGCTGCTCAAACAATATGACGCGGTGGTGCTTTGCTGCGGCAGCGGCACGCCCCGGGATCTGCCAGCAGAAGGGCGCGACGCCAAAAATCTCTACTTTGCTGTGGACTTTCTGAAGAATGTTACCAAAAGCCTGCTGGATCCCGCCGAAAAAGAAAAAGGGATCAGCGCGAAGGGAAAGCGGGTCGTTGTGGTGGGCGGCGGCGATACCGGGAACGACTGCGTGGGTACCTGCATCCGCCAGGGCGCAAAATCGGTTACCCAGCTGGAAATGATGCCGAAGCCGCCGGAGAAACGCGCGGCAAACAATCCTTGGCCGCAATGGCCCCGGGTGCTCAAAACCGATTACGGTCAGGAGGAGGCCATCGCTTGCTTTGGCAAAGACCCCCGCGTGTTTGAAACCACTGTCACCAAGTTTTTAAAAGACAGCAAGGGTGCTCTGTGCGGGGTGGAGACCGTATGCCTGCAAATGGAGACCGACAAGGAAGGTCGCCGGAAAATGACGCCGGTTCCCGGTTCCGAGCAAACACTGAAAGCAGACCTGCTGCTGATTGCCGCCGGATTCTTAGGGCCGGATGCCGATACGCTGAAGGCGTTTGGCGTGGAAACCAACCCCCGCGGTAACGCAGTCACCAAAGAAGGCCGATATGCCACACCGGTGGAGAAGGTCTTTGCGGCGGGCGATACCCGGCGCGGCCAGTCACTGGTGGTGTGGGCCATTGCCGAAGGGCGGGCCGCCGCCCGGGAAGTGGACGAATTCCTGATGGGCTACACCAATATGATCTGAATAAAAATTGCGCTGACGTTTTTCACGTCAGCGCAATTTTTGTTCCAGAAAAGAAAAACGGACCGGATAAGTAAAGAAGCGGTCCAGCAACCGCCCCGCGGCACCGATCAGCGGCCCGTTCACCGCCGCCGCGATAATTGTGCCGATGCCGATTCCCTCAAAAATATTGCCCTCCAGCAGGGCCTGTCCCAAAGCGGGGAAAGAAAAGTGTTCAAAAAGGCCGAACCCAAAAAAGGAGACTGACAAAATCAGGGCCAACAGCAGGCTTCCCCCATCGTAAATCCATTTCATCCGATGAACCGGCAGGCCGGTTTTGGCCGCCATTTCCTTCACGAACAGCTCATAGACCTCCGTGGGCAGATAGGTGCGGAAAAAAAACGCGACCGAAAAAGCGATCAGCAAGGATCCGCCGACAAAATAAAGGGTGCGCAGCCAGAGCGCCCCGGTTGGCAGGTCGCCGGTGCAAAATCGTGCAAAATCAAACAGATAGCCATAAATCACCGCTGTGCCGAAAGAGAGCAGATACCGCAGCTGAAACCGCTGCAGCAGCACACAGAGAAGCAGCAGTATCATGGCCTGCATGAGATATTCGGCGGTGCCGAAGCTGAGCAAGCCACCCACTTTTATAAAAACGCAGAAGGTCGGCGCCACAATCATGGAATAGCCGAACGAAGAAAGCCCCACAAACGATACGCCGAAGGCCATCAGAACAAGCCCAAGCACCCAGCACTCTTCGTTGGAAAGCGCGATCCGGTTGCCTTGTTTCATGGATAAGCCCCCCCTTATGCGCGGAAATACTGATAAAACTGACATTCGATCATCCCGTTATAGAGCTTGCGCCGCTTATCCGCCCGACGGCCGAAGAACTGCTCAAAATCCTTCTCCGGCGATATCACATAATAGCGCCAGCCCGGCTGCTTCAGAAAGACCCTGCCCATCACCTGAATCAGCGCGCGCGCCTGCTGCTGATCCAGCAGCCGCTCTCCATAGGGCGGATTGGTGACCAGCATGCCGCGTGGGGTTTGCAGCTGAAAATCCTTCACGTCCTGCACCTGAAACGAAAGGCAGTCGGCAACGCCGGCCAGCCTGGCGTGCTCCTTTGCCGCTTTCACCATGTGCGGATCAATATCACTTCCCACTCCGCGAAACGGAATTTCCTTGGTTTCTCGCGCTTTGGCCGCGCTTCGCCGCTCCTGCCAAAGCGCTTTCGGGAACTGCGCCCAGCCTTCTGCCGCAAAGCCCCGCAACAGCCCCGGCGCCATTTGCCGGGCCAGCATCGCGCCTTCGATCAGCAGCGTTCCGCTGCCCACGAAAGGATCATAAAGCACCGTATCAGGATAGGGCCTTGCCAGCATGACCAACGCCGCGCCCAGGGTTTCCCTGATTGGCGCTGCCTGCGTATCCGGGCGCCAGCCCCGTTTATGAAGCGCGTTCCCCGAAGTATCGATCATCAGCACCGCCTGATCCTTTAAAATGGCAAAGCGCACACTGTATAGAGCGCCGGTTTCAGGGAAAACAGAGCGTTTATAACAGCTCTCCAGCCTGCGGGCGATTGCCTTTTTCACAATAGACTGGCAATCGGGCACAGAATGAAGCTGAGAATTCAGGGCGTGCCCCTTCACCGGAAACCGCCCCTCCTCCGGGATCCACTGTTCCCAAGGCAGCGCACGCACCCCTTCAAACAGCTGATCAAAGGTTTTTGCCTCAAAAGCACCCAGAACGATCTCCACCCGCTGGCCGCAGCGCAGCCACAAATTGGCGTCCACAATCGTTTCTTTGCTTCCTTCAAAAAACACCCGCCCATTTTCCGCCTGCACCGACTCCGCGCCAATTTTTTTCAGTTCTTCGGCCACCAAGCCCTCCAGCCCAAACAGGCAGGGCACCAACCCTTTTATCCTTTGCATCTGTTTCCTCTTTCTTTGTTGCCAATTCATTTTTGTTATGCTATACTGGGATGCATTCAGGGCGCTATGCGCCGGTCTGAAAGGCGCCCCGCCGCACCATAACCGCAATGCGGTTATTATACCACCCTTTCGGCAAAAAGGAAACTGTTTTTATGAAACTTTACTGCTTTTCCGATTACTGCCGATCTGTTTTCGGCGAAAAACTATATAAGCTTTCCTTAGACGGCGGCTTTACCTGCCCCAATCGCGACGGCGCGGTTTCGTTTGGCGGCTGCTCTTTTTGTGATGGCGGAAGCGGCTATTTCACCGCGCCCGGCACCATTGAGCAACAGATTGAGCAGCAAAAAAAGCAGCTTTCCAAAAAATATAAGGGTGGCCGTTATATTGCCTATTTTCAAAGCTACAGCGCCACTTACCGGCCTGTTTCAGAGCTGGAATGCCTTTATTCCATTCCGCTGAATCGGCCCGAGATCGCGGCTTTGGCGATTGCCACAAGGCCAGACTGTCTGCCGCCGGAAACGCTGCGGCTGTTGGGCGCCATCAGCCATGTCAAACCATTGATTGTGGAGCTGGGTCTGCAGACCATTCACCAGCAAACCGCCGACGGATTTCACCGCGGCTACAAAACGGCCGTTTTCGATCAGGCGGTGCGCGCGCTGAAGGGCGAGCCGATCCATGTGGTAGCGCACCTGATGATCGGGCTGCCCGGCGAGGGAAAAGAGCAGCTGCTGGCATCTGTCCGCCATCTGAACCGCTTAGGGGTTCACGGCGTGAAATTTCATCTGCTGCATATTTTAAAGGATACAGCCTACGAAAAAGCCTATGAACAAGGCACCCTGTCGGTTTTATCCATGGAGGAATACGGGGATCTGCTGTGCGCGGCTCTGGCGGTTCTGGACCCCGGGATCGTGGTGCACCGCATAACCGGCGACGGACCCAAAGACCGCCTGATTGCGCCGCTTTGGAGCACGGATAAAAAAAGAGTTCTGCAATATCTGCGGGACAGGATTTCTGCCATCGATTGAATGCGGTGCATCCCCTACAGATCGGCCCTGTTATTTAGGGCCTTCCCTCTTCTCTCCGGCTGCTTTTTGAACTCAATCATGCAAAAATCCCTTGCCCCGGTTTGCAACCCGGGCAAGGGATTTTTTAAAATTTAAAAGGCTCTGGCGGCAGCGACCGCCCGATGCCAGCGGGCCATATTGGCTTCCGCCTGCTGCGGATCAATCTTCGGCACAAAGCGGCTACAGATACTGATTTTTTCCTTTAACGCTTCGCCGGACGGCCAAAATCCGGCTGCCAGCCCCGCCAAAAAGGCGGCGCCCATTGCGGTCGTCTCACTGATCGTCGGCCGCTCCACCGCCGCCTGCAGCAGATCCGCCTGCACCTGCATCAGCAAAGGATTGGCCGTTGCGCCCCCATCTACCCGCAGGGTCTGAATTTTCAGCCCGGAATCCCGAAACATGGTTTGCAACACATCGGTGGTCTGGTAAGCAATGGCTTCCAGACAGGCGCGGATCAGATGATTGCGGCCTGTTCCACGGGTCAGGCCGAAAATCGCGCCCCGGACATCCGGATCCCAATAGGGAGCGCCCATCCCGGAAAAGGCCGGGACAACGATCACACCGCCGCTGTCTTGCACCTTTGCCGCAAAATAAGCGCTGTCTGATGATTCCTGCAAAAAGCCCAGTTCGTCCCGCAGCCATTGCACTACTGCCCCGCCCACAAACACGCTGCCTTCCAGACAATAGCAGGGATCCCTCGCTAACGTGGCGCCAAGTGTCACAATCAGGCTGCCCGCTTCTTTCGGCGGCAGCTGCCCCATATTCATCAGCGCAAAACAGCCGGTGCCGTAGGTGGCCTTCAGACTGCCAGGCTCAAACCCACAGTGGCCGAACAGGGCTGCTTGCTGGTCGCCGGCGATTCCCATGACCGGCACCCTTGCGCCCATCAGCTCCGCCTCTCCAAAAAAGCCACTGGACGGACGCACCTCCGGCAGCATGGATGCGGGAATATCGAACAGCTCCAGCAAATGGGAATCCCAGCATTTGCGGTGAATATCATACAGCATGGTTCTGGAAGCATTGGTATAATCTGTCGCGTGTACCATTCCGCCGGTCAGCTTCCACAAAAGATAGGTGTCGACTGTGCCGAAAAGCAGCTCCCCGCGCTCTGCGCGCTCTTTGGCCCCCTCCACATGATTTAAAATCCAATGAAGCTTGGTCGCGGAAAAATAGGGATCCACTACCAGCCCGGTATGCTCTTTGATATAGGCGCCCTGTTCCTTTTCCAGCTCCCGGCAGAAATCCGCGGTTCTGCGACATTGCCAAACAATCGCGTTCCAGACCGGCTCTCCGGTGATGCGGTCCCAAACGATCGTGGTTTCCCGCTGATTGGTCATGCCGATGGCCGCGACCTGCTCCGGCTTGATATTGGCCGAAAGCAGCGCTTCCATCAGCACCCCGTATTGGGTCACATATAAATCCATCGGGCGCTGTTCCACCCAGCCCGGCTGCGGGTAAAAAAGCGGTACCTCCTTCTGCGCCACGGACAGCACCATCAGGTCGCGATCAAAAATCATGCAGCGGGAGCTGGTGGTTCCCTGATCCAGCGCAACCACATATTGAGGTTCCATTTTTCACACCACCATTCAATCTAATTGGCATACAAAGCGGTATAAACCGTCTGATACACGCCGGTTCTGCGGTTTTGCAGCACCAGATATCCACGGTAATAGCGGTAACCGGCGGGCGCGCTGAAACGGGCTGTTTTCGCCAAAGATGCATCGGTGAAGGCCACCGTTATGGTGCCGTCGGCTCCTTCCAGCAGCAGCTGCTGCTGCGTCTGGTTGCTGGCCAATACCCCCGCGCCCAGCAAGGTCCAATCCCCCTCCACACGACGCTGGAAGACCGTCCCGTCGGTTCTTGCGATCATTTGCAGCGCGGCCGGCTGGTAAAGAGCCTGCAGCGTCAGATCCTGATCCATCACCACCGCATAATGCGCTTTTGTGGTCAGCAGGGTTTCCCCATCCAGGCTCCAGCCATAAAACTGCGTGCCTTCCGGCGCCTCGTCCGGCGTCAGAACCACTGCATCCCCATAAGCGTATGGCCCCGCATGGTCTGCCGTACCATTCAGGAGCGTCAGCTGGCAGGGCGCCCCTGCCGTATAGCATGGCCGCACCAGCAAATCCTGCTGCACATTCAAAAGGCTGTGATCCCAACCGGCAAAAAGAAGCTTTTCGTTTGATGTTGTAATCAACGGGGACTGTGCGTTTTGCCCTAAGTCAAGCAACCGCGCGGATAGGATCCGGTGATCCTGATCCAAAAAAGTCACGGTCGCTTTCCCGGGTGTCTGAAATACACCGGTCAGTGTTGTATTTTTAGACAAGCGAAAAGTATAGGCAGGGGCCTCTGAAACTATTGTCCCGGTCTCGTCTTTCCAATACAAAAATGTTCCGGCATCCGCGGTCAGGGTAAACTCCGTCCCGCACCATGCGGTTTGCTGCGCTCCATTTTCAACCGAAGCCTGATTACAGGTGATGCTTCCGCTGCCGGAAGTCGCGGTGGTCAGCGTAAATAAGCCCTCCTGATAAAGCACCGCATTGACATTCAGATCGCCGGTCACCGCCTCAAAACCGGTGTCCCAGCCGGTCATAACCTTGCCGCTGGGAACTGCATAGACAGGTGCTGCTGCGTTCTCGCCATATGCCACTGTCTGGGTATCCAGAAGCTGCCCATCCCCAAAAAACCGCACTGTAAAAGTGCGCGCCCGCATCAACGCCTGATAGGTCCAGATATCCCCGTTTTCTGTTTTGTTCCAATGATCCAACACCGTTGACGCCGTATCCGGCGAATAGCTTCCGCCTTCGGATGCCGGCAGGTAATCCTGATAAAGAAGCCCCCCCGCTTCATCCAGATAGATCATCTGGTAAACGCGTTCGCCCCGCGGTAATAGAACCGCTTTGCCGTTTTCTAATCCGAAAACGGCGTCAGAGATGTTTTGATTGAGCAAATAGACGGCCTGTGCGGCAGAAGTGCCTTGGCCCGCCTGGCTCTGCCCGGCATTCAGGCCGCTGCTTTTGCCGCTTAAATAATAACCTTGCAGAAAACCGCGGTTAACACCGGCCAAGGCGCCGCCATAGAGGGCGGCCGAACCGCCGTTTTCCGCGTAACAGCCTTCTAATGCACCTCCGTTGACCCCAACAATACCGCCGGAGGCGCTTTGCAGCTGTGTTTCCATGTAAATACCGTAATGGTCGGAAGGCGGGCAAACTTTGCCGCTGCTATCTGTGTAGGTATCCAGCAGCACCTTGTAATAAGAAGTGGTGGTCAGCGTCTTGGAACCGAAGCAGAAATCGATCCGGGCCGAAGGCGTTACGTTAAAGCCGTTAATGGTATTCGAATTGTTGGTCGCGTCCACCGTTGCCTGCAGCGCCAGATCCGCGCTCCAGCCGGCAATCATATTATAGGGAATGCTGCCAGGGCTCATATTATAGTCTGCCGTGATATAAAACGGTGTGGTGTCTCCGCAAAGCGCCGCAATCCGATTCTGCAGCAGCGCGGCAGACTGGATTCGGGAATTCTCGTCCAGCGGGAAATGGGTATTAAAGTAATAAAATACCTCTCCGGTTGTTTTTACCTGCAGCTTTGCCCAGGTCACTGTTCGGTTCATGGTCTCGTTGAAGCAGTAGGAAGGCGTGTCCGGCGTAGCAGACAGCCAGAAAACACCGTTGCTCAGTAAGTTGACTTTACTGGTCTTATAAAAAATCGGCGTGGCCTCAAACCCTTTGGTCGTATTGTCGCTGCCCACCCCACGCCAGGTCCAAAGATAGCTGTATCCGCTGAAGTCTGTTGGCAAATAGGTCTTCCAGGTAGCGTCGGCCTCCTGAAAACCGATGAGATCCGGATCCTGCGCCAAAAGAACATTCTTGACCGGAATATGCCGGTCTGCCACGCCGTGAAGATCGCCGCTGGAATTGACCCGCAGATTCTGGCCAATGATTTTTACAGTGGTTGCCGTGGAGGAAACATTGCCCGTAAAGAGGCAATCCTCCATCAGCCCTCCTAAATTATTGCCCGCAATTCCGCCTGCCACATTCCCGGAAACGGTGCCGCTCACCTGCAGGTGCGTAAGACTGCCGCTGCGGCCCAACACGCCGACAAGCCCCGCAACCGGCAGCCCGGATTGGGAAAGATTCCGGATCTGATAGCCGGCGCCGTCAAAAATCCCTTCAAACGGAGTGCTGAACGCATTTCCGATCGGTGCAAAGGATACCCCAGTCAGATCAATATCCGCACCCAGCACAACACCTTTATTCGTCATGCGGTCTCCGCCATTGACCATGTTGGCCAATGCGACCAGCTGGCTTGCAGTGGTGATGGTATACGTGATCGGTACAAAACGGGCATAAAACACCTCATCTGTCCGGCTTCCTGCCGGAATAGAGAGGACCCTTTCAGCCGAAAAATCCGCCTTGCGATACCAGCCGGCAAACAGCTGGCCGTCTTTTTTCAGCGCATGCAGACCGGGCAGCTGAACGGTGTCGGCAACCGTATAGGTTTCGGCGGGCTGAGCGGTAAACGTCCCGCCGTTCACCACATAAGAGAGCGAATACTGAATGGCGATGGCGCTACCGGTCAGGGTCAGATCCTGAGAAAAGGCCAGCTTGTCCAGCAATTGCTCTGCGCCGGAAACTGTCACAGTCGTATAAATATATCCGGGCTGATTGAAATAAACCGGCATTCTCGATACGCCATAACAAGTATAAGTGCCGGACGGATTTGCGCTTTGCAGCACCGCGCGGAATACCGTTTCCCCGCAATCGGGAAACACCGGCTGCTTGTTGCGCACCGCAAAACCGCAGGTCCAGGCCGCGGCAAACGGGGCGCTTTTCTCAAACGAGGTGGCGTAGGGGTCCGTACCATCGCCGGTATAAAAACAATTTACAATCTTACCGCTGAGGTCGGTTCCGCCGGAATACAGCCCCATCGGATAACTTGCAGGGCCGCTCAGCGCGCCGAGGTTCACGCAGCGGTCCAAAACCGCGCTGCTCTGCCCCCAGGCCATGATGCCGCAGGCCCGGCTGTTCACGGTCGTTACAGCGCCATAATTGATGCACTGCACCAGGCGGGAATAATAGGTTTTGCTGTCATACGGGCTCTTGGCTGAGCGCGCCTGAGAAACAATGCCGCCAATTCCGTTGCTGCCGTCCAAAGCGCTCACAGCCGCCTGATTGGAGCAGCGCTCAAACAGAGTGCCGTCGCCAAAACCGGCGATCCCGCCGACCTTGTCCAATCCGGTGACGCTGCCCGTGCCGATCCTCAAATCCCGGATCACCGCGCAGGAGGTGCGGCCAAACAGCCCTACCCCCACCTTGGTCGGCTCATTGATCACAAAATGCCGGATGGTATGGCCGTTTCCTTCCAGCGTTCCGTAGAAAGCGGGAAGATTCGGCACATCGGTGCCTGAAAATGCACCCCCGATTGGCGCAATCGTTTCCTGATTAAAATCCAGATCCGCCAGCAGAGCAACGGTGCAGCCGTAAAACGGCACCCCCGCGTTCACCTGCGCCGCCAGCTGCTTCCAGTCGGCGGTATCGGCGATCTGAAAGCGCTTCAGATCAGAAAACAGCGCATAATCCTTCAATGGCGCCGACGCGGTGGTCGTGTAGGCCAATGCGCTTTTCAGCCGGCTCAGCTGCGTTATCGCCGCGCTGCAGTCCTGCCCTGCCTGAAAAGCGGTTTTCAGCGCATCCAGCGCCGTTTGATACGCCGAAAGACTTGCGGCGGTATAGCACCCGGAGGCAACCCGGCTGTTTCCTTCCGCAATGGCCGCCGCAGCCGCCCCAAGGGCAGAACGGACAATGACGTTCAGCGAATAGGCGGCAGTGGCTTTGCCGTCATAAGAGAGCACCTCCAACGTCATGGAATTGTTGCCCTCCACGCAAGGAACAGCAGACAAATCGCTGTTGCCGTTTACCTTCAGCGTTGTCCCGATCGGGGCGGAAATCCCGAAATCAGCAAGATTCAGGGTTGTTTGATCCGTATAAACCGTAATGGACTGCGCATTCTTCGAGACCGCGGAGGCGAGCAAAACCAGGGGCGGCACCGTAGCGCTGGAAATCGTGCAGGCCGCATCGATCCAATAGAAACCGGCGTTGTACCCGGTGCCCATAGTCGGCGCCTTTCCCAAAACGCTCTGATAATCCGCAAGAGAATCGGTAAAGAAATTATCCCGGATATTCAGGGTCGTAACCGCATTGACCTGCCGCTGGAATTTTGTAAATCCCACAAAACGGTTCTGTGAGATCGTGACCCGATCGGATAGATTTGTATTGGATACATCTGCCGCTGTCAGATAGTCTGAATAGGTCTTATCATAAGTAATATTCCAGTAAAAAGGATCCGACGCGGTCAGCGTGGAGGAAAGAAAGGTATTGCCCTGCACCAAGATCTGGTAGCCCTTTTTGACAAAAAGAGATAAAACATAATCCGCGCAGTCCCCTGAAAAAATATTATTTGTAAACTGAATCAAACAGGCGCCGTTATATTTGTTCAGCCCCTCCATCGTCATGAAGAATCCTTTTCCTTCAGTAGAAAGGAACTGGTCGAAGTAGCAGTTCTTCACTGTAAAAGACGCATTCTGAAAATAACGCCGCCATTGGGGAAATCCAAAATAGGTGGTGGTTCCGGCGACCGTCACCAAACCATCCACCGAATAAACCGGCGGAATAGAATTGCTGCTGATCCGGCTGCTGGTCAGCGTTTCCAGCCGACAATTTTTGAGGGCAAAGCTGTCCTTGTTCCCGGCTCCGCTCTCCGCGGTATTAGCGCTGTTGGCATTGGCAAGATTAAAAACCCAGGTTCCGGTGGAAACGCCGCTCTTCTGCCGCACAATGATGTTTTCCAGCGTAATGCCGGTTGCCACCGAACTGATCGCGCGGGCGGTATCCTCAAAGGTTCCCTGCATGACCAGCCCGCGAACGGCCACCTCCCCGGTGGTGCCCGCCGTAACCGTAATTTTGCCGGCAACGCTTTCCAGTTCCGCCACCCGTTTCGGGTTCGCCGCCGGGCAAGCTGTGTCTCCTTCGACAATCTGATTGGGATTTTCGCGATAATAATACCCATAGAGCTCCACCGGCCCGCTGATGGTGATATTCCCCAGCTCTCCGGAAAGCGCAAAGATCCGTGGGGTTCCCCCTAAGCGAGACGCCGCCTGATAAGCCGCCGAAAAGGTGGAAAAAATGTTTTGCCCTACCGTAAACGAGTAATCATTTCCATCCCAAAACGCGTGATACGCTTCCCCGTCTTCTTTCAGCGACACGGCAGGATCATAAGCCACCCCGCCCATTGCTGTATACGCAGAAAAATCCGGCGCCGAATCGGTGGAAGCCAGGCTCCCATCCGCCCCGGAAACAAAAGTACAAAGGCTGAATAGCAAAATTGCCGTCATCAGTCGGGCAACTGCCGTTTCCCATTTTTTCAACATTACAAGGTTCCTTTCCCCTTCAACATTCTATGTAATCATCATACCACATTCAAACCTTTTTTTCAATTATAATACTGTAAATAAAATAGGAGTCCCGCGTCTCTTCGCTTTTAAAAAATGCTATAAAAAAAGAGCCGACATAACGTCAGCTTTTTTCATTCAGCAAAATGCGGAGTCTCCTAAAAGCCGGTCAAACGCCTGCCCCGGCGCGGTTTCCGCCCCTTTTACCGGCAAGCAAACCGATCCTGCCCGGCCTCTCCGTTCTTTGATCTCCAAACCCTGCCCAGCCTTGAAGGTATGCTTATTGGGCCGGAATCAATTCTACTATCACCAGCTCGGTTTTATTAAAAAGCCTTGGGATCGGCCCCCCCGTATTGGAAAGCCCCCGGCTGACAATGAGTCGATTGTCGTAAACGCCGGAGGTGTACTTCGGAAAGAGCCCCTGTCCCGGCGCGTAAAGCCCGCGTCCCAGAAAGCGTATTTGTCCCCCGTGTGCGTGGCCGGAAAGAATCAGGTCGACCGTGGTCTTTTTCAGATATGATTCATAATATTCGGGATGGTGGCAGAGCAAAAGCTTGAAGCCGTCCCCTTTTGAATAGGAGGATAGCCATTTGAGGTTGGGCCTTTGTTCCTTGGGAGAAACGGCGTGACGCGACCCCATTCCTCCGGACGTCAGCCCCCCGATACGAAGCCCTTTAAACTGCATTTCAGCATCGTCCAGAACCGTAATGCCCAGCTTCGTCAGCATTGCAAGATCGGCTTGCCCGATAAAACGGTCGTGGTTTCCGATGGAATAGAAGGTGGGGGCAGTCTCCGCACAAAATTTCATAAACGCGGGTGCGTGCATAGAGGCGGCAATCGTTCCGTCGACAAGATCGCCGCAAATGGCAATAAAGTCTGGCTTTTGAGCAGCCAGCGCGCATTCAAGCGCAGAGACGGGGCGGTCGTGCAGATCCGCAATCAGCGCAATGCGGTATGCCCGGTCAATTTTCTTGGGGATCCGATATGTGATTAATTCCATTCGATTGCCCCGTGTTCTTTTCTCATTTTATTTTCCATGTGGTCATCTCCTTACCGGATATTATATCCTCTCCGGATTCTTCTTTCAAGACAGCTAAAGATCCGTCCCTGTCTTCTGTTCCCCCGGCAAAACCTTTTATTTTTCCTTGGTCAACCAACGGAAGTCTGGCAAAACCGCGCATCTGTTATAACTGCCGAAATACTGTTTGTTGAGAGAAGTTTCAGAAAAAGAAAACCCGATTCTACCTTCGGAAAAAGCGGTCAGAAACACAGCGTTTTCATAAGCCGGGTAATCTTTAAAATAAGTGGTAATCATGCTTTCCCACGGACTCCCGTTTGTTTTTTGATCGTATTGTTTCCGGTGCCGTTCAGGGTTCGATTCAAAAATTCTGTATAGACTTCCCGTTCCGTCTCAGTTAATTCCACCCCATGGTCTTCCCCGGGAAAATAAACAATGATCGACTCCATGCGGCGATCATCGGTAATAGTCGGCAGCAAATCGCTGCTTTTATGATAAATTTCGTCATCTAGTTCGAGCCCCATCGAAATAAAAGACCGATCCGGATCTTGGGTATAGGTCTTTATTTTAATTTCCTCTTCTTCAACCGGGTGTTCCAAATCTCCGTTCAATCAATGCCGTTAAATTTTGTCAACCACAGAACCGTCCCCTGATTTATAAGTCGTAGGAAGACAGGGGACGGCACGATGTTTTTTGTAAGCACGGATGAACCGTCCCCCTGCGTTTCCTTTTTTGGTTTCACGCTAACCGTCCCCTGTCCTTCTTAGCACATATAACCGTTCCCTGTCTTCCCGTCTTATTTCTTTAAATTAATATAAATTATTATAAAACTAAATATCATATAAATCCAAAGGATAATAAGAGAACATCGTCTTAATAAACGATACCCATTGGGATGATTGAAAAGAAAAACACCTAAACATATTATGGCCACAGCCACTACAGCAGCAATTGTAATTAATAATACCATTGTACGCTTCTTCATTATACACCTCTCTATTGGCTTGCTATACGTGTAATACGTACTCCTCTTCCAAAAATGGTAAGTACATAGACTTTAATTCCCCTACCAGCAGCATTATAATACGCTAATATTCCCGCAACTGTACCAGAAAACCATGTAAACGTACCAAAGAATGCCGCTAAAAATGGGCCAACTGGAGGTGGGATAATAGCAGTAATAACCCCAGCAAAAGCAGTACTTGCACCTATGATCATTAATTTTGCAATAATTAAATTTACTGTTTTACTTGAAATATAGTACCAATATGAATATCCAGTTGGGTCGACATACATAACTGGATCATTCCTACAATAAGTATACAAATTTGCCGCAACACCAGTATCTCCCTCATGGAAGATCGGGTCATCCTTACTGATGAATCTTCCCAATCCCGGGTCATAATAGCGGCTTTGCAGGTAATAAAGGCCAGTCTCGGTATCGTAATAATACCCTCTGTAGCGTAAGGAGTTTGCAAGCCCTAAGGTGCCCGCCTCAGGTCCGCCGATTTGAGTTAAATTGCCCCATGTATCATAAGAGTAGGTGACCAATCTGGTATGACCAAAATCAATAATTCCGGTAATATCCCCTTGCAGATTACGCTCATAAAATAATTTGACACCATTGTAAACCATGTATACCGGATTATTATTTTCATCATAAATATATTGGATTGTATTGGTACCATCGGTTTCCCCTACAATCGTATTGCCGTCCAGTGTATAGGTCGTGGTGACGCCGTTCACGGTTTTCCCGGTGCGGATCCCATCATAGCGATAGGTATATGACGCGGTATTCCCCAAACCGGAGTTGGTGGCCCCTGTCAGATTGCCGTTGCTCCAGCTATAGGTCCATCCGTTATACGCCGTCAGATTCCCTTCGTTGTCATAGCTGAGAGACTGCCCGCCGCAGCCGGTCAGCTGATCCGGATCGCCGGAATTTCCGTAGGTATAGGTCTGGGTGTAAACCGCCGGTATCGAAGATAAATCTTCCTGTCTTGTATACTTAGATTCCAACCAATGGAACTATAGGTGTGAGAGACAGGGGACGGGACACAAGGGGACGAATCATCATTTGTGTTTGTCTTTGCCTGTCTTTCTTTTAAAACATAGAACAAGGCATGGTTTAAGGATGCTGAATGGATTGCTACGCTTTTGCAGCATGGATTACTGGAGCCGTCTTTTGTCCCGGAAAGAATGATCCGGGATTTACGGGAATTTTCCCGTACCTAATAAAAATGCCGTCGGAGATAGAAGCCGATACTTGAACCGGATGGAAAAGTTTCTTCAAACGCATGGCTTTAAACTTTCCAGTGTGTTGAGTGATATTAACAGCGTCAGCGGTATAAATATTCTTTCTGTGCTTGCTGAAAAAGGCAGTCTCTCTATTGAAGATACGTTGTCAGCACTTAAAGGAAGGCATAAGTATACCGCAGACAACATACAAAAAGCAATCTGCGGTACACTCAATGCAAACGAATGTTTCCTGCTTCAAGATTTTATGAACGAAGTCAGGCACATCCAGGAACATATTAACAGAATCCTTGAAAAAATGTAAAACATTGCCGAACCATATCGGGATGTCCTTGAAAGACTGGATTGTATCCCGGGAATTGATCAGGTAGCCGCTCTTTTGATTCTGGCTGAAATCGGAGATTGTCCGAGTAAAAATTTCCGTACCTCCCGCCATCTTTGTTCATGGGCTGGTCTTTCGCCAAGAAATGATGAAAGTGCCGGAAAACTTAAATCGAAAAAAATACTGCCCGGAAATCCTTACGTGAAATCCATTCTTTTCCAGGTCGCTTGGGCTGCGGTTAAAAACCGAAAAACGCCTCTTGGTAATTGGTTCTGGTCTCGGCAAGGGAAAATCGGTAAAAAGAAAGCAATTATTGCGGTGTCCCGAAAAACTCTTACACTCTGTTATGCGCTCATTTCCAACAACACTTATTACGACATTAACTACATATCCCGTCCTTTGACTGAATAATTTTCCGTGTATATCGTATTTTTAGAAGGTTTTCCCACCGGCTTGGTTCGTTATGCCTTTTTCTTCGTTTCCCCCGGTTTTGGTTTCACGCTAACGTCCCCTGTCTTTGTGTTGCATTTCCATGCGGTATCACAAACGAATGTACTGTCCCCTTTTGTTCATGAATGATCTTCCGTTTGATTGCTGGCTCTTTTTTTTATTAACACATTTTCGGCCCATACCACTATGAAGCTTGAAAGATACGGCACCCCTTGATATACAACAAGGGAAATGTCTTTAAGTTTTATCCAGAAGAAAACACTTAATAGCAAAGTTATAAACAGAATGATCGCTGTTGCTTTAGGGGAAAGTTTATAGGTCTTCAATAGTAGGAACGCCATAATCAGTGGTATAATGGCCACGAAAAAAAGAACAGATCTTTGAAACACAAAAAAGAAAAAGTTCATGAATCCTCCCTCAATAGTCTCTTGTAAAATCAAGTTTTGGTCCAAAGTGATTGGTATCCAAATAGCCATCCCATTTTCCATCCAAGATATCAATTATATACTGGATAGTATTCCCGATTGATGAAACGATTGTTCCGATACCCGCAAGAATACCTATTGTTCTAACTACACGATATGTAGATTCTTTGGCAAAAGCACAGTACAATCTGTCATCAAATCTTTTAAATAGACTTTTCCCTACAGCAATTAATTCATTTCCGAAAGAAACAAGTTTATTGGCAGATTTCGAAACGGTACTCCATACTTTTGAAATTGCAAATAACGTTGGTATAAGGAATATTATTAAATCAATGGTTGTACCCAACCACCTAATGTTGATTTTTATATAACCCCAAAGTTCTACATTGATGACTGGATTATTCTCGCAATACACATATAAGTTTGCCGCAACACCAGTATCTCCCTCATGGAAGATCGGGTCATCCTTACTGATGAATCTTCCCAATCCCGGGTCATAATAGCGGCTTTGCAGGTAATAAAGGCCAGTCTCGGTATCGTAATAATACCCTCTGTAGCGTAAGGAGTTTGCAAGCCCTAAGGTGCCCGCCTCAGGTCCGCCGATTTGAGTTAAATTGCCCCATGTATCATAAGAGTAGGTGACCAATCTGGTATGACCAAAATCAATAATTCCGGTAATATCCCCTTGCAGATTACGCTCATAAAATAATTTGACACCATTGTAAACCATGTATACCGGATTATTATTTTCATCATAAATATATTGGATTGTATTGGTACCATCGGTTTCCCCTACAATCGTATTGCCGTCCAGTGTATAGGTCGTGGTGACGCCGTTCACGGTTTTCCCGGTGCGGATCCCATCATAGCGATAGGTATATGACGCGGTATTCCCCAAACCGGAGTTGGTGGCCCCTGTCAGATTGCCGTTGCTCCAGCTATAGGTCCATCCGTTATACGCCGTCAGATTCCCTTCGTTGTCATAGCTGAGAGACTGCCCGCCGCAGCCGGTCAGCTGATCCGGATCGCCGGAATTTCCGTAGGTATAGGTCTGGGTGTAAACCGCCGGTATCGAAGATAAATCTTCCTGTCTTGTATAATCATAGACTTTTTTAACGGTTATATTGCCACTTTCATCGTAGGAATAACAGATGGTTTCTCCAAGCACTCCGTTATCTTCCCGCACCAGCTGATCATTTCCATCATAGGTATAATAATTCTCTGTTTCAGCATTGTTTAGTGCCGGATGATCCGAGTGAATCGTCCGGATTGTTGATACAATATTGCCGTCTACATCATAAGTATATGCATAGGTATTTTGCTCATTGGCAACTCCCATCCCAAAGTTGACCACATTGCCGGCCGTATCATACTCATAGTTTAAATACCAATCATCTGTGTTTGTTGCAAAGACAAGCTTGCCATTAGGATCATAGCGATATTCATGCTCGCGAACTTGGCTATATGCCGCTTTTGTTAGATTTCCACTCCTGTCATAATAAAATTCTGTTCCATCCGGCTTTTTGACTGTTTTAGTGGTTCCGTCATCATAGTACGTATACCGGTAGCCTACGGTATTGTTGGAATAGGTATCGGCAGGCATAGACGCGTTCAACCCATCGCAGAACGCGACATATTGATCGGGACCAATTTTTTGGATAAGCTGTTGGCTGGCATTATAGACATAGCGGGTCACGCCGCCATCCGGGGCGATTTCACGCAGCAGCTGGTCACCACTTCCATAGGTATAGCGGAACCCAACGCTGCTGCTGGCATAGGTATCGGTAGGAGTGGAAGCATTCAGCCCATCGTCCGCGGCGACGTATTGCTGCGGGTTAATCTGCTGAATCAATTTCTTATTCGCATCATAGAGATACCGCGTGGTATCCCCATTGGGCGCGATTTCCCGGGCTAACGCACCAAAGCTGTTATAGGTATACCGGTAACCGGCCGAGGGGTTTAGGTAGGTATCTACCGGGGTGATATTATAAAGCCCGTCATCCGCTGCGTCATACTGATCGGAGCCGATTTTTTGCGCCAGCCTGCGGTTACTGTCGTAAACATAACGGGTGACTTTCCCTTGCGTGTTGGTATAGCGCAGAACGCCGCCGTATTGATTATACACATAACGTTCGCCCACCATCGGATTGCTGTACTGATAGGAAACGGGGGTGGAATTCAGGCCATCCTGCGCCGACCGGTAACGGTCCGCGCTGATTTTTTGAAGCAGGCGCCCCGCCGCATCGTAGACATAGCGGGTATATGTGCCGTCTTGATCCTTTGTGCGCACCACTGTTCCGTTTAAGTCGTAGACATTCGTCACGGAAGTGGTGCCGACGCTGTTGGTCACCACGGCGCTTAAATTCCAGCCGATGGCATTATAGGTGTTGACGGTGGTCTCCGTAGTAACCCCGCCCTTCACTGTCTCCGCTGTCAGCTGATTGCCATGACTGTCATAGGTGTAAGTGGTGACCGCGCCTTCCGGATCGGTTGCCGTTTCTAACATTCCATCGGAATAATACGTATATTGATTGATTGTAAACAGGGACTGATTGCACCCGGCCGTGTAATCGATGGTGGTTCCATCCTTTTGCTTTGCGACCAA
This sequence comes from uncultured Eubacteriales bacterium, assembly GCA_964428505.1. Lineage (GTDB taxonomy): Bacteria > Bacillota > Clostridia > Oscillospirales > QAKW01 > QAKW01. The sequence goes on from CAYRYQ010000005.1 coordinate 31,168, forward strand.
AAGCGCATTCCCATAAGCATCGTTCTGATAGAAGGTCTTCATGCCGTTCCGATCCGTATAGGTGACTAAAAATCCGTTTTCATCATAGCTGTACAGCTCTGAGGTGCTGTTGGAATAAACGGCGCTGGTCACATCACCGCGTGCATTGTATTGATACACGGTCTGATCCGCCGCGGTAAGCGTTTCCCCATATTGATTATAGGTCGTTGTTCCTGTTTCGGTTTGAACGCTTTGCAGCCGCCCTGTGGCGTCATGATTGTACCGGGTCTCATTGCCGCTGCTGTCGGTTGCAATATAAATCAGCGCTACCACCGGATCCGCATGATAAGTTACCGTCTCCCCGGCGGAGTCCGTTACGGAGGTCACCTGCCCGGCAGATGAATAGGCGATGGCCTCTTTTGTATTGCCAAGTGGATCGGCAACCTGTGTTAAACGCGTATTTGTATAAGCATAGGTGGTGGTCTGCCCCATCGGATTGGTTGCGCCGGTCAGCAAATCGCCGGTGTAACTATAAGTGACTGCGCGGCCGGCCGGATCTGTGATGGAGGTGATTTTTCCGTTGGTATACCCAATGGCATAGGACTGACCCGCAGTGGAAAGAACCGACTGCACCTGCCCGCCTGTTCCCAGCGTGATGGTGGTCGTGTTTCCGTACACATCGGCGATGGAGGCCAAATATCCGTCGGTGTTAAAATGGTACTGAACCTGATCGGCGTCGGTCAGAGTGAAGGTGCCGTTCTCATTCAGCGCCAGTGTTGCGTGGGAATCATAGGAGGTGTAAATCCCGTTATCCCATACAAACTGGAGGGATTGACCGAAAAGTGTCACCACCTTTAACGTGGGGAGCTCCCCGGTTGTCTGAACGCCGCTGTCGTTCAGATAGGTGTATTTGGAATTTTGAACGCGGCCGGAATAGCTGAACGACCAGCCTTTTCCTAAAACGCCGGTTTCGGTCTGCGCGGAATCATAATTTCTTTCGATCGTTACGCCAGAACCGACAGAGCTTCCGGTCAAATCCGTAAAGGACTCGGTATAATTCCCGATCGCCTGCGTTGTCAGAACATGATTGACCGTCACCTTTTGAACCAGCTCTTCACCGGAAATCTTTCTTTCATAAACGGTATAAACCCCGTTTTGATTAACGGTAAACTGATCTCCGCTGAAGAATGTGCCATGATTAGAAAAATAGTCTTTGGTGTGGTCGCCGATCGCCCATTTCTGGTAGGAGGTGGGAATAATAGAACTATCGGTAACGGTTACGGTATTCGTTGCGCCCCAGGTATCCTGGGCAACCGCTTCAAAATAAACCAAATTGGTTGGAACCTTTACCTTATTGTTATAGCCTAATCCCAACGCACCATTTTCGTTACTTCCGCAGACAGACACCATTTCATCAGATGATATAGCATAAACGGTACCATTTCCTAAAACTACTTCATCAACATAGTCCAACCCTGGTACAGTCACAGGAGTTGTCTCTGTACTGCTGTATTGATCTCCGATTCCCAGAGCGCTTTTCCCTCTTCCCCAGGATTTTATGCCATCCCAATTAATTGCATAAGCATAGTCATCTTTTGCCACCAATTGAGACACATTGTAAAAATTCGAGACTTGTGTGGGTATGGTCTTGTTTGAGGCATCCCCTACACCCAGTTGTCCATAAGTGTTATTTCCCCAGGAATATATACATCCTTCGGCCAACGCATAAACTGAAGTCCCGCTTACCATAATAGAACCTACATAAAAAAGGCCTATGTCCACCGGATAGTATTGCGGAGAGGGATTACCCGTTCCAAGAACGCCCTGATAATTGGATCCCCAGGCCATTATAGTTGTATGGTAACCGCTCGCATCAATAGCGAAAGCAAAGCCGTTTCCTGCAACCACGTCAACAGCGTAATTTACAGAAGTACAAACAGGAGTAGAACTACTTACGGTGTTGCCTATCCCAAGTTCTCCATTGCCATTATACCCCCATGCAACCAAAACCCCATCATGATCGAGCAAAGCGTAAACACTGCGGGTTTGCCCGGAATCTGCCACAGCGATTTTCCGAACATCTGTCAGTCCGGATATGATTACTGGCGTTGATTGATTTTGTGTATTGCCAATACCCAATTGGCCATAATTATTTAATCCCCAAGCCTTTACGGTTCCGTCATTTAACAGGGCAAATGCACAATGATTTCCCGCGACAACTTCCTTTACATCGGATAAGTTGTTTACGGTTACAGGAGAATTATGATTGGTTGTATTGCCAATCCCCAGTTCTCCATATGTGTTTTCCCCCCAGGCCTTTACCGTTCCGTCGCGCAACACGGCATAAACGGTATTACTCCCCGGATAACTGGATAGTGATTCCACGTTGTTAAGATTTGAAATAGTGATCGGTGTATATTGGGCAGTTTCATTTCCAATGCCCAGCTGTCCATATTGATTGTTGCCCCAAGCCTTTACAGTCCCATCCCAAAAAAGAGCATAGGCTGATTGAGAGCCGGTCACAATCTTTTTAGTACCATATAAAGAATTTTGTGAAAAAAATGTTGATATATCAGAGATTCTGCCGATACCAAGTTGACCGAAACCATTGTCACCCCATACTTTTACACTTCCATCATTGAGAACTGCGTAAACGCTGGCATTTGCAACCGCAATATGATTTACACCCGCAAGGTCTGGTATAATGGCAGGGGACTGCTGCAGCACAGTATCTCCCAAGCCCAGCTGATATCCAATGCTATAGCCCCATGCTGCCACCGTTCCATTATTCTTAATTGCAAAAGCACCGTAAAATCCCGCAATCAATTGATTAACTTGGCTAAGGCTTGGGATAGCTACAGGGGAAGTCTGCGTGGTCGTATCACCATTGCCAAGCTGAAAAAAGCCATTGCCGCCCCACGAACGGACCGTCCCGTCGTTCAAAAGCGCATAAGCGCAATAAGAGCCCGTAACAATCTGTTTCACATCTCCAAGACCTGAAATGTCAACCGGTAAAGTCTGTGTTTGTGTATTGCCTACACCAAGCTGACCATAATTATTATAGCCCCATGCCTTCACTGTACTGTTATTCATTAGGGCAAAAACATAATTGTCCCCTGTAATGATTTGGTTGACCCCAGTAAGGGAAGATAGGGAAACAGGGGAAATTTGCGTTGTTGTGTTCCCAATACCAAGTTGCCCATATCCATTAATACCCCATGCTTTAACTGTTCCATCATCTATAACAGCATAAGCACAATTGGTCCCTGTTACTATTTGATCAACTCCCGTAAGATTTGATATGGAAACTGGGGATGTCCGATTCGCTGTATCCCCTAATCCAAGCTGACCATAATTATTATAGCCCCATGCTTTAACGGTGCCATCATTCATCAATGCAAAAGCAAACTTGTCTCCTGCTGCTATTAAATGAACTCCTGTAAGGCCTGCAATGGTAACAGGGGATAATTGATTCGTTGTATTCCCGATACCAAGCTGCCCATAGTTGTTATTGCCCCATGCTTTAACCGTTCCATCTTCCATAAGGGCATATGCGCAGTCCGTTCCTGCTATCATGTCGTCTACATCTGTAAGGCCAGGAACAGTTACAGGCGAATACTGCAAATCCGTGTTGCCAATACCAAGCCGGCCATCCCCATTATATCCCCAGGCCATTACGGTATCATTTTCCATAAGAGCGAAGGTAGAGGACCCCGATTTGCTTGCAATGATCTGCTTCATTTTAACATGATTATTGCTGGATGAGGAATCTGCGAATGCAATGACGCCCAAAGATTGAATGCCGATGAAAATCACCAAAAAAATTGATAAAAACCGAACCCATTTCTTTGTTCCTCGCATTTGATACGTCCCTCCTTATTTTCCATTTTTTACAAAATGGTTTAATATAAAATATATATCACTTTTCATTTAATTTGTCAATGTTTTTTATTTAATTTATTCCATTTTTGAAATTTTATTGTACTGAATGAATTATATATTAATTAAAAAATGGAATTTCATTTTATAATATTGAAGAGAAAAAACAAATTTTTAAAAAAATATCCAGAGGCAAATACATTTTTTGCTTCTGGATATTTTTTATCGATACTATTGAATTTTCTGCAGGGCTCTGGCCGCGTTGATAATCGCCAAAATCATCACGCCGACATCGGCAAAAACCGCAAACCACATATTGGCCAGCCCCAGGGCACCCAAAGCCAGCACCAAAGCCTTTACCCCCAGCGCAAATGTAATGTTTTCCTTCACAATCCGCATCGTTTTGCGGGCAATGCGCACGGCCAGCGCGATTTTGGAGGGCTGATCATCCATCAGCACCACATCTGCGGCCTCGATGGCCGCGTCGCTCCCCATGGCGCCCATCGCGATGCCAAGATCCGCCCGGGAAAGCACCGGTGCGTCGTTGATGCCGTCACCCACAAAGGCAAGACTGCCGCCCTTGCGTTTTTGCTTCAACAGCCGCTCTACCGCGGCAACCTTCTGGTCGGGCAACAGCTCGGTGGCAATTTCGTCCAGCTCCAGCGCCTGCCCCACCGCTTCCCCGACCCGGCGGATATCGCCGGTCAGCATCACGGTTTTCTCCACACCGGCTCTCTTCAGAGCGGCGATCGCCGCTTTGGCGTCTGGCTTCACTTCGTCGGCAATCACAATATGCCCGGCGTATTCCCCGTTGATCGCCACATGAATCACCGTTCCCACCTGATGACATTCATGCCACGCGGCACCGGCCTGATCCATCAGCTTGCCGTTTCCGGCATAAACCGTTTTTCCATCAATCACCGCCCGGATCCCCCGGCCGGACAACTCCTCGGTTTCCGTAATCCGGCTCTGGTCGATATGCCCCCCGTGGGCCCGCACAATGGAGGCCGCGATCGGATGGGTGGAATAGCTTTCCGCCAGTGCCGCTATGTCCAGAAGTGCCTTTTCCGAAATTTTTTCAGGATGAACGGCAGTCACCGTGAAGGTGCCCTTTGTCAGCGTTCCGGTCTTGTCGAACACCACGGTACGGACCTTGGAAAGCACCTCCAGATAGTTGGCGCCTTTCACCAAAATTCCTTCCCGGGAAGCGCCGCCGATCCCGCCGAAAAAGGACAGCGGCACCGAAATCACCAGCGCACAGGGGCAGCTCACCACCAGAAAGATCAGCGCCCGGTTGATCCAATCGCTCCAAGTGCCGCCAAAAAACAGCGGCGGCAACACTGCCAGCAGCAGCGCGCCGATCACCACGCACGGGGTGTAAACCCTGGCAAAGCGCGTAATAAAGTTTTCCGCCTTCGCTTTCTTCGCCGAAGCGTTTTCCACCAGATCCAGAATTTTGGAAACAGTGCTCTCCCCAAACAGACTGGTCACCCGTACCCGAATCACCCCATCCAGATTGACGGAGCCGCTCACCACGTTGTCCCCGGCGTTTTTTTCCTGCGGCAACGATTCCCCGGTCAGCGCGGCGGTGTCTATATTGGTTTTGCCGTCTGCAATCACCCCGTCCAGCGGCACCCTTTCTCCGGGCTTCACCAGAATCAGCTCCCCCACCTGCACTTCGTCGGGGGATATCTTCTGCTCGACGCCATCCCGGATCACATTGGCATAGTCCGGCCGGATATCCATCAAGGCCGCGATCGAACGGCGGCTTTTTCCCACCGCAATGCTTTGGAACAGCTCGCCCACCTGATAAAACAGCATCACCGCCACTGCCTCCGGATATTCCCGGATTCCAAAGGCCCCCACGGTGGCCAGGGCCATCAGAAAGCTTTCATCAAACCATTCCCCATGAAAAATCCCGCGCACCGCGTTCCAAATCACATCATAGCCCACCAGCAAATAGGGCACCAGAAAAATAGGCAGCCGGGCAATTCCCCTGACCGGCAGAAGCACCGCCGCCGCAAACAGGATCCCTGCCGCGATCAGTCGGTACAGATTGCGTTTCTGCTTTTTGTTCATCCTTCACCGCCTCTTTCGCTAAAAAATAATTTCACAGTCCGGTTCGATTTTTTTGCAGGCCCGGACAATCTGCTTGAGGATCTGATCCGCACCCTGATCTTCTAGCTCCACAGCGACCTTTTGGGTCAGGAAATTCACCGTGGCGCTGCTCACGCCCTCAACCCTTCGGATCGCGTCCTCCATTTTTGCCGCGCAATGGGCACAGTCCAGCTCTTCCACACGAAATACCTTCTTCATTTGCTTCTCTCCTCTGTTAAATGATCGAAACCCTGCCCGATGATCAATCGCACATGGTCGTCTGCCAACGCATAAAAAACCGTTTTTCCTTCCCTGCGGGAGCGCACCAGCTTTGCCCCGCGCAGCACCCTCAGCTGATGGGAGATCGCCGATTGCGTCATTCCCAACAGCTCCGCAATCGCACAAACGCACAATTCCGATTCCAACAGCACGTAAAGGATTTTGATGCGCGTGGTGTCCCCGAAGACCTTGAACAAATCGCTGAGATCGCAAAGCAGCTCATCGGCCGGAATGTCTTGCCTGAGCGCGGCGACAAGCGCGTCGTGATTATGACGATGCCGGGATTCCATATATGAGCCCCCATTCATATGAATATTTGCTCATATAATAATCCTTTTCAATCCATTTGTCAACCCTTTATTAAAAAGTTGAAAAAAACGTTCCTCCATGCTATACTGCATTTAATAACAAATATGCAAAAGGAGCTGTTTTCCATGACTGCTTTTTCATTGCCGGACCTGACCGATCAAACCGCGGAATATACCCATCTGCCCACCCGCCAGCAGCTGTTTCTCTGGCGCAACTGGGAAATGGTGGCGCCGGAACGGCTGGCGAAAGTGCTCGGCTGCCAAACGGAGCAGGTGCTGGAGCTGGCGCGTCTTTCCGGGCTGCCCACCCCGCCGCGTCTTAACCCTCTGTACCAAAGCCGCGGGTATATCACGCTGATCCGCAACAACTGGCACCTGCTACCCTACCGGCAGCTGACCATGCTTTTGGGGATCTCTGCAGAGGAGCTGGCGTTTCGATTAAAAGAAGATGATTTCCTGGCGGTGAAGCTTTGGAAAAAGCCAAATGTGGCGCCGCTCTATTATCGAGAGCTGACCGCAGAAGAGCGGCAGGCGAGCTTGGAAATCCAGCGTCTTTCCCGCCGCTTTTTTGCAAAAAGGCTTCAAAATGCCACCGCCCGTTCATTTGATTTTTCAGATCATTATCCGGCCCGGTGCATCGCCCCCACGCCCCGTCCGGCGCTGCCGGTGGCCCTTAGCGAAGACTGGCGGGTGGACTGCAGGGGGCAAAGCGTGGCGGTGCGCCGCTATGCCGCGGATTTTCGGCGACAGCTAAAAGAGGCCTTTGGTCTTTCGCTGCACGGAACGCATCACGCCGTCACGCTTCGGGTAACGCCGGATCCGCACGCAAAACCGGAAAGCCATACCATTGTGATTTCCGAAGAGGCAATCAGGATCACGGCGGCGGACGATACCGGTATTTTAAGAGCGTTGACCTTTTTGTTGGAAGAGGCGGCGCAAAACGGCGCACCGGCCTACCGGCAGGGGGAGCACCGGCGCGCTCCCCGCTTTCACTCCCGGATTCTTTATTCCTATCAGGCGCTGTTTGGCGACGCGCTGCTGGACGGGGCAAAAAGCTCTTATCCCGATTCTCTGCTCCGGCAGTATGCCGCTCTTGGCATCAACGGAATCTGGCTGCATGCCGTGCTGTATCAGCTGGTGCCCTTCGCGCCGGAGCCCGCTCTGTCTGCCGGTTGGGAGCGGCGGCAGGAAGGGCTTCGGGATCTGATCGCCCGGGCCGCGCGTTACGGCATCGGCGTATACTTATACCTCAATGAGCCGCGCTGCATGCCCCGCTCTTTTTTTGAAACGCATCCGGAGATGCTGGGCTATTACGAAAAGGAGACCGGCACCCTCTGCACGGAAGCCCCGGCGGTGCGGCGGCTGCTATACGAAAATGTGCGGAATCTTTGCGCGTCGGCGCCGGGCCTGCGGGGTTTTTTCACGATCACCGCGTCGGAGAACCTGACCAATTGCTATTCCCACATGCCGGAAACCCCCTGCCCCCGCTGCGCTTTGAAAACGCCCACGCAGGTGATCGGTGCGCTCAATACCCTGCTGGCAAGCGCCGCCCATTCGGTGGATCCCTCCATGGAATGCATCGCCTGGAACTGGGCCTGGGACAAAGGAAACATCGACTGGCCGCAAATGACAAAGCTTCTCCGGAAGGAACAGATGCCGCTTTTATGCACCAGTGAGGAGGGCGTGCAAAAAAACATCGGCGGCGTAACCACCGCGGTGGTGGATTATGCACTGTCGATGCCGGGACCCGGCTCCTATGCGAAAAAAATCTGGAAAATTGCCCAAAAAGACGGCGTTGCGGCCTATGCGAAAATCCAGTGCAACAACAGCTGGGAATGCTCTGCCGTGCCGTATCTTCCGCTTTCCGGCCTGGTAGAGGGGCATCTTCAGCGGCTTGAGCGGGCTGGCGTGGAAGGGCTGCTGCTCAGTTGGTCGCTGGGCGGGTATCCGTCGATGACCTTAGGCCTTGCCGCAAAGCACTATTTTTCAGACAGCCAGCCGGTTTCCGACTATTATCTGCGGTTTGGCCCTGCGTCGGACGCGGTGCATGCCGCCGTCACAGCCTTCGGCCGGGCCATGGGCGCCTTTCCCTTTCATCTGCGCACGCTCTACCGTGGCCCCCAGCAGCTGGGGCCGGCGAATTTGTGGTTTGCAGCGCCATCCGGCCTTCTTGCCACGATGACCGGCTTCCCCTATGACGATCTGGAGCATTGGCGGGGCCCCTTCCCGGAGGAAGTGCTGGAGCAGCAGTTCCGCAAGCTCTCCCGGGGCTTTCGCCGGGCCTTTAACCGCCTTGCGCGCGCTCTGCCGGCCGCGCCCCTTTTGGCACTGCAGGAGCTTTCAGACGTCAGCCAAAGCGCAACGCTGATCTATGAAAGCGTCTGGCGGCAAATCCGGTTTATCCGGCTCCGGAACGCGTATCTTGCCGCGGAATCCGAAAGCCGCGCCGTTCTCCGGCGGTCGATCCTGCGCCTGATCCGCCAAGAGGAGCAGGGCGCGCTTTGCCTGCTGGATCTTGTGCTGCGCAACTCCGCCATCGGCTTTGAAGCCGCCAACCATTACTTTTTCAACCGCTACAGCCTGATGGAAAAGGTGCTGAACTGCCGGGATCTGCAGGCGCGATTCAGCGCGGAATAACCCCGATCGGCCGATGAGCTCCGAAAGTGCTTGATTTTTAAAGGAAGCTATGCTAAAATGAAAACGTTTAAAGATGTTGACGGAGAAAAGTAAGCGTTGTATGCCGCCAAAGCGAGCCGGGAAGGGTGAGAGCCCGGCGGTCAGGCTGCGATGCTGAAGATCACTCCCGAGTCGAGGGCTAAACGCACCGGGAAAGGGGTCAGTAAGCTTCTCCGCCGGGTCCCCCGCGTTATTGGGGCCGCAGATGGTGGTCTGCTGCAAATGGTGGTTGTGAGAGTCGTTTTATGCCCTCATCCTGTTTTGCGGGATGAGGGCGTTATTTTTTTATAAAGGAGTTGGATGCGCTTGTATCGGAATGTTTCCCCCAATGTGAATTTTGTGGAGGAAGAAAAGAAAATCGAACAGTTCTGGGAGAAGGAGCAAATTTTTGAAAAGAGCGTGGAAAGCCGCGCCAAGGGCACGCCCTACGTATTTTATGACGGACCGCCCACAGCCAACGGCAAACCGCATATCGGGCATGTGCTGACCCGCGTGATCAAGGATCTCATTCCCCGCTACCGCACCATGAAGGGCTATATGGTTCCCCGCAAGGCCGGATGGGATACCCACGGACTGCCGGTGGAGCTGGAAGTGGAGAAAAAGCTGGGGCTGGACGGAAAAGAGCAGATCGAAGAATATGGGCTCACCCCCTTTATTGCCCACTGCAAGGAAAGCGTTTGGAAATACAAGGGCATGTGGGAGGATTTTTCCCGCACCGTGGGTTTCTGGGCGGATATGGAGCATCCGTATGTGACCTACGACAACGATTTTATCGAATCGGAATGGTGGGCGCTGAAAAAAATCTTTGAAAAAAAGCTGCTTTATAAGGGCTTCAAGATCGTGCCCTATTGCCCCCGTTGCGGCACCCCGCTTTCCTCCCATGAGGTGGCGCAGGGGTATAAGGCCGTGAAGGAGCGCAGTGCGGTGGTGCGCTTTAAGGTTGTAGGCGAAGACGCCTATTTTCTGGCCTGGACCACCACCCCCTGGACCCTGCCCAGCAATCTGGCCCTCTGCGTAAATCCGGAGGAGGCCTATTGCAAGGTGCAGGCGGCGGATGGATATACCTATTATCTGGCCGAGGCGCTGCTGGACCGGGTGCTTGGCAAACTGGCCCATGAGGGCGCGCCCGCCTATACGATTCTTGCCCGCATGGAAGGAACTGCACTGGAATATAAAGCGTACGAACCGCTGTTCCCCTATGTGAAGCCTCTTTGCGAGAAGCAGAACAAAAAAGCCTATTATGTTACCTGCGACCGCTATGTTACCATGACCGACGGCACCGGCATCGTGCACATCGCACCGGCTTTCGGCGAAGACGACGCCAATGTGGGGCGGCGATATGATCTGCCCTTTATTCAGCTGGTGGACGGAAAGGGCAACCTCACAGAACCCACACCTTACGCAGGCATTTTTGTGAAAAAGGCGGATCCGCTGGTGCTCTCGGATCTCGACAAGGCGGGCCTGCTGTTTGACGCGCCCAAATTTGAACACGACTATCCCTTCTGCTGGCGCTGCGATACGCCGCTGCTCTATTATGCCAGAGAATCCTGGTTTATCAAAATGACCGCGGTGCGGGAGGATCTGATCCGCAACAACAACACGATCCACTGGATTCCGGAAAGCATCGGCAAGGGCCGCTTCGGTGACTGGCTGGAAAATGTGCAGGACTGGGGCCTTTCCCGCAACCGGTATTGGGGAACGCCGCTGAATATCTGGCAATGCGACTGCGGGCATCTGCACGCGGTCGGCAGTATCGAGGAGCTGAAGGGCCTCTCTTCCAACTGCCCCGAAAACATCGAGCTGCATCGCCCGTTCATCGATGCGGTCACCATCCGCTGCCCCCATTGCGGCAAAGAAATGCACCGGGTGCCGGAAGTGATCGACTGCTGGTTTGATTCCGGCTCCATGCCCTTTGCCCAGCATCATTATCCCTTTGAAAACAAAGCGCTGTTTGAGTCCCAGTTTCCGGCCGACTTTATTTCGGAAGCGGTGGATCAGACCCGGGGCTGGTTCTATTCCCTGCTGGCAATCTCCACCCTGATTTTCAATCAGGCCCCCTACCGGAACGTGATCGTTCTGGGGCATGTGCAGGATGAAAACGGCCAGAAAATGTCGAAGTCCAAAGGCAATGCAGTGGATCCCTTCGAGGCGCTGGAAAGCTATGGGGCCGACGCGATCCGCTGGTATTTCTATACCAATTCCGCTCCCTGGCTGCCCAACCGTTTTCATGGCAAGGCCGTGCTGGAAGGGCAGCGCAAATTCATGGGCACCCTCTGGAACACCTATGCTTTTTATGTGCTCTATGCCAATATCGACCAATTTGATCCCACGAAATATACGCCGGAACAAGGCGCGCCCACGGTGATGGACCGCTGGATTCTTTCCAAGATGAATACCATGGTCCGGCTGGTGGATCAGAACCTCAACGATTATCGGATTCCGGAGGCGGGCCGGGCACTGGAGGAATTTGTGGACGACCTCAGCAACTGGTATGTCCGCCGGGGCCGGGAGCGCTATTGGGTGCCTGCCATGACTGCGGATAAAATCGCAGCCTATCAGACCCTTTACACCGCACTGGTGACCACCGCCAAGGCAGCGGCGCCGATGATTCCGTTTTTAGCGGAAAACATTTATCAGAATCTGGTGCGCAGTATCGACCCAAGCGCACCGGAAAGTATCCACCTATGCGATTTTCCGGCGGTAGAAGAAGCGCAGATTGATCCCGCGCTGGAGCAATCGATGGAGCGAGTGCTCAACATCGTGGTGCTGGGCCGTGCCGCCCGCAACGGCTCCGGCCTTAAAAACCGGCAGCCGCTCTCTTGCATGTTTGTGGAAAGCCGGGAGCCGCTGGCGCCTGAATTCATTGCGATTATCCAAGACGAGCTGAATGTGAAGGACGTGCTGTTTCAGGAAAGCCTAGGTAGCTTTATCTCCTATGAATTTAAACCCCAGCTCAAAACCGTCGGGCCGAAATTCGGCCGTCAGCTGGGCGAGATCAAAGCGGCGCTCGCCGCTTTGGACGGTGAAAAGGCCAAGCAGGAGCTGGATCAGGACGGCTCTCTCCTTCTAAAGCTTCCTTCCGGAAATGTGACACTGCTGCCGGAAGATCTGCTGATCAGCATCGCCCAGAAGGAAGGCTTCTATACCGTGAAAGACAAGGGCTATGCCGTTGCGCTGGATACCACACTGAGCGAAGAGCTGATCCGGGAAGGGCTGATCCGGGAGATCATCTCCAAAGTGCAGACCATGCGGAAGGAATCAGGCTTTGAGGTCATGGATCATATCCGCCTTTATGTCAGCGGCAATCCCCGCCTGCTGGCCCTGTTAAAGGAAGCCTTTCCGGAAGTATCCAAGAACACACTGGCTGACAGCCTCCTTGAAGATCAGAAAGCGCCCCAGTTCTCCAAAGAATGGGATATTAACGGGGAAACGGTCACCTTAGGCGTGGAAAAAATCTGAACGGCAAAACAGTGAACGGGGCTCCCGCAAGAAAGCGGGGCCCCGCTTTCTTTGATCGGCGCGCCACAGGCTCTTCTGCCCGCCCTCAAACAAATGCAGTTGCTTTTGAAAACCAATCATGCTATACTGATAAAAAAACGGGAGGCCATTCTTTTAATGTATATTTTATCTTTATCCGAAGTCATTGCGCTGAAAGGCGCGGTGAAAGACGCTTTTTCAGCGGAAATCCATTTTTGCGACCGCTGCGGCGGGCAAACCTTCGAGCTGGAGAAGGCCGACCCAGCCCTAAAGGAATTCATCTGCCGCTATCTGGAGCAGCAGAACCTGATCGCCAACTTTTCCGCAGACGGGCTTCATTTTTATGCTTCACGCAAATAATTACACATTATAATTGCCAAGCGCCGCAGCCAATCTGCCCTCTTTTTTGCTTTTCGGCGCTCAGGCGGCGAGGGCGCGCTGCTTCCAGCAGGCCTATAAAAAGGAAGGTCCCGCGCATAACGCGCCCGGGCAGGTCGCAAGAAAGAGCGGCCTGCGAAGTTTTTGTTGCATTTTCCCAGAAACCGTGGTATACTATTTTTTGTATTCTAAATGCTGCATTGTCTCACATGATTTTTGTAAGGGATGGTTCGTTTATTGCTTACAGGGTCATGTTTTTTTTATGCGGTTACCGAACGCGAAAAAATGAAACGATATTTTTGGAGG
>CAYRYQ010000006.1:0-41457 GCA_964428505.1 uncultured Eubacteriales bacterium
TGCTTTTTTTATACAAATTTAAAGTTTATTATTTAGCGATAGTGCACAAAAGTGGATACTAAATGGTAAAACCAAAAGTATTTTTAGTTGAAATGTCCAGAATTATTCCTGTTCTAACAATTGGATTTCTTCTTTTTTTAAATAGCGGCACTGACCAGGTGCCAGATCAGGGTCCAGCTGAAGGCCATGAATGGAACGCCGATGGAGCCCAATCACTTCGTTTTGCAATGCGGCAAACATCCGCTTGATCTGATGAAATTTTCCCTCCCGAATGCGCAGCAATCCATGCGTCGCATCTTCCGGAAGATAAATGGCCGGCATGCAGCGATGCCCGTCTGCCAAGCAGATTCCTTCCTCCAATGCCCTCATATCCCGCTCTGATACCGGCCAACGTAACGTCACTTCATATTCTTTATAAACATGCTTTTTGGGTGCCAGAAGGCGGTGTGCCAAATCCCCGTTGTTGGTCAGCAAAACAAAACCGGTTGTGTCCTTGTCCAGTCGACCGCAAACAAAAAGATCTTTTTTCCGGTAGTCTTGCGGCAAAAGATCAAAAACGGTTTTGCTGAGATGATCCCGATTGGCACAGATAAACCCCTGTGGTTTATTCATCATAATATAAAAATACCGTTGATAAGAAACGGCTAGCCCATCCAAGAAGACAACCGTATTTTCCGAAACCTGCACGCTGCCGGAAACAACCCGGCCTCCATCTGCCTTGACACGTCCGTCGGCAATGGCTTTTTTGGCCTCTGTCCGGCTGATATTCAGGGTGTCACATAAATATTTATCGATCCTCATAAGTCTCCAAAAAGGCTGCGCTTGGTAAAGCGCAGCCTTACATTTATTGATTATTCTTTTACAAATCCGTGTACAAATCCATTGAGTGCCGTGGAAGAAATATCTCCTCCGATGGCTTTTCCGTTATAAACTAAAAGGTTTGCAACCACGCCATCCTTCTGATCCGGATAATTGGTCACATTATAGGTATATTTTTTTACGCGGCTACCCTTATATTTATTCAGATCAAATCCACTGAGCTTTTGCAGGTCATTATACTGTGTATAAGCACTGTCAAATTCCGCCGGAATGATCACTTCTTCAATCAGGATCGGATGCGGCTCCACTTCATAGCCAAAAGCTTTTAGCAAAGAGACCTGCTGCTCTGTGGTCTTCGCGGTGGTATCCACAGAATTTTTCAAGACATCCTTAGCATCCTTCGGAGAAAATACGGCAACGGCGCCAATGGATAAACATAAAGCGGCGCAAACGCCCCAAATCAGGTTGCGGTTCAGTTTAAATGACCATATAAACATTGCATCAGCCCTCTTCCAATTTGATTCTGATAATTTATATGGCATTCCGCTTGAAATTATTCGTCTTTCTCGGCAATCACTTTTTCCGTAATATTGCCGGGCGCTTCCCGGTATTCCAGAAATTCCAGACGAAAAGACGCTCTGGCATGGGTCATGCTGCGCAGATCCATGGCATAAGTATTCATCTCGCTCAGCGGCACAGTAGCCGTTACAATTTTAAAGCCATGGGTTTCAGCCGCATCCATAGAAAGGATCTGACCGCGTCTTTTATTGATATCCCCTATGATATCCCCCATCAGCGCATCTGAAACGTGCACGGTTAATGTACCGACCGGCTCCAACAGAACAGGGTTTGCGGTTTTCATCCCCTCTTTAAAAGCAATGAAGGCCGCCGTTTTAAATGCCATTTCCGATGAATCCACCGGATGATAAGATCCGTCTACCAGCGTCGCCTTAATCCCAGTTACCGGATAACCGGCCAGAATTCCACGAGAAATGGACTCTCTTAACCCTTTTTCCACTGCGGGAAAATAATTCTTTGGAACCGCACCGCCGAAGACCGATTCCTCAAAAGAAAAATCTCCCTCCTGCAGCGGTTCAAATACGATCCAGACATGGCCGTACTGTCCGTGCCCGCCCGATTGCTTCTTATGCTTCCCTTCCACCTTTACCTTTTTGCGGATCGTCTCGCGATAGGGAACTCTCACTTCGTCCAGCGTAACATTGACCCCAAATTTTGAGGCCAGTTTCGATGTCACCACATCCAGCTGCAAATCGCCGAAGCCCGACAAAATAAACTGCTTCGTCTCCGGATTCATTTCCAATTTCAGCGTTGGATCCTCTTCAATCATGCGTCCGATCCCCTGAGAAATTTTTTCTTCATCCCCCTTGGCTTTGGGCAGTACCGCCTTGCTGTAATTGGGCTCAGGGAAAGAAATCGGCGCAAAAACGACTTGAAAGTCCTTTGCACACAACGTATCCGAAGTCGCACTCACCATCAGCTTCGTGAACACGCCGATATCTCCGGACTGTAAATCCGAAACCTCGTTCAGCTTTTTACCGAAGGACTGATAAACATGGGCGATCTTTTCGCTCTCATCCCGCCTTGGATTATAAAGCGTATCATCTTTTCGCACAGTGCCGGAATAAACCTTAAAAAAAGACATTCTTCCCACAAACGGATCGGCAACTGTTTTAAAAATACGCAACACAACCGGGCCGGCCGGATTGCACTCCAGCTGACGTTCTTCTTCATTCTGATAGACCGTTTCACTGCCACGGCACAAAGGATTCGGGAAATAATCCACAACAGAATCCAAAAGTTGCCCAATCCCCCTTCCCTCAGTGGGAACCCCACAAAAAATCGGGAAAATCAACTTCAGCGCGATCGCATTTTTCAGTCCTTCCGCGAGCTCTGAAGAAGAAAGCTCCTCGCCGGAAAAAAACTTATCCATTAATACATCGTCTGTTTCCGCGATGGCCTCCAACACAGCGTTGAAATAGGTTTGGACCTTATCCTGCATATTCGCAGGAACCGGCACTTCTCCGCCCTCAAAACGATATCCCTTATTCGTTAAGACGTTCACGATCCCGCATAATTTTCCTTCTTCCACCAGCGGCAGCGTAAGCGGAAGAATCTGCGTTCCGCCGAATTTGGCGTGAAGCTGCTCCGCAGTGCTGTAAAAATCAGCATTTTCGTCGTCCAAACCGGTTATAAAAAAGGCACGCGGCAATCTTCGATCCTCCGATTTTTTCCACGCTTTTTCCGTTCCCACGGAAACGGAGGTTTTCGCCGACAGCACAATCAAAGCTAAATCCGCCACTTCCAGCCCTGATATCTGATCGCCCTCATAATCATAGTTTCCCGGAACATCAATCAAATTAATTTTTACACTTCTATATTCAAAGGAAGCCATTGACAGAGATATGGAGATTTTACGCTTCACTTCTTCTACGTCAAAATCCAAAACAGTATTTCCCTGCTCGATGGTTCCCAGCCGATCCGTCGTCTTCGCAAAAAAAAGCATGGATTCGGCCAGGGTCGTTTTACCATTGCCCTTATGGCCGATTAAACAAAGGTTTCGAATGTTTTTCGCCAATGTGCTCATGATAAGTTCTCCTTCCGCAGCAGCGCTCAAAGCCATAGCTGCTCTTAAAAGTTTATAAGCACATTATATAATATGAACAAACGAATTGCAAGCATTTAATCAATTATTTGCAAAAAGTACAAACCAAATAGACCGGAAGCAGCCAGATCGTCTGAAAAATCAAAATGTGTACAGTCGTATTCACGGAAAAGCCGTTTAAAGCAATAAAGAAAATGAGGGTCAGGGAAAGAATTGCATAAATGAAACGGATCGCAAGATTGATTTTCAGTGAAGTCAGCAGCTTACTTGCCCCCAAAAGACCGGCCATGATGCCTTTCATTCCGGTGCGGGAAGCCAAAAGATCTGCCGATTTTTCCTGGCGACACAACAGCGGCAGGCAGGCCTCTCCGGTTTTGGTGCTGATAAAATGAAACAGTTCCGGCTCTGCAGGGCGGTATAAGGCTTCCAGAAGGGCCCGGTCAAAGTGAAAATCTTTTGTAACCACGCCAACACTCACCCGCTCCTTTTCCGCCAGAGATATGGCTTCATCCACCTGCTGATAACGCTCATAGCTCACAATAAAAACCCCGGCGGGTGATTTATGATAAGATACACAGACCGGATATTTGCAGGCTCCGAACTTCATCTGAAGCATCTTATCTGCGAAAGGAATATGAAACTGCCGCATCAAATCCGCGCTTCCCACCAAAAACAGCTTGCTATGTATCAGGCAGGAATACCCCAGACCCTCATGATAATAGATATCATCGACCCGCGGCAGCGCCACTGTCTGCTGATCAATCATCTTCATAAACAGCGGTTTCAGAGGTGTGTTCAGATAACGGAATAATGCGGCAAGATTGGTAATCAATGTGTCAATCTGCATGTCCCCCAAGGCTTTAACCCCTTGCAGCAAAACTGCCTCTTCTCCCAAAAATTCCTGATCCTGCATCAAAACAAGATCGGCGTCTTCCAACTTTTTTGCCGATGCGGCGGAAGTCAGCACCCCGCCGTTTTTTCGGATTCTACGACCGTTTTGCCAAATGGCGGCGCCATAAAAATAGCGCGCGAAAAAGGGAGTTGAAATGGCAAGTGCGGCTGCCGGAAACAGAATGGCTGTGCCTGCGCCTGCCAATTGAGACAATGCAATCGTTCCGGCAGCGATCAGCACCAGCAACATAAAGAAAAACGGATATCCCTTTTGATCCCACTCAAAATCGCTGTAGCTATGGTCAATAAAACGGGATACCAAGCCCGTTTTATGCGCATATAATACATCGCCGCCCTCCCCGGTTTCCAAAATCAAATCATTATTGGTTTCGCAGCAGGGCGGCAGCGTCACGGTTAGCTTATCCCCATCGGCGGCAATCTGTTTAAAGTTCTTTTTAATGTTGGATGCAATTTTCTTGCGTGCCAGCACATTAAAATAAAGCCCAATGACCAGCATCGGTTCCAAATACAAAGCAACCGGAAAAAGAGAGGACCTGATGATCCCGCACACCCGCACCACCATTAATGAGCCCCAAAGGAGCGCGAGCAAAGTATCGGTGCTGGCGCGGCCGCGCAGCAACAGCAGTAAGCCGCCCGAAAAAACACGCAAAGAAAGTACGAGACATAATAGGTCCACCGCCAGAAAGCAGATCGGATACCAAACGGTTTCGGTTTGATTTCCAAATAAGACCGGATGAAAGCCGGCAAACAATAAGTACAGAGATAACGCGGCCAGTGCGAAAAAGGCCAAGGATTTCACCGCCATTTTACCAACAGTATTCTTTAGATCCCGGTAAATCTCATCCCGTTCCGCCGCTGATTCATAATCCTCAATATCCTCCTGCACATCATCATAAAGAGCGGATCGCGCCGGCAGTTCGTCCCCCTCTTCGTTCTCATCTTCGTCTCCATCCAGCAATCGCCTGATCGGAGATTTATCCTGATCCGCAAGCTTGTGCGCACACTTTTCCTCTTTAATCTTTTCAAAAAGGTCCGTATCTACCGGAGAAGCGCCGGCAGACCGCAGTTGCTCCTCAAAACGTTTCTCCTGCTGATCTATCAACTTTTTGGAGTCTTCCACTACCCGGTCCTCGTCTTGCAGTGCATTTATTTTGTCGATGATTTCATCAAAATAAGAAACCTGATCGTTCGATTCCATATGCGCTCCCTCATCTACTATCGCTGCTTTGCGATTTCCTGCATAATCACCGATGCCGCCGCCGAAGCATTCAGGCAGCTGATTTTACCCTTCATCGGAATCCTTACAAAAAAATCACACTTTTCTTGTAACAAACGGGAGATCCCGTTTTCTTCATTCCCCACGATCAGCGCCACTCCTCCGGAATAGTCCTGCTCATAATAGAGCCGGTCCCCAGACATATCACAGCCGTAAATCCAGATATTCCGTTCCTTCAGCTGATCTACCGCCTGTGCCAAATTTGCAACACGGGCGACCGGGATGGTATGAATGGCACCCCCGCTGGCCTTTGCGACAGACGGGGTAAGCCCCACAGCGCGCCGCTTTGAAATAATCACGCCATGTACGCCGAAAGCATCCGCCGAGCGAAGAATGGCCCCCAAATTATGCGGATCCGCGATTTCATCTGCTATAATCAGGAAAGGGGCTTCTCCGCGGTCGGCTGCAATCTTCAAAATTTCTTCCACAGTGGAATATTCTTTTGGTGCGCTGAACGCCAAAACCCCTTGATGCGTTACCCCCGGCGCTTTACGGTCAATGGCGGCCATATCCGCATGCACAATGGGAATCCCGCGGTTCTTGCACAGCGCAACAATTTTTTTCAAAGCCGGGCTTTGCCCGTCTCCAGCCAGATAAACCCGGTCCACCGGCGTTTCGGAAAGCAGAAGCTCCGTCACATTGTTCCGCCCGAAAACAAGATTGGTCAGGGTATTTTGCTCTTTTTCCATATTGCTCTCCTCAATTGAAGTTAATTTTATTATATAACATTCCAAAAGAAAACACCATCGAAATCGTTGAATTTCGACGGTATTTTCTTTTTTTCAATAAAACAAGTTTACAATATAGGCAATCACAGGTGGAAATGCCGATAAAATAAGAGCGACCAGCCAATTTCCGCCCAGAAAGATCCATGGAACAATGGCCAGCAACAATGCGGAAATGAAAATCAAGCCGTCTTTTTTCTGAATTGCCCGGAATTTCCGGCTGGTCAACAGCAGCATCAACGACAGCCACACACAGGAAAGACCCAATGCCAGCATGGCGGCATCGCTTTGAAACAAAGCGGCAAAAAAACCGGCTCCTCCACACAGCGCGCCCAACAACAGGCTTCTGCGGTATTGATTGCAATTCCCGACACTTTCAATCAAATAATAGCAAGGGAACACCACAACCCCTTTCATTAAAAGAACCGGAAAAATAATTTTTTCCAAAGAGACGCCTTGCAAAAATAAGGTGAGTATTGTAAAAATCATCAGAACGCCAAACAGTGAGATAAAATTTAAACAGCGTCTCAAGCCGCAAAACATGCATTTACACTGATAAATGACCTGCTGTGGCTGAATGTCGGTTCCAATCACAATATTGGCCCGTTCCTTTTCAATCGGTGAAGCGTTGTCATAGGCAATTAAAGGATTATTTTTCAGGGCCGGCAGAGTGTAACAAGGATGTTCCGGCGGCGCACGCAATACCCCATCCATATCATAAGTGGCAGCAATGCTCTTCCCAAGCGTTTCGGTATAATCAGACACCAGATAAACCTTCATTGCTGCGCGCCGCAGCTGGTTGATGACCGAAAGCCAGTCTGCCCGTGTTGGAATCTGAAAAACAAATAATGCCATCAGCTCCATTTTTCCCGCAAAACCGGCGCAGTCCAACGTGCTGGGAATCACACCCACACGGGCGCTGGCTAAAATATAGACCATCTTTCCGTGATACTCCAGTTCCTGTATCTGCTGCAGCACCGCGTCGTCCAGATGGGTCAGATAAGGAAGCATCCGCTGCCAATATCCGGTGGCGGATACAGCGGAGAATCCCTGATGGGAAAAAATTCCGAAATGGGTTCCGCCCTCATCCTGCTGCCGCTGAAAAACCGGAAAATTCCGGCCCAGCCGCTCATAGCTCAACTGGTGACGTGTAAGCGTGGCAGATAAAATATCGTTCAGGTACCCAGGCCCCACACAAAGGGAAAAATAGGAAAGGCAGCTCTTTTCAGAGCCTTGGTATGGAATCACCTGTGTAAATTTCAATTGGTCTTTTATAAAATCGTTGGCGGAATAATAAAGACTCTTTTCTTTATTCATACCGTCAAACGCTTCCACATTTCGGATCAAAGTGCCCTTATGAAACAACTGCTCCGCTGTACGGTAATAGGTCCACTCAATCAGATACGAGGCCGGATTCAGCATAATAACCGACAGCATGGCGGCCATCAGCAAAAAAGCCTCCACATATCGGTTGGTAGCTATCACCGCAATCAGCAGCCCGATTGACGCCAAAATAATATAAACATAAGACGAGATATGACCGATATTATTCTGTCTGTTGTAAAAAAAGGACCGCTGCTTTTTGCCGTTCCTCCCCCCGGTTTTTTCCACATAACAGTCTTCGCAAAGAGACACGACAACAGCACGCCCGGAGCCGGAAGTAATATAGCTCCCCATCCAGAGCATGTTGCTTTGTTGCTCGGCCGGCAAATAGTTCTCCTCCAATGGCTCCGCTGTCTTTCGGGACGGAATTGTTGAACCGAAAACCAAATTTTCGTCGGCATATAAATTCTCCGCAGTCAAGATACGCACATCCCCGTAAAGAATGGTCCCCTCCCGGAGAACAATCAAATCGCCCACCTGAAGCGCACGCGCAGATATTTCCGCTTCATTTCCGCCGCGGATCACTGCTATTTTTTTTTGGCTGCCGCTGATACGCGTGTAATAGCGCTGCTTATAGTAATAGAGGAAAACACATTCCATAATATATAGAAAAAATGAAATACCCAAGGCTGCCAATGCCATATAAAGCAAATTCCAAGACTGATTCAGGCAAGAAAAAACAACCGCAATCAAAAAGCAAATTGCAGCTAATACATCCGCATAATAAAATTTGGATTTATGCAGGGAGGCAACACCGCATATCGTTCGCCACAGACGCCGAAGTATCCCGGCCCTTGTCCCATCATCAAGCACATTCATGCCGTTTGAGGAATCACTGCCAAGGCTGCGTGCCACCATATTTCCTTCCATTTGATAAATTTTCATTTTTTGTAACTCCAGAAAACATTTGCTAACAGGTCCATTTATTTATAGTATTATTATATGATAATTTCGCGCAAAAGTAAATAAAAAACACTAATTTTGACATACTATTAATATTTTCTGAGAAAGGGATGAAAAAATGAAGCAAACGAAAACCATGCTGTTCTCAATGGTAGCCGGTGCTGCATTGGGCGCTACTGCAAGCATGCTTGCAGCAAAATCAAAACCGAAAAAACACATGACCAAAACAGCCGGAAATGCCATCAAGGCAGTCGGAAACTTTGTGGAGCATATGAGCTTCTGAACAAAAAAGGGGCAGTGTACAAAACACTGCTCCTTTTTCTATTTTGATCATTAACCAACAATACCGCTCCGCGCAATAGATTCAGTAAATTTGCGCTGTAAAATAATAAAGGTAATCAGCAACGGTGCAATATACAGCACAATGCCGGCCCGCAGAATCGGATAAAGCATTAATTTGTCTATTCCGCGGTAAGCGCCGCCATAGGTGCCCATGTTAGAAAACATAGACGAAAGCGTGCTGGGCAACGTGGCCGTATTGGGCAGAAACATCGGTACGGTGTAATAATCGTTCCAATACCACACGATCGAAAACAAAAACACGGTTGTGATTGCAGGCAGTGCATTAGGAACCAAAATACGCAAAAATGTCTTCATTGCGCCGCAGCCATCGATATAGGCAGCCTCTTCCAGTTCTTTCGGGAATCCCGTGAAGAACTGACGGTACACAAAGATAAACAATCCGCTTTTCAGCCCTGAGGCAAGAAATGCCGGCAAAATAAAACTCCACAGAGAATCTGTTAAATCCAGATAAGGTTGACTGATCCAACCGACCGCATGCATCGCAGTGGCAATATACAAGGGGTCAAATTGACGAAAGCTGGTATACAGCGGCACCATGATGGTGGAGGGCGGGACAATAATCGTCAGCAAAACCAGAACAAACAGAATATTCTTGCCGCGGAAGTTAAACCGGGCAAATCCATAGCCGGCCAGCGCGCAGGAACAAACCTGCAGCAAAGTGGGCCAGAAGGAGATGTTGAACGTGTTTTTAAGAATAGTCGGATATTCCATAAAATACCAAGCGCTTTTAAAGTTTTCCAAGGTATAATGCTTCGGAATATAAATAATCGTGGTATCATACATATCCAGCTGAGTTCGAATTGCCTGGGAGATACTATAGATCAGAGGATACAAAATAATATAAGACAGACCGATTAAAATAAGCGCGATTGCCAGACTGCCAAGAAATTTTGCCAGAATAAAGCTCCACATTCTCTTATCTGCCTGCTTGCGGCTTGCTCCGAACTGATGTTTAAAGGCTTTGATTAATTGCATGTTTTTGTAATCCCCCTTTCCTAACGTGGTGTCCTAGACAATAGTTTTGCGAGTAAAAAGATCAGCCCGATAATTACTGCAATCACCATAAAGAATGTCCAGGAAGCGGCGGCCGCGCCGCCAAAGTTAAACGTACTTGTAATCATACTGTTAATCTGCTTCAGAACCGGATTATCCGTATCGCTGAAGGTATCCACAATCGTATACACAGTGTTGACCAGAATGATCGGTGCAACATTCGGAAACGTGATCAACCAGAATGTTTCCCACCCGGTTGCTCCTTCCACCTGGCAGGCCTCATAAAGTGAAGGTGAAATTCCCTGCAGTGCTGCTAAGAAAAGTAAAATCTGGATCCCGGAATCCCAAACCACATTAAAGATGCGGTCTGCAACTAAGGTCATATATTCCGTCACCGTTTGATTCAAGCCCATCTTTACCAAAAAATCGGTTGCATTCGCCGCCTGAAATAAAACGCCGTTGCTCACTTCTCCGCTAAATACGGCGTTTGCGTCGGCCTGAGAATTGAAGGTGGTCATCACCACGCCGGTTGTAACAATCACCGGCAGAAAGAAAATTCCACGCACCACGCCGCGCCCAACAAACTTCCGGTTCAAAAGCACCGCAACGAAAAGGCTGAAAATAAGGATAACCGGAACATTGACAGCCAAATCCGATAGTGTTTTTATGAGGTTATTGAAAAAATCTGCGCCATTGGTCAAAATGGTCTTGTAATTTTCAAGGCCTGCCCAAGTACAGGCATAATTTTCAAAGACCGCTACTTTTGAGAATGAAAACCGCAAAGACTGCAGACAAGGAATTGCAAAGAACAGTAAAAATCCAATAAACCACGGCAAAACAAACATAAAGCCCGTAAATGCCTGCCTAGCCTCATAGGAGATCTTTCTGCGTTTATTACTGTCTGTCACTTTGGGCAGGTGTTTTGCTTTGCGGTCCTTTGCCTCAACAATCTCCTCCAAGCGCTGATCACGAAGGGCTTTCGCAGCCCGATTGGCACGAACCGCCTCCAATTGCTCCGGTGTCAGCTTGGAAAGCTGATCCACAATCATGGCCTTCTGCTCATCGTTCAGTTGCTTCTTTTGAAGATCTTCCTGCTTAAGCCGCTCACGTTCCGCTTCCTCCGCCAAAAGAGCAGCCTTTTCGGTTTCCAGTTTGGCTTGTTTAGCGGCGCGCAATTGTACAATTTGTTCCGGCGTCATCTGCGCCAGGCGCTCCATGGCGATTTCTTTTGCGCGCTTTGGGTGTTGACTTTGCAGAGCAGAAGCGATTTTTTTAACGTCCATCGGTTCGCTTTCGTTTGCCGCGTTCTCAACTTCTACTTGTGGGGTGGAGCCTTCCGCTTCGAGCTTGGAATCCAACTGTTCATTTTTTTCTTCTTTGTTTGGTTTCCTCATGCATTCGCACCCCCCACCACTGTAAAGTCTCTCGCGCCAATTTGAACCCCGTTCACCGTTACAGCGGCTTCCCCATAATTAACATACACCTGAGCGCCGTTGCTGAACGTTGTAATTTTAACCTGATCGGATACGATCTGATAATTTGTAATCGTGCTGTTATCAACCGCATCGTAAATCACTTTCAGTCGGTTATAATTCGTGATCATTTCGTTATAATGATCATCCAAATTGCACGCATAATTAGAGGTAAACGAAGTGTCCTGGAAGGATGTGGAATCTGCATCCATCATCGTATAAAATAAGCTCATTCCGGTTTCGGCAAGCTTTAGAATCAATGAACTCTGCTCAGAATTCAGGTTAACCGGCATACTGGCCAAATTCACATATCCGCGGAATACGATCTGATAAAACGGTACTTCCTGCAAGGCAATGTTATTATGGCTTCCGTAAACCGGAGCATAAACCACATTGTCCACATAAGACATGGCATAACTGTTCCCGCCCATCGTGCTAACAATACCGCTGTCTCCAATCTTTTCACTTGCCGCTTTGTAAATTTCAAACATTGCGTTTGCAGACTGGTCCCGTGTGAAGGTATCCTGCAGGTTATATGCACAATATAGGGTTGCGCCGATGGTATCAAAGGAAAAGCTTTTCACTTCCTGTGAAGATGCATTTTTCAAAAACTCATTGGCATAGTCCAGCATATATTTCGGATGAATCAATTGATAGGAAATGGAGTTCCTATCCAGCGCACCAGCCACCGAAATTCTGCTTTTAAAAATGGTTACCGGAGCAGAATCTAAGCCATATGCCGTATTTTTAAACTTTTTGATTCTGGAGGTCGATCCGTAAAACGCCTGTAAATCTGCTTCAAATGAAAGTGAAATATTCGTTGAATCATTTGCTTTCTTAATCAGTTTTTTCAGCGCAGTTTTTCCGCCCAGTTTACTGTTCGCAACAAAATCAGTATTGAGCGTTGTTTCGAGACCGCCCTTAGACCAGCCGATATAATTGATATACGACTTATCCACCTGGTCACTGTTCAGCCGGTCCATCAGCTGAGCTGCTTCATCATAAGAGGTCAGCTCCTCAACTCCGGTATAAGGAATCCCCAAAAAGTGCGTGGCTTTCTTCACCCCGCCAAACAACGATATACAAAGTGCATTGGAAATCTTCTCTTTTACCGGCGTTAAGCCCTTTTCCTCAATTAAATATTGGCGATATTTTTCTGCC
The DNA here is from genome assembly GCA_964428505.1 of uncultured Eubacteriales bacterium. GTDB lineage: Bacteria > Bacillota > Clostridia > Oscillospirales > QAKW01 > QAKW01. The sequence goes on from CAYRYQ010000006.1 coordinate 12,631, forward strand.
ATTCCAATATAAGAGGCTTGATCACCCGATAAGAAGTAATAACGGGCAATATAATTTTCTGGCAATTCATTGCTATAATAAGATCCCTGCCCGCTGGTGCCGGTTGAACTTCTGCGGGTTTGCGTGTCACGCACATTGACACAGGTATACATGGAATTATAGCTGTTCTTATATTTGCTTACATAAGCCCGCATCTCGCTGACCGCGGCACCGCCCTCAATGATATTTAGATAGGCCTCGTTGTTTTTTACCATCCCGTATACAGGCAGTCTTAGCGGCTCATTCCAGTTGGTAAAATAATTCTGAGAAGCAGTCTCTGTGGGATTGGTTGCATAAAAGCTGCCTTCTCCCTCTGCACCAAATTCATAGGAGTTTACCACTTTTTGATTGAAGGTCATCAGAGATCCGCTTCCGTCAGGGAGTAATCCGTAGCCCGTATCGCCAGTCCCGGCGGCGCCGAACATTTCGAACATCTTTACATAGAGAACCCGGCTGTCACCCAACTCCCTAATCTTATCGATCAGCAATTCAACGTGAAGATAATTATCTTTTAAAGAAAGCTTGATTGGAATGGTGAAATTTGTGGCAGATCCTTTGAAATAGAAGGTTAAAATCTGATCCTTCCCCTGCTTTTCTGAAATCAGGGAAGCTTTATCAGAGGTTACGGTCTGTGTGGTATAATCACTTGCTAAGTACTTGACGATGATCTTTGCGTTGAGCTCTGCAAGAGTGTCACCTTTGGCGATCGGATCAGAGGCCCAGTCCAGCGGATTCGAATACCATACGGTGCCGGTTTTCTTATTCATGACGCCGAAATTTCCCGTGTTGGCGTCCAAATAAAGCGCCAGATTTGCATTCTGATCCACCAGCTTATAATTGACCGGAACCGTCCTGTCTTCCGCCGCGGCGGATACTACCGTTAGGGCCGAAAAGCAGGAAAGGAGCATGAATAACGATAAAACAACTGAAATAATTTTTTTCATCATCTGTTCCCCCTCCTAACTCAAGATCCGCATCCTGCATTCTGTATAAATGGTGAGAATAAACACATACATCTGTTGGATCAGCACCACAAACAAAAAGATCAGGAAAAAGATCACGGCCATTGCGATCAAAGAGAGCAACAGATCAATAATGGTCATGCCAAACGAATAATTGTGGATCGTCATGACTCCATAGATCATGAGACATACAAACCAGATATTCATACAAGTGCCGAGAATGCTGACAAATACATATTCATCCGAAATCAGGATTCTGGACATGAGCGTACCAAAAATGTTAAATAAAAGCAGCGGGATCAGACTATAACAGGTCATAATATAAATATCGACCATTCTGCCTTCCCCGTTCAGAAATGTGCAGAGCGCCCAGTTGCCGATCACAAACATTAAAACCAAAATGCCGGAGCCGACCAATACCGTAATGATATTAAAATCCTTGATTCGCAGCGTAGAATAAATAAATCCGGTTGCAACTTCTTTCATAACGGCAGAAATCGTATAGGCAATCAACAGCAACGTAGCGTAAATCACGGAACCATTTTTCTTATACTTTAAATCTTCCATGGTATCAATCGGATGAGTCAGAATCAGAAATGGATTTTTCTTTCCGCTAAAAACCCGACTGTTCCAGGACTTAAAGAACAAATATAGATTACTCCACATTTTTTGCATGGTCATGATCCCCACCTCCTTGCTTCTTCTCTCTAATAGATTCTTTTATTGACCTGCCAAAGATTCTCCATACAATCAGGAATACAATGAGGATCAATAACAAAGTCATCACCAAATTGAAGTGATTAGAAATTAATTCTTCTCGATAAAGCGAGAAGGTGTCCTGATAATTCTTGCGGTCATTGGCGATTTTAAAATGCTTGAGCGCGTCGTTATAACGGCCATACTGATAGTAGACTTTACCCAGACCGATGTGAGCCAGCTCACAGTTCGCGTTGCTCTGGAGAACCGTATCCCAATAGCTCTCCGCATCGGAATAGAGACCCTCATCATAAAGAACGATTCCTTTATGGAGGGTAGCGCCGTAATCCGTCAGATCAAACACCGTTACCGATCCGAAGTAATTATCCAGCACCAAGGTCTTTGTTCCCATCTTTGCAATTGCGCAGGGAGATTTAAATAATCCCTGCTGCTTCCCTTGCGAGCCGAATACAAAAGTCAGGTTTCCTTCGGAATCATACTCAAACAGCTTGCAAAGGTTTGAATCCAGCATCGTAAAGAACCCATCGCTGTCTACCGCCACATCTTTGAAAATATTACCGTAACCGGCTGTAGCGCGGCGAACAAGGTCGCCATAAGTTCTCGAAAGGGTGGAGCTGATTTTCTGGGTGCTTTTTGCTGTCGGATCCAAAATGTTATTACCTAAGAAGTTCATCTTCATCAGCTGATCCGTATTTTCCGCGCCGGTCGCGGCAATAACAGAATATACAAAACCATACTGATCCACTACCAGATTTTCAAACTCCGTTGGCACATAGGTGACGAAATAGCTGTCAACGCCTTTGCCAAACAAAGCGCGATACATCCGACGCACAGCCAACTGTGCCAGTTCAGCGATGGATAGCTTCACACTCGGTGCGCCGAAATACCGCAGAAAGGTGCCCTGCGGATTAAATTCCATAACACCGTCTAAGGTTCCGCTGCTGATTACATAAAGGGAATTATTCTTGGCGATTGCGATTTTAGACGGTTTAAAGTCTCCGGAAAAAAGATCAGAATCCGGCGCGCCAATGGTTTGCACAATTTTGCCGCTCTTATCTTTATCCAGCTTGACAATCTGCCGATGACCGGTATCGCAAATATAAATGTAGCCTTCATTATCAACAACCAGGCTTTCCGGCAGGGACATAATGTAATCATGGCCGTTGGCACTGAGGGTAGATAACGTTTTAATCAGCTTAAAATTGGAATCGAAAATATGCAACCGCGGCAAGTTGTCACTGCCGTAATAGTCCAGAATATAAATTTCATTCTGGGGGCTCACATAAAGATCAACGGCATTCGTCATCGCTCCGACGCCTAAATCTTCCCCATAAAGAACTTTCTCCGGTGTATATCCGCTCGGCGTGGCAACCGCTTCCCCATAATAGTTATAATTATAGGAATTAAAAGCCACATATGCGGAAGAGGTAAAGGTCAGCATCGACGAAAAAATCACTGTCGCTATAAAGGCTGCACCACATTTTATCCATTTATTATTCATTCAGCGCCCCCCCTTAACCTTTGATCCCGGCATGCGACATGGTCTTTACGGTACTGCTCTGTGCAAAAATAAAGAACACAATCGGCGGGATCATCATCAGCACGGATGCGGCATACGCTTCACCTGCACGGGCAACACTGCCGGCGGCCGTGATCTGGCTCAACGCTGTTGGCAATGTCTTCAATGTTTCTGTATAAATATAGGAAGATGATGTGGCATTCCAGTTTCTTTGGAAGGAGAAAATGGCCAGCGTCAGCCACGCAGGCTTTACAGACGGCATCACAATAGACCAAAGAATCTTCCATTCTCCCGCGCCATCAATTCGCGCTGCTTCTACCATGGCATCCGGGATCTCCGCCATACTCTGCTTCAACAAGAAAATACCCATGGTAGCACTGATTTCAGGCAACCAGAACACCCAAACGGTATCAATGATTCCAAGCTTTGACATCACCAGATAAACCGGGATTTCAGTTACCCCGCCGGTAAACAGCAGCGACCAGACCACCAGATTAAAGATCAGTTTTTTACCGGGAAATTTGTTCTTGGCCAAGGGATAAGCGCACATAGCCGCAGAAATAATATGAACAAATGTTCCGATAACCGTATTTGCAATGGTGTTGAATACATAGCGGGAAAACGGAACCCATGAGGTTGAGGTCAAATCAAAGAGCTTTCTGAAATTCATCGCAGTCGGATTTCTGGTAAAGAACCGCGGCGGGAAGAGAAACAGCTCATTATACGGTTTGATCGATTGCACAATTGCATAAACCAAAGGCAGCGCCATGAAGGAGGCATAGAGAGCAAGCAATAAATAGGTTGTAATGTCGCCCGCAACTGAAACCTTGGTTTTTCTGAGTTTAGTAGACATCTGCAGTTACTCTCCTTTCCTTAATCATGTGAGAAACGCGACAGCAATTTATTTACAACCGCTTTTGTTAATATCATGATTGCAAACAATACCACCGCTACGGCCGAAGCATATCCTAATTCAAACCGGGTCTGACCGAAGTCTTGAATATGCAATACCAGCGTATGCCCCGCATAGTCCACCGATGGAAAGCCAAGAAGTGCGGATGAAATGGCCCCCACCGCAAAGGAGGAAGCAATCTGCATGACCGCGCCAAACAACAGCATCCCGCCCATCTGCGGCAGAACAATGTAGATCAATTCCTGAAACCGATTTCTTACTCCGTCGATCGCCCCTGCTTCTGTAAGCGAAGGATCCAAATTCTGAAGGCCCGCAACAAAGGCTAAAAATCCGGTTCCCAACGAACACCACAGCTGAACAATAATCACAATATTCAGCATGTATTTGGTATTTTTCAACCAGGCGATCGGTTCGCTGATCGCCCCCATATTCATCAGCACAGAGTTCAAAAGCCCATACATATCACTGCTGAACAAATATTGGAAAATAAAATAAATATTTGCTAAGGTAGGCGCATAAAAGACCACGGTAAAGAACGCTCTTCCGAAAGAAGGCAGGTCATTGATAAACCATGCAAACACGAAGCACAGAAAATAACTGACCGGTCCTGTTATGACCGCAAATTTAAATGTGTTTTTCAGGGCGATCAGAAAGACCCCGTCTTCCAAAAACATACGCAGGTAATTATTCCAGCCGATAAATACCGGAGCATTTAAAATATCATACCGCGTAAAGGAAAACACCACCGATGCACCAATCGGAATGATGGTAAATAAGGTAAAAAATACCAGAAAGGGCAGCATCATGAAATAGTTGATTCTGTTTTCTTTCATCAACCGCCATGTAAAAGCTGCCTTCTCGGAAAAGGTCAGCTTTTTCTTTTTCAGCAGATCAATATCTCTTTGTTTGGTCGCAACCATTAATTTTTCACCTCTTCCGGAACAGACAGATTATACTCCGAACGCTTCCGCCAAATCTCTTCGTTAATCTGTTCATTATAATAGAATAGTTTTTCACGGGGATTCGAGTGATTATTTTTCACATTCCGGAATGCGTTGATCAGATTTCGACCGACATAGTAACCACCGACCAATTCCGGAATTTCATGAACCCAAACCCTTTGTTCCTTAATCTCTGCCGCCTCCGTTGAAGACCATTTGATCTTATTAAAGGCATCCAGATTGGAAGTGGTATACCGGGCAACAGATCCGATGGCCATTTCCACACGGTTTCCGTAATCCGCTGAAATATCTCCGGAGGTCCACCATTTCATAAAGGTCCACGCATCTGCCAGCTGCTGATCGGGATCTTTGGCCTGCCGAATCGCTTTGGAAACAATCATGCAGGCAGACATACCGGAGGACTCTTCAGAGCGGTCAATGGTTCCCGTCTCGGTGTTCAACGTCCCCGGAATCGGGGCCACATTCCAAAGTCCATTCAGTTCAGGAGCAGATTCCTGCAAATAAGTAATGTTTGAATAAGCCTGGAATACCAAGGGCATTTCACCGTTTCTGAAACGGGTATACCAGTTATAGTCGGTGGGAAGATCATATTGGAGATAGTAGCGGGTCCATTTTTCAAAAGCGTTTACCGAAAACTGCTGTGTAAAGTTTGTTACAGAGCCTTCCGCTGAGTAAGGGGTGTTCCCGCTTTGAAGAATGAAGGTGTAAAACATGCCGCCGGTCGTTGGCGCCGTTTCAGCCAGGTGGGAATCCAGACCAACAGTCATATTGTTTGCCTGAATATACGGTAAAGTATGGTCTCATCCCAGGTATTGGGGGCAGAAATACCAAGCTCAGAAAAAATGTCCGTCCGATAAAACATCATATTGAAGTTTTGCGTTTCGGGAAGTGCAAACACTTTATTGATCTGCTCCCCGATATCGGTGGTCGTGCTTAACATATAAGGGACCATCGCGTATTTTGTAAACCGCTGCGTAATTTCTTGGTAATCGCTGAATTGACTCAAATCATAAATGGCGTTACGAACGCCCAGATTCATCGGTTCCGAACGGGAAACATGCAGTGCGATGTCAGGGCCCCGCCCGGCAATAATCGCTTTAGACAAAATATTCAGCGGCACCAAAGATACGTTGACCGCAATATCGGTGTCCGGCGTGAAGTAGTTATCACAAAGTGTTTTCAGCACCATGGCCTGGTCACGGCCGGTGCCGACCCAAACCGTTAAAGAACGACCATTGGAACTTGCAGATCCTACAGTCGTATAATCATCCAGGAAAGACGAGGCAAATGCCCGCACTTCATGAGAAATATTTTCAAAAGCATTCGCAGTTTGCCGGGCAGGTTTCATCCCTTCTCCGGTAAAGACCAGCTTATCGATCTGCAGGGGCTGGCTGCGCAGCTTCAGCATCCATGCACTCAGGGTGCTGATGTTATCTTTAAAAGTAGAAAGACGATCCGGAATGCTGTAAGGCTGGTCAATAAAGTCGGAGAGCTGTTTATCCAGCGTAGTGATGATCGTGGCGGATCCCAGTGAGCCGTTGATCGCTGTAACCTGATTTCCCACTTCCTGCAGGTCCGTTAAAACGGAGGTCAGCATTTCTTCCAGTCCCGGCACTTTGCTATCCAGCTGATAATCCCGGTAGGTATCCGGATCAGAACCGGTCACCATGATGATCTTGCGGTAAACATAATTGAGCTGATAAACAATATCTTCGGTATCCCGGCTCACCTGTGCCATCGGACCGATTACCGCTTCCATCGAAAAGGTATGTTTCCCAGCGGTTAAATAAAATTTATAGTTGAACGCGTCGCCATTTACATCCGTGCCGCCGATCAACTTGTAATGATATCCGACTCCAAACGGGAAGCCCACGGCATTCATTTCTTCGTAAGGAACCTGCCCATCAATATAAATGCGGCGGTATGAGGTGGCATCCTCTGTGTAAGACTGACGGTACCGCACACCGATCGAATAATACCCATCCTGCGGCGCATCAATTGTCCAGTTCACGGTTTGGCCACTGGTGCTCCAGTTGTCGCCACCCAACACATTCAGTCTGGTTTTACTGATACTGTAAGGGGTCACCTTCGGATCGCTGCGGTCATAAGCCGGCTGAATCAACGCTTCACTTTTGTCCAGATAATTTTCTGCTTCCAATGTAAAGTCTTGATTCACTTCCGCCGCACCCAGCGCATCATACTTGTTTAAGTAATCCTGATAGGAAACCTCAGTTCCGTCATTATGCATCCGCAAAGAATCCAGCGCTAAAAGACCCGAGGCGAAGGAGAGGGTGATGGTGTGCACGCCTTCAGTCAAATAAAACTTAATCGGGGTGTCATAAACGCCGTCCGGATCGCGAATATCTTTTGAGAGCCACTTGGCGGATTCAACCTGCTTGGAATAAAGCTCATTTCCGGCAGAATCGAACTTATTTGTTACATCCTCATCGGTCCAGTTCCGTTTCAGCGTAAAACGATCCGCATCCGAATAGGGCAGTGAACCGTCCACCAAAACACTCAGTTCATAATCTTTGCCGTTACCGTCGCCAAGCAGCGGGAAATAGTTCAGCTCCAACGCATACATACCGGTTTGGGCCACGTTCAATGTATAGGTGAGATTTCCTTCGCCGCCCATAACCAAAACATTGCTGCGCCCTTCATAGGTTGCCTCATTGGTATAAGGCGCAGTGGCTGCGGTAACCTGACTGCCATCGGCCAAAATTTCCGGCATTTTGGTGTCAGTGCTCTCATGCTCGGCGTAATAATCGGCATAGCGTCCGCTCCGATAAAAGCCGACCACGGAAACTTTACTACTGCCAGCGCCCCCTTCCGGTGTCACCGTTTCAGCGGGTGCATACGGCGCTACTTCCTCCGTATTTGTCCCGCTGCTGGAGTCTGTTGTAGACGCGCTGCCGGAAGAGTCCGTCGATTCCGTATCCGTTTCTTCATCCGCAAAGATAAAGGTGGTCATCGAAAAAGCCATCATGACCACGAGCACAGCAGCCAGCAAAGACTTCAGAACAGAACATGCACGTTTGTCTTTCATAAACTACCTCCAAATAAAGTTTGTTCGCGATATGTAGTGACGCCTTGCCATAAAAACAGCAATTTTTAACAGCCCTGTCTGATCAAAATATACAAAAGGGATTTGTGCGTTTTACTCCATATTATCGGAGTAATTATAGCATAATAGATAGTTGATTTCAATATTTATTTTAACTTTTTACAAATAAATTGGTGTTTTCTCTCCGGAATATGAACAAACCAAAAATAGTTAACATAATTGTTTGTGTATAATAGCCAAAAAAGCCGGCACTCTTAAAATGAAGGCGGCTTTTTTGGCTATTATGACATTTTGTATCAGTGCTTTTTCAGCAAATCATTTTTGATATTCCATAGTTTCAGGGAATAATCCACATAGAATTCGTGTGGATTTTCAAAGCGCTTGACCTCTTCCCAGAGATAGCTCATCTGCTCCGCACAATAAACGCGGATTTCCTGCGTATTCAAACGATTATACACCAATTTTCCCTGCAAAAAAATCGGCTTCAGCAGCGGCACCGCCTGAAAATCGGTGACCACTTTTTCTTTCCACGTGTGCAGCGGGTCAAACAGCGTATACGGCTGGCTCTCATCGATCTCTTCATCATGCAGGGTGATCAAATCGGCAATGGCCATTCCGGTATCCTTGGAGAATAAACGATAGACCTGTTTAAAACAGGGCGTCGTGATCTTTTCAATATTTTCAGAAATCTTGATTTTGGGGATCATTGCTCCCGCTTCATCCTCCACCGCAACCAATTTATAAACCCCGCCGAAAACCGACTCGCTGCGGGAGGTGATCAATCGCTCCCCCACCCCAAACAGATCAATCTGCGCACCCTGCATAATGCAGTCCCGAATAATATACTCATCCAGCGCGTTCGATACCATAATCTTGCAGTCGGGATAACCCGCGTCGTCCAGAATACGCCGCATCTTTTTTGAAAGATAGGTAATATCCCCCGAATCAATCCGAACGGCCACAGGCCGTTTTCCCATTGGCTTCAACACTTCATTGAAGCACCGGATCGCATTGGGCAGCCCGGATTTCAGCACATTATAAGTGTCAATCAGCAGCACGCAGGCGTCCGGGTAATTTCTGGCATACGCTTCAAAAGATTCATATTCTGTCGGAAAGCTCTGCACCCAGCTGTGTGCCATAGTCCCGTTGCTGGGAACACCATACAGCTTGTCACACAGCGTATTGGAAGACCCGATGCAGCCCGCGATATAAGCGGCGCGCGCCCCCATGACGGATGCGGCGGTACCATGGGCTCTGCGGGCGCCGAACTCGCTTACACCGCGTCCGTCTGCCGCACGTACAATTCTTGAAGCTTTTGTCGCGATCAGGCTTTGATGGTTCAGCGTCAGCAAAACCATCGTTTCTAGCAGCTGCGCCTGAATAGCTGGGCCGCGCACGGTCAGAATCGGCTCGCCCGGAAAAACCGGCGTTCCTTCGGGCACCGCATATACGTCACAGCAAAACTTGAAATGCAGCAGATAGTTCAAAAATCCTTCCGAAAAGATCCCCTTTTGACGCAGAAAGTCCACGCTTTCTTTGGAATAAGCAAGATGTTTCAGATAATCGATGACCTGGTCCAGACCGCAGCAGACCGCATAGCCGCCCTGATCCGGAATCCGGCGAAAAAAGACATCAAAATAAACAATCTGATCGCCTTTGCCCTCGTTAAAATACCCATTACTCATGGTGAATTCATAAAAATCATTTAATAAGCTTAATTCAAATTCCGGATTCATTTTTCTGTTTTCTCCTATTTTTGACATTTATTTTCTATTATAGCACGTTCCTCCTTGTTTTCAATCCCTTGGCATAAAAAATAAGCATTTTTCTACCATTTCACCTGCCAGCGATCCTGATCAAACGCATCCAAAGACGATTCAGTCTTGCTTTTTAAACAAGAAGCCGACGTCGCTCATCCAAGTCAGAACCTCCGGCTAAGCCGGAGGCTTGAATAAGCCCTATAAGGGCATTTTACAAACGAAACCCCTAAAGGGGCGCCGAAAAGGTTTACCGACTGCATTTATTTTTCCGGCTACCCCTTAAGGGGTTTTTCTATGCCTTTTGGTTCGTACCACCCGTAAACGGGTCGATATACTCTTTTATACTCATTTGGTCTGCCGCATAATCTTCTGCAAGTTGGTTCTTTATGTACTCCTGTATCTGCTTTTTATTGCGTCCAACCGTGTCTACATAATACCCTCTCGCCCAAAAGTGTCTGTTTCCATACTTGTATTTTCCCCCTTCAGGCATCCCATTATTTGCGAAACACTGTATTTAGGTGGTATACTGACCAGCATGTGCACGTGATCCGGACATCATTCTGCCTCTATGATTTCCACGCCTTCCTGCTGACACTGTTGCCTCAGTACTTTCCCAATGACTATTTTTATTTCTTTGTATATCACCATTCTTCTGAATTTCGGAGCAAATACAATATGGTATTGACATCTCCATGTCGTATGGTCTAAACTACTGATGTCTTTATCTTTCACGATAAGACCTCCTTGATTCTACTTTTTCCCCGCTAAAGCTCTTTGGTTCCCCCGGCAGAGCCGGGGGTTTACTTTTGTAATACAAAAAGCGATCTGCCCGAAAGCAGATCTCTCAAAACACAGAACAGAGGTTAACCGTGATCGCGGCTTCGTTTGAACCGGGCAGGAATTTCCTTCATTTCCCGCTTAAAGGCCGTGCTGAAATAGCTTTGATTGGAAAATCCAAGCAGCTCCGCCGTTTCGGTTACCGTTTTCCCCATATCCAAAAGGCGCACGGCCTCCTTCATCTTCAAATGCAGAAAATATTCGTGGATGCCCATGGAATTAAACTGATGAAACAGTTTTTTCATTGAGGAAGTGCTCAGTCCGCATAGCATCCCCAGCTGCGCAACCGTTGGGTTTTCATAAACCTTGCGCTTCATGATCTGCACGATCCGTTCATAATCCACCGCGTTTTTGCTTTGATTGGTGCCCAGCGGCAGCCCATGCGCGCTTAATGCCAGCAGCTGATTTTCGCAAAGGTTCGTGACCGTCTGATAAAGCGCCGCGTCTTGCTGCAGCCACTTCAAAAAGCCGGAGCAGGAATGGGCATAGCCGCTCTCCTTGATGCGGTAATAGAGTTTATTCCATTGTGCCTGCAGCTCCCAATCACAGCTGAATGCGCCCTGAATCTGCTGCAGAAATGTTCCGATCGCATGAAAAGAAAAAATCAGCACATGTGCCCGGGTTCCTTCCTCCGACCAGATTTTATGGTATACCATCGGGCGGTGAATCACCAGATCGCCGGGATTCAGGCGGTAAATATGCTCATCTGCACTGATACCAGTCGTTCCGTCCAGGCAGTAGACCACCTCCCAGAAATTATGATGCTCTCCTTTGAAATAAAAATCCTTTGCATAGCATTCCTCAAAGAACGTATAAAATCCCTGAATCTGCAGAGGACGGTTCACCGAATAATAAAGCACGTCTTTTTTCCTGCCTAAAATCAAATATTTTTAATCTTTTTTCGCATAGATATTCGTTTATGATTTCGCTATAATTTCAGTATACTTCATTTTCCGCATTTGTAAAGGAGGTTCTTATGAAAAAATTAAAAATTGGTGTTGTGGGGCTCGGCAACCGGGGCTTAGGGATATCAAAGTTCTTAGTCAAGCACATGGATCAGGTCGAGATTGTATCCATTTGCGATTGCTACGAGCCCTTTTTGAAGCGGGCCAGCGATGAATTAGCAACGTTAAGCTCTTTTCCGCAGGCCTTTTTGGATTACCACGACTTCTTAGATCCGGCTGCCATGGACGCGGTTCTCGTAATCACCTCCTGGGAAACGCATATCCCCATCGCGATCACAGCGCTGGAGCGCGGCATTCCCTGCGGCATGGAGGTCTGCGGCGCATACGAGATCATGCAGTGCTGGGAGCTGCTGCAATGTTGGGAACGCACCCGAACCCCGTTTATGTTTTTGGAAAACTGCTGCTATGGGCGGTATGAAACCATGGTGATGAACATGGTCCGTCAGGGTCTGTTTGGGGAGGTCGTCCATTGCGATGGGGAATACGGGCATGACCTGAGAGAAGAAGTGATCCAGGGCAAGCTGGGCCACCACTATCGCTACAGCAATTATCTGCACCGTAATTGTGAAAATTATCCCACACATGAAATTGGTCCGATTGCCAAAATACTGCAGATCAACCGCGGGAACCGCTTTGTCTCCTTAAACGCAGTGGCCTCCAGAGCGGCCGGGCTTCATGCCTATATTGAGCGGCAGCATCCTGAGCACAAAGAGTTGATGCGTGCCCGCTTTGCGCAGGGCGATGTTGTCACCACCCTATTAAAATGTGCCGGCGGGGAAACGGTGACCATTAAGCTGGACACAACGCTGCCCCGTTATTACTCCCGCGGCTTTTCCGTGCATGGCACAAAGGCGTTTTACAACGAAGCCAACAATTCCCTGGTGATCGATGGCATCTATGAGGAAAGCTTTCAATGGAGTCCGCACTGGAACAATGCGGAAACCTATCGGGAGCAATATGATCACCCCATCTGGAAACGCTTTTTGCGCGATGGGGTCAAAGGCGGGCACGGCGGGATGGATGGTTTGGTTTACAGCGCTTTCTTTAACAGTGTCAAGTATGGCTACGATATGCCCATTGATATTTACGACGCCGTAACCTGGATGGCGATTACAGCCCTTTCCGAGCAATCGATTGCACTGGGCGGCGCGCCGGTGGCCTTCCCCGATTTTACCCGCGGGAAATGGAAAGAGCCGGTTCCGGCCAAAAACCCGGGGCCCTACCATCTCGACTGAACGGTCTCTGCAGATCGTCTCTTTTCCAATCATATCAAAGAGGTTCCGGTACTTTCATCGAAAGTACCGGAACCTCTTGCTTTTTTCATATCGGGCTTGCCGCTCTATTTTTTATCCGCGTCATTAAACGGATCTCCGCAATTGGGGCAGAATTTAGGCGGGTTTCCGGGGTCCTGCGGCTCCCAGCCGCATTTATTGCAGCGAAAAGCACTGCCGTCCGGCTTCTTTTTACCGCAATTGGAGCAAAAATTGCCCAGATTATGCGTTCCGCAGCTGCAGCGCCATTCGCGGCTTTCCTGCTGCTTTGAAGCGCCGAATGCATAAAGATTCTGGGCATTGGCACCGCCTGCCTGCTGGGCCATGCCCAATCCCATAAATCCCATCATCGCGCCCCCTTCATTGGCGGCCGCGGCCCGCATCGCATCGGCCTGCGCGCCCACCAAAGCGGCGGCGCCCATCGTGGGATCCCGCATCACCGCGGCACTTTGCAGCTGCTTGATCCGTTCCTCGTCCTCTTGAGAGGCAGAAACCGAACTAATACCGAAGGAGGCCACCCGAAGCCCCCGAAGCTTTTCCCACTTTTCACTCAGCTCCCGATTCAGCGCGTCCGCAATTTCTGCCGTATGCGCGGGAAGCATGCTGTAGCGCACGCCCAGCTCCGAGATCTTGGCAAAGGATGGCTGCAAAGCGGTAAGCAGCTCTGTGCGCAGCATACTGTCGATCTGATCGCGCCGGTATTCCTCGCCAACATTGCCTGTTACATTGGTGTAAAACAGAATCGGGTCGCAGATCCGGTAAGAATATTCACCGTTGCAGCGGATCGCAATATCCATGTCCAGCCCGATATTCCGATCGACCACCCGAAAAGGCACCGGAGTGGCCGTTCCGTATTTGTTGCCAACAATCTCCTTGGTGTTGATATAATAAACCCGCTGATCCTTGCCGGTGTCGCCGCCAAAGGCGAACCGCTTCCCCATGGTTTTAAAGGTATTCAGAATCCCTTCCCCCAGCTTGCCATTGAAGATACTCGGTTCAGTGGAAGCGTCAAAAATAAATTCGCCGGGCTCTGCCGACACCTCCACCACTTTTCCCTGCTCCACAATCAGCATGCACTGCCCGTCACTCACCGCAATGAGCGATCCGGAGGAGATAATGTTTTCACTGGCTTTATGATTGGAAGAACGGGCAGACACCCGCTTCGTCCCTTTTGCCACCAAAACATCCGCACTCAGCGCCTCACAATAAAAGTATTCTTTCCATTGATCTGCCAGCATACCGCCGGCAGCACCCAGACCCGCCTTAATTAATCCCATTTTCCGACTCCTTTCGTAAACTTAAAAACGCCCGCCTCCACCGCCGTGTGAAGCACCGGAAGAACCGAAATGCACTGAGGTTCCTCCGCCGCCCGGCTTATTTTGATTGTTTTGCGGAAGCGGGATACTGACATGTGTCCGATAAAGAAAAATATCCTGCTGCTGGGTCAGCTTAAAGCTGCCCGGCACCACATAGCGATCTGCCGCACCGGCCTCCCGGGCCGTTTTCATTTTACCGCGCATGATCAGAACCGCCGAGAGTCCAACCAGAAAAGACAAAAGAATGCTGCCGCTTACCAACACCAATCGTTGCCCGTTTTCCTCCCGGCTGAGTGCTGCGCTCCCACTGTCTGTGGACAGCATCGCCTCTGCCTCCGCAAGGTAAGCGGAATAAGCCTTATAGTAGTCTCCGCTGGCTAAATACGAAACCGCTGCCTCATTCATTTGGTCAATTTCCCAGTCGCTCAAATAGGAAATACCCTTCCCGGCGGTCGAAGTATAATATTCGCGGGTATCCAAGGCCACCACAAAAAGCAATCCGTCCGGTTGGTACCCGTTTTCGTCATAGTAATCATCCGCAAATTGCGCGATTGTTCCGTCGGCATAATGATCAATGGCGACCAGCACGACAGAAAGGTGATATTGATCCCCCAGCGCCTGCGCCTTTTCCGCCAAAGATACCGTCTCTGTTTCGGAAAAGATACCTGCCCGATCCACAACCGGTTCCCCTTGGGCAAATACCGCCGGGATAATAAACAACGCAAGAAAAATACCAATCATCCATTTTTTCATAGCAAGAACCCTCCCAAAAGAAGCACCAGCAAAAAGGCCGCTTCAGAGATGGCCGCGATCCCAAACAACCACGCTGCAAAGCGGCTCTTAGAGACCGGCAGATCCCCGATCAGCTTGCCACTTTGCCCATTCATTGCGAAAAGATAAGTATTCCCCTGGTATTCCGTTGTCAGCATCCAGACGGGCAGGAGTGCATATTGCACCTGATCATTCTTCATTTTTACTGCGCCGGCATCCGTGTGAATCGACGAAAATCCCTGCACTGTATCCCGGAACGCTTCTTCCACCGAATGCCGGATCCGCTGATTGACCCGATCCGCATTTTCTTTAGCGCTCACATCATATTTATCTGCGTAAAAGCCGGAAAGGTACGCCGCCTCAAAGGGATGTGCCTGTGAAAAATCAAAGGGTTCCAGCGCATCCATAATCGCATTTTCCATTTTTTTAGAGGCATCAGCCGGTATTTTCAAAAAAGACAGGTTTCCGTCCCGACTGATCATATAATAATCTGTGTCGGTGTGCTGGAAACGCCCGTCTGTCCAGCTATGCACTCTGGTGGCGCGATAACGGTAACTGCCCTCTGTGTCACAGCTATAAAGCCAAAACGGAACATAAATCCCCTTGATTTCTTTAATATGATTCTCGTCTTTGAATTTTTGCGGAAGCAGGGGCTTCTTTTTATAATAGGCGCGCAGCGCGCTGGTCGCCGCTTCCCGATCCAAACGGAAGGGAAGAATCAGATCGGGCCGGTATGCGCCGGAAAGCTGCCCTCCCATGATCGTTGCACTGCCGCAAAAGGGGCAAAAGGTGGCCGATGTGGTCTCCTCCGCAATAATCTCTCCTCCGCAGGAAGGGCAGGAATAGTCGGCCATTCCCGTGAAAATTTCTTCCCCCTCCTCCGGCGTTCGGTTCCATGCTGCATGCTTTTCAGAGATTACGTTGCGCATCACCTGATCCATCTGCTTGATATTTTCAGGATCAAAAACATTATGACAGGAATCACATTCCAATTTTCCGCTGAGCCCTTTATATTGAAGGGTTGCTCCGCAACTGGGACATTTATAGCTGGTCACCTCATTCATTTCCCAGATCCTCCGTTAAATCTGTTTTGCAAATTTTTTAATCGATTCAAACGTTTGACTGCTGATCACATGCTCCATTTTGCAAGCATCCTCCGCTGCAATTTCGCGGTCGACGCCCATACGTGTCAGAAATTCCGTCAAAAGGGTGTGCCGTTCATAAATCTTTTCCGCAATCTCCCGGCCCGCATCGGTCAAAGAAATATAGCCGTTCCCGTCAACAGATATATAGCTGCCTGACCGCAAAAGTCCCATGGCTCTGCTGACGCTGGGCTTGGAAAAGCCCATATATTCCGCCACATCAATTGCCCGCACCACGCTGCTTTTTCGGGACAAAATCAGAATGGTTTCCAAATACATTTCGCCCGATTCCTGAAGCGCCATTCATCTCACCCTTTCCAATCCTCATGTTTATTTTTATCTTAGCACAGGTCATCAAAAAAAGCAAACAAAAAGAAGCGGAGGAACCCCTTTTCAGAAAAAGCCGCCCATGCCACCACTCGTTGCGGTACCGAACTCTCCTTCTGATAAATACCGCAGATGGTGAGCATCACCGTATCGGCCTCATTATTAGGATTGACCAGCGTGATGGTATCCCCCACCGACAGATCATTATAGGTTGCCAGCTCTTCGTTAATAATGCAGGTCGCGTCCTCCGTTCCCTCTTCAAACATGGCGCTGCCGTTTTCAACAATACTGCTGGTACCGTCCACAAAATCCGTCATGGCGCTGTCACTGCTGTACCCAATGACCATAAAATCGCCCTGCTGCCCCATTCTGCCACCCATAAAGCTTGCATTTTGTGATTACCGCCGGGCATTTTCCCATTGGCTTGGCTTTCCCCGGATGAACTGCTGCTTTCATTCTTTGAAAAAGTTCCCATCGTGTCGACTGGTTCCAGATCTCCCGAAGCATTCATGGAAGCACTGAGTGTATAGTAAAAACTCTTTACACTTTCTGCTGTTGCATAGGTTTCCAGCCGATCCAGAGTAAGGGAACTGATATTTTGCAGCTGTTCTTTAACGGTATCTCTGTCGATGGTTCCGTTCTGCTCCCCGCTGTTCCCCATCAGCGCCATACGGTTTTTTGAGATAGTTGCGATGATCTCCATATTGCTCAAGGAATCTTCGCGTGCTTTATTCGCCGCCTCTCGAATGGGCAAGGCAATACAGGCCGATAAGGCAATCACCAGCGCTATAATGCGATCAGGATATTTCGTCCCTTGGCGTGGGAAATCCTGCGAAATGCATTTTTTAAAATATACATCTCATCTGCTTCTTCAAATAGATTTTAATGGTATTATAGCGAGATGATTTGAGCCTAATTTGAGAAAAAGATTAAAAAACTGTAAAAAACCTGCTCTGAAAAACAGAGCAGGCATATTATAAAAAAATTACAGCTTAAGCAGCGTTTTCCAAGCGTCGATATAGCTCTGCGCCTGGCTTTGCGTTTTGCCCTCCGCAAAAATACGAAGCAGCGGTTCCGTTCCACTGAACCGGCAAATCACAAACGACTGATCTTCAAAATAAACCTTGCACCCATCCTCATAGCTGACCATTGTCACTCTTTGCATGAATTCCGGCAGCAGGCGATCCTGCATGACAGCTTTCATCACCTCATCCTTGGCTTCAGGTGCAAACGGCAGGTTTAACTCCACCATTTCATACCGACCGTATTTTGCTTCCAGCTCCTCTATCAGCTGCGTAGGAGACTTTCCGGTCTTACAAACCATTTCAGCAAATAAGGAAGCGGCATAAACCGAATCCTTGCCATGAATATGCCCGCGGACCGTGAGGCCGCCGGAGGATTCACCGCCTAATACCGCATCCACTTCGTCGATTTTGGATGAAATATATTTAAAGCCGACCGGTACCTCAAAGCACTGTTCTCCAAGGTCTTTCGCCAATGCGTCCAGCATATGGGTTGTTGCCAGATTGCGCACCACCGGCCCTTTCCAGCCCTTGTGTTCATGCAAATAATAATACAGCAGCACCAGAATCTGATTGGCACTGATATAGTTTCCGTTTCGGTCAATAATCCCCAAACGGTCTCCATCGCCATCTACGCCGATTCCCAAGTCATATCCGCCTTCCACCACCCGTTTTGCAAGATCCTGCAGCGTATTCTCGGTGGGCGCCGGCATCATGCCGCCAAAATAGGCGTCTTTATTGCTGTTTATGATATCCATCGTACACCTTGCGGTATAAAAAATGACCATCAGCGGATAAGTAGCGCTGCCATGCATGGGATCAAAAAGAATCCGAAGGCCGCGATTCCGAATAGCCTCCATATCCAGCACTTTCATAATATCATCCAGAAAGTCGTTAAAGGGATTTTCCCAATAGACGATCATCCCTTTTTCAATTCCCTCATTAAACGGAACCGATAACGGGCGAGAGCCCTTTTCTATCAGGTTTTCCAACAGAGCGGTGGTTTCCACACTGGCGTCCCGCCCTTCCTCCACAATCAGCTTGATGCCGTTATAGAGGGATGGATTGTGGGAAGCTGTTACTTCCAAGCCGTAATAAAGCTGCTGGTTTTTAACGGTATGCATCACCAGGGGCGTGGGGGCGCTGCGATGCAGAAAAATAACCTTCACACCATTTCCTGCCAAAACCTCCGCCAGCCACCGGGCAGCCTCAACCGAAAGAAAGCGGCGGTCATATCCGATAATCACCGGTCGGTCTGTTTTATTTTCTGCTTTCATCAGGTCGCAGACGCCCTGCCCGATCAGGCAGATATTGCTTTTAATAAAATCTGAACCAATCTCCGCACGCCAGCCGCCGGTTCCAAAACGAATCATTTTTATTCCTCCTTACTCATTAAAACTGCACACTACCGTGGTATCCGGATGCAGCTGCAAAATGGATGCCGGCAGACGCGGCGTTACCGGGCCCTGAAGCGCCTGCTCCAAAATGGATTCTTTCTCTTTTCCATGCACTATCAAAATAATTTTTCCGGCATTCAGAATGGCTTTCATCCCCATGCTCAGCGCCTGTGTGGGCACCTCACTCTTTGATTTGAAAAAGCGTGAATTAGCCTGTACGGTCGACGGGGCCAAAGTTACAAGGTGCGTGCCCACTGTAAAGGTATCCCCCGGTTCATTAAACCCGATATGCCCGTTCAGCCCCATACCCAGAACCTGAAGATCAATGCCGCCCAAAGCTTCGATCCGTTTATCATAGGAGCGACACTCCGCTGTCGGATCTGCGGCTAAGCCATCCGGCACATAAGTATGATCCAGGCGAATATTGACCAAATCAAACAAATTTCGATTCATAAAGCAGCGGTAGCTTTGATCATTTTCCGGAGAAAGACCAAAATATTCATCGAGGTTGACTGTTGTGACTTTAGAAAAATCCAGTTTTCCTTCCTGATACATCTTCACCAATTCCTGATACATCCCCACCGGAGAAGATCCGGTAGCCAGACCCAACACCGACTGCTGCTTGATCAGAATTTGGGCCGCAACCAAATCGGCCGCCCGTCTGCTGGTTTCCTGATAACTGTTTGTTTTTATTATTTTCATCTTCATCATCCCCATTAATCTTTTGCATATAAAAGTATATCATTCCTTTATTATCCGAACAATGTACTTATCGATTATTAATTTATACTTTTCGTTCTATTGCAATTTTCTTTTTTCTGTGATATGATTTAAAAAAGAGCGTTAAAAAAGGATGTGGGAAGATCATGGAATACGTAAAAACCGTTTTAAATAAGGAATTGATAATCGAAGACGTGGTATCCATTCATTACTTTGAATATGCCAAAGACTTTGCATATTCGGGTGAATTTCATGATTTTTGGGAATTGGTCTATGCAGACAAGGAAGAGCTCGTGATTACCGCCGGAGCTCATGAACTGACTCTGGAAGCGGGCCAGCTTTATCTCCACCGGCCGATGGAATTTCATAACCTACGCTGCAACGGAGAAAAAGCGGCTAATGCGGTGATTGTTTCTTTTTCTTCTGTCTGTCCGCAACTGCATACCGTATCCGGGAAAGCGATTGTCTGCCCCCAGAAATTCAAAAAATATCTGGCCATGATCATTACTGAAGCAAAAAACGCTTTTACCACCCCCCTGGGAGAGCCTCACACGGCAAGACTGCTCCGCCAGGAACCCCCCTCTTTTGGCTCGGAGCAATTGATCTCCATTCATTTAGAGGAATTTCTGATTCGTTTGATCCGGGAATGCGGCGGAACCGCCCAGCCGGACGATACCATTTTACTGGAGGACAACGCGAACAGCCGGCTGGCTGATATTTGCCAGTATCTCCGGGATCAGGTGGAAAACCGCATGACCTTTACCGGTTTATGCCAGCATTTTTCAATGAGTGAATCCTCGCTGAAGAAAATGTTCCGGGAAGGAATCGGAAGCGGCGCCATGGATTTTTATAACCGCTGCAAGATTGACAGCGCCAAGCAGATGATCCGCGAAAAAAACAAAAATTTCACAGAAATTGCCGACCGGCTCGGTTATAATTCCGTGCAGTATTTTTCCCGGCATTTCAAGCAATCCACCGACATGACGCCTTCTCAATATGCCGAATCTATCGAAAATATGCTCAATAATTAAAAAGACGCTCCGGGCCCTGCAGTTCAAATGCAAAGCCCGGGGCGTCTTTTTGATTTCGATTGGTTTTCAGGCAAGCCCTTTATGCATCCGGGAGCCCATAATGATGGTAAAGGTGGAGCGGAACTGCCGACCAGCCATGGCACAGGCTGCCTGCATTATGAAAGTCTGGTGCGCCGTTCGCCGTCTCCCAAAAGGTTGTGGCGCCCTGAAACAGCATGGTGCCCCAAACAGACGCAATATCCTCCATCATCCAGCTGAAGTTGCCGGGATTTGTCATCAGCGCATCGTATTTAAAAATACTGTAGCTGAGCGTAATCGGCAGCAGACGATCATTTTTCAGCAGCTGCAGAACACCCTCTCTTTTTTCCGACGGCACAGCCCCGCAGCAGACCATCAATGCCTGCGTCAGCTGGCAGTCATGAAACAGTGTTTGATCCTGCACCCGGCAGAAGCTGCTGTACCATCCGCCGTTCCAAAAGGTCTCTTCCATCCGCTGATTCAAGGCTTCCCAACGCCGACGGCTTTTTTCAGCATGCGCGCCGTCTCCCAGCGATTGATATATTTTTTCCATAGCCTGAAACCCCAGCGAAACAAAAGCGCAGAGCGGCGCGTCATAGGTAAGTTCTTTTAAATTCGAAACGCCGCAACTACCAGAGAGCCCATCCTGCCACTCATAATAATTCCAGTATTTTTTTTCCTGAAAGGCAGCCAGAAGGCCGGTTTCAGGATCGATTCTTGCCGCAAAGGCATTGGCAATTCTTTCAGCTACCGGTAACATCTCTTTTAAAAATTCCCGGTCCTTGGAATACGAAAGATATTCCCAAAGCTGCACCAAATAAATGGCCGAAAAGGAAGGGATGGTGATCGAGGCACGGGCCGGCGAGCAAAGCTCCGCCATGCCATCCTCCCGCACAGAAAGGTTTATTAAGCGCAAACAAGCCTTTGGAAACGCGGTTTCATGAAACACATCGTATCCGCAAAGCATTTCATTGCGGGAATCCATCGTGTAAAGCCCCTGCTCCCGCCAGGGCGTATCTTCATAATGGTCATGCATACAATTGCGCAGCGTCTGCACGCATACCTCATAAATTTTGCGGTGCAATAAATCCTTTGGCTTCAGCGGATAAAGCTGCAGCGGATAAATGGTGGGCCGGATTCCCGCATAATGAAGAGTGGCCTCATGGGCATAAATATGCAGCTGCAGATAACGCAGCCCCAGCCGGCGCATGGGCATATAGAAATGGTTTCTTCCTTTTACGCCATAAAAATAAATGGCAAAATTACGTTTTCCAACAAAGGCACGCACCCGGAGATCCTCCAGATGCTCTCCATATCCCACGATGATCTGGCTGTCCGCCGGCAGGGTGATATCCAAATCTAAATAGCCCACCTGCTCCGACCCGAGATCGATGATCCAATACATGCCGTCGTCTTCCGGGGCCGCAAAGGAAAGCGGCTGATCTCCGGTCATCAGCGGGCCCGGCATCCAGAATTTTGCGGCAAGGGCCGCGTTTTGCATCCGCTGCCCCCAGCATTCATAGGGGCGCTCCTGAAAAGTGCCGAAATTGATGACCCGCACCGGCAAGCGTTCCTCAATCTCCACTTTTGGGATCGGGCGCGGAAAGAGGGTTGCCTTCTTATCCACCAAAGACGCTTGTCCGCCCCCTGTTTCCCTGGCAAGCCGGGCATCATATCCATAGGAATACCCCAGCTGCCCCGTAATCAGGGGCACCTGTGCACCGCTGAGAAAAGCGGCGCATTTCGCGGCAACGGTTTCCTCGCCGCTTTTCGCCAAAATCGCATCCCCCTGAAAGACCGCAAAAATCAAACCTGGCTGTTCCCGTCGGTAGGAAAAAAAATCCTGCCCCGGCCAGTAGGCCCGAATCAGCAGCTCATTTTGCCCATCTTCAAGATAGGGGCTCAAGTCCAGCTGGTCATAGACCTTATAGCCGGGGTAATCCGGATATTGCCCACTGTTTACAAACCGGTGGTTCAGATAAACCGCATAATTCCCGTCAACGCTAAGCTCCAGCAGCGTTTTCTGCCTTGTTGTTGGCGTGAAATGCTGCTTAAAATCCAGATAAGTATTCTGTTCTGTTTCCTGTTCCAGCCAAATCCAATTTGCCTTGCTTAACATCGTCTTCGCCTCATTCAACATGACTTGATTGACTCCTTTAATTCAAATAATTCAGAAAAGCCCAAAAGTCCGTTCCTTTAATAGAATATACAGTCGTGCCGTTGCTTCTGCGTCGCACCAGGCACGATGTGCGTCTGATTGAGAGATCCCCAGCAGCTCCGTCAGCTCCGTCAGCTTATAAGAAGGCAGCCCCGGCAGTACGCGCCTTGCAAAAGTCAAAGTGTCGAACACCTCATGATTGAAAGTATAGCCCGCCGCCTGCGCTTCCCGGCACAAAAAGCGGCAATCAAACGAGGCGTTGTGCGCCACCATCGGCAGATCCTCCGTAAAGGCATGAAAAGAGGGAAGAAGCTGGCTGATCTGCGGTTTTCCGGCCAGCATTTCAGTTGTGATCCCCGTGATCATCGTAATCATCGGATCAAGCCGGACCCCCGGGTTGACCAATGCCTCATACCGCGCGACCAAAAAGCCATCTTTCACCTTCGCGGCCCCGATCTCAATAATTTTATCAGACGCGCCCAACCCAGTAGTTTCAAAATCGAAAGCGACGAAGGACCTGAAATCCGCTTCTTTTTTCTTAATCATGACGCGTCAATAAGCATACCGCGTGGCAAGCCATTCCTTCTCCATCTCCCGTAAAGCCAAGATGCTCCTCCGTCGTCGCTTTGATGTTAATCCTCTCCGTCTCACACTGCAACACGTTTGCCAGGTTTTGCCGCATGGCAAAAATAAAGGGCGCGAGCTTCGGGCGCTGAGCAATCATGGTAATATCCGCGTTTTCCAACCGAAAGCACCTTTCGGAGAGCATGCTATGCACTTTTTCTAACAGGGCCATGCTGCTGATCCCACGGTATTGCTCGGCGGTATCCGGGAAATGGTTGCCAATATCTCCAAGGCCCACGGCGCCAAGCAGGGCATCCATCAACGCATGTGTCAATACATCCGCATCGGAATGGCCCAGCAATCCTTGCTCAAAGGGAATTTCAACACCGCCCAGGATCAAACGCCTGCCCTCCACCAGCCGGTGCACATCATATCCGTGTCCTATTCGCATTTTCTATCCTCCAGCAGCGCCTTCAGCAGCGCAATGTCCTCCGGGGCTGTGATCTTCCAATTATCCCGGTGCCCCGCCACCAGTGTCACCGGCTTTCCGAACCGCTCATAAATGGAAGCGTCATCTGTAAACGCTTCATGCAGGCTTGCGGCAGCCGTCGCGCAAATCAAATATTCCTCCCGCGCAAACACCTGCGGGGTCTGAATCGCAGCCAGCGATTCCCGTGGGACCGTCTTGACTATCGTTCCGTTTACGGTTTTTTTAATGGTGTCTGTAACCGGAACGCCAAGTGCCGCCGCGCCGGTCTTAAACGCCGCACGCACGGTGGCGTCAATATCTTCCGGCCGGATCAGCGGCCGGGCTCCATCCCCGATCGCCACAAATTGCACATCCTGCGGCACCATACGGACACCGCAAAGAACTGATTCCATCCGGCTTTCTCCGCCGACACAGACGGTGAGCGGTTTTCGAATATCATATTTTTCGCAAAATAACGCATAAACAGAAAGCAACTCACGCCGGGTAACGATCACCATGCTGCCGATGGTCTTAGCAGCGTCATAAGCCCGCACCGCATAAGCGGCCAAAGGCATTCCTGCTATGGGCAGAAGCAGCTTGTCCGCACAGGCATTCTGCATGCGGGTTCCGGATCCGGCACAAACCAAAACTGCCGCCGTTTTTTGCCACTTTTTCATTGCCGTACCTCACAAAAAAGGCTGAAATAAATTGTTTTCAGCCCACTAATTCATCATCTACCACATTCTGCAGATTGTCCTGCATGTGCTCCATGCTGGTTTTGAGCGCCAATGAAAGCTCGGAACACAAAATGTTCTTCGCCATCACCATCACCTGACGATCCCCGGTGGAAAGCCCCACCGTCTTATCCCTTAGCATCAAAGCCTTTACCACTTCGGCAACGCATTCCGGCGAGCCGGTTTTCAATCGCTCCACATTTTCTTTATAACGTTTGCTCCATGGAGCATTAACGTCGATTTCCAATGAACGGAAATAGGCCAACACTTCTTTTGCCTTCTTTTCATCAATCACTTCGCGCAGCTGGATGTGTCCGTTATTGGCTACCGGAAGCAAAAGCCGAATATTCCCGCAAAGAATGCTGATGTCGTAATATTCTTTTTCTTGACCGCCGACGGTCTTACGCTGTGTGCCTTCAATATAGCCGGCACCGTGCATCGGATAGACCACCTGATCTCCTTTTTTGAACATTTCGCATTCCGCCACCTTTTCCATTTTTTCATATTTCATTATTTAATTATACCTCAGAAATCGAAATTTGGCAAACGAAAAAGTTTAACAAAAAGCTTTACTTTTTCATCAGATGTGTTATGATATTTGCATATAAGGAGGATTTGCATGAAAGAGCTGGGGAACAAATATATCGCAAAGAATAAAAAAGCCACCTTCGACTACTTTGTGTTGTCCACTTATGAGGCAGGCCTTGTGCTTTCCGGCACAGAAATTAAATCCCTTCGTCAGGGAAAAGTCAATTTAAAAGACAGCTACTGTGATTTTAAAGACGGGGAGTTGTTTGTCCGCGGCATGCACATTTCCCCCTATGAACAGGGCAACATTTTCAACCGGGATCCTCTTCGGCTGAAAAAGTTATTGCTGCACAAACGAGAAATCATGACTCTTTTTGGGAAAACCCGTCAGGAAGGGCTGACCCTGATCCCGCTTTCCCTCTATTTCAGCGGAGCAAGAGTGAAAATGGAGCTCGGCCTTTGCCGCGGCAAAAAGATTTACGACAAGCGGGACACATTGGCCAAAAAAGAAGCCAGCCGGGAAATGGAACAGCGTCTTAAAATGCAGAATCATTAAGGAGTAAAGATCATCATGGATTGTTTTGAAAAAAAGATTGAATTGGATTATGACGGGCTGCAGCTCGGCGCAGGAAAGCATGCTACACTCACCTGCTATCTGCCTTCCAACTGGCCTGAATTTTCAGCAGGGCGTTTACGCCCTGCTGTTTTAGTGATCCCGGGCGGCGCTTATCATATGGTATCGCAGCGTGAAGCGGAGCCTGTGGCGCTCCAGTATGTTGCCGCGGATATGGCTGCCTTTGTTCTGGATTATTCTGTAGCGGAAGACGCCGGTTTCCCCCGCTGTCTTTATGAAGCGTTGACCGCTGTCAGAATGATCCGTTCCAACAGTGCGCAGTGGCATATCAACCCCGATCAGATCGTGGTGCTGGGCTTTTCGGCAGGGGGTCATTTAGCAGCCTCTGCGAGTGCGTTTTGGAATGCGGATTTTGCGATTAAAGCGCTGGGCGACGCCGCGCAGATGAAACCAAACGCCGCGGTTCTCTGCTATCCGGTTATTTCCGGCGGTTCCTATGCCCACCGCGGTTCCTTTCAAAATCTTTTAAAAGAAACCACCACAGATGCACGTTTAGAACTGGTTTCCATTGAAAATCAGGTAACCGATTCTTTCCCGCCATCCTTCATTTGGCACACCGGAACAGACGGCGCTGTACCGGTACAAAATTCTTTGTTGCTGGCCAAGGCGCTGGCTGATCGGCATATCTTATTTGAAATGCACATTTATCCAACCGGTGTACACGGGCTTTCTCTCAGCGACGCGCGCACCACCGGCCTCGATAAAGAAGGGCAATTAAAAACAAAGATGTGCGAAATACGTCCCCGTCAGTGGGTGGCCGACAGCATCTCTTTTCTCAAAGATACCCTATTTACAAAATAAGTCATTTGGTGTATAATAAAGAGGCAAGGGGGCGTAAAGGTTTCGACGGGGATCTTGAATCACAATAAGCGCGTGGTGGCACACAACCACCTAAAAATGTGTATTTTAAAATTAAACGCTAACAATAATAAATTAGCTTACGCTGCTTAATTAAGCGGCGTCATCCCGGCGCGAGGGACCACGGGCGTGTTTGGGGTGTCATTTTAGTGGTGCACGTTATCGGCTAAGCTTTGCCCCGGTAATGAATCATGAAGCTACCGAACTGCAGGAGCCTGTTTATCGGCGCTGCAGTAAGGGAATTTTAAAAGATAAACTAAACGCGTAGAAGGTTGTGTGGACGGGTTTTCGGACAGGGGTTCGACTCCCCTCGCCTCCACCATTTTCGCTCACAATCGAACCCTTTTGGGGCTCGGCTGTGGGCGATTTTTCACTTTTCGCGTTTTTCCACTGGGTTGTGAACATTCCGTCATCTAGCGTCAATAAATATGTAGGGAGCTTGTTGAGGAAAACCTCAATATGCTCCTTGTAAACCACGACTTTGTTCAGGTAGTGGTTTATCAGTAGTTGCTTTTCCGGTAATTCTCCGAAAAGGAACTGCTCCCGTGCGGTTTTGTAGGCTGCACGGATTTTATTTTCATCAATCGTCGGATAATTCAGCTCAGCCTCTGCTTTCGCCAACTCTGTTTCCAGCTGCTCCTGCTCTTTTTCCAGCTTGCCAAGCGTCAGTACAACATTTCTGCTTCCGGTTTCAGCCATTAATTGAATAAGATTATCTATCTTGATTTGCACGGCTTGCAACTTTTTCTGAATCATTTCAATTTTCTGTATGCCGTTTTCATTGTTATGAGCGCAAAATTCCTGATATTCCGCTATGATGTTATTCAGGGTTTCATCGTTGAAAATCACCCGTGCCAGCTCTTTCATCACAAAGCTTTCCAGCTTGTCCCGACTGATTTCCTTATTTCTACAGTTAATACGCCCTCTGAGATGACTGCCACCACAGCGATAAGTCACATATAACGTTTTGTTGCGCCCGGAGTGCTTACGGTTTCCGGTCATGGCTGAACCGCACTCGCCGCAATATACCTTTCCCGCAAGCAAATAAACCTCTTTAGCATTTATGGGAGTAGCCCTGCGGCGAGAAGCGATAATTTTTGTGACAGCATCAAAGGTATTTTCATCGACAATCGGTTCGATAGCTCCGGGAATGCGTATGATCTCTTCTTCATCTTTTCTGTGGTGATTGTTGCGCTTTCCGGTGCAATCTTTTCCCTGACTGCGATTAAAAACAAATACACCCTTATACTTTTCATTACGCAGAATTTCATGAATGGAATTCTTTCCAAACAGTTTGCCTTTGCGTGTACGGTAACCCATTTCATTTAACTGTTGGATAATCCTTGTATATCCAACACCGTTGGAGACCTGCTCAAAGATAAAGCGAACCGCAGGGGCTTCTTCCTCGTTGATGATATATTTTCGTGTTTGCGCATCAATCGCTAAACCTAAAGGTGCAACCCCGCCGGTAGCAAGTCCCTGCAAGGCGGATTCCTTCATTCCCTTCATCACTTCTCGGGACAGGTTTTTGGAGTAATATTCACTCATGCCCTCCAAAACGCTTTCCATGATGATGCCCTCCGGACTGTCGTCCAGTTGTTCAATCACTGATACAAGACTAATTCCATGCTTTTTCAGTTCGTGCCGGTAATGTGCGGAATCATACCGGTTACGGGAAAACCGGTCGAGCTTGTGGACGATGACAAAGTCAAATTCTTCATTTTTAGCATCATCAATCATATGAAGAAATTCCGGTCGGTCATCCGTGGTGGCCGATTTTGCTCTGTCGACATATTCCGTTATAATGATTGCGCCCAGTTTTGAGCAGTAATCATGCATTGCCCGCAGTTGAGCATCTATGGATTCCTCACGCTGATTATCACTGGAAAAGCGTGCGTAAAGCACGACTTTTGGGGTTCTCCCTCTTCTTGCCATAGCTTCGATTGGTGTCATTATGCTACCTCCTTATTTTCGTTTATAATTCTGGATACCATTTCACAAAGTAGGTTTTCGACCGGCTGATTTTTTTCTTCGTCAATGATGATCTTTTCCATGTTGAAATCGTCCGAAGCCATCAGTTCCTTACGCGATATGGTGATTTTTTCGGTTACGAATAACATACATACCTC
>CAYRYQ010000007.1:0-37428 GCA_964428505.1 uncultured Eubacteriales bacterium
CTGGTCAGAGCGCTTGCTTGACATGCAAGAGGTCACTGGTTCAAGTCCAGTTGTCTTCACCATTAAAAAAGGCTATAAATGGCGTTTTCAAGCCACTTATAGCCTTTTCTTTATTTTAAAACAGGGCAGAAAAATATTGCTAAATCCTTAGAAATTCGTTTCTATTTCACCCGCTATTTCACCCCTATATTTGATCGGTAATGTTCCTTAAGTCTTCGTAGTCAACGGTTTGATAATATCGTAAATTCTTTGTGTTTGCGTGCCCGATAAGCTCCAGCTTATCTTTGTCTGCGGCCCTGATGTTTTTAATAAGATTTGCAAAGCTATGGCGGCAGCTGTGCGGCGTGCGCTTCGGGAAATCATTTTTGATACCCATCTGCTTCAGAGCGGGGTAAAAGCAGTCGTCACGGAATTTCTTTAGGGACATTTTGTGGCCATCATAATGGAAAATGTGTCCATCGATGGTAGTAGCCACCAGCCGATCCACAATCGGCTGTATCTTGGGACTGATGGTTACGGTACGACCTTTCCCTGCATCTGTTTTAGACCCCCCGATAAAAGCCCGCTCGGCAGGATCATAATCATCTACCTTTAAATTAAGAAATTCGCTTGGCCGAAACCCGAGGTAACAAAGAGCATATATATAATCCGCATAGGGCACTACGCCAATGCTTTTTCTAAAAATTTCAAGTTCCTTTTCCGTAAAGGGAGCTTTGCTATCACCCGCAGCAGCTGTTATAATGATTCCCTGCGCAACATTTACCAGATCCACCAAATATTTACGAATGATTGCGTACTTATACATCATGCCGCACACCGTTTTCATGTTTTCTTGCGTTCTTCGCCCACACGGGCAAGCATCAACGCAGCCCTGCAGCTCGTCAATGCTGATATCATCCATCTTCCAGAAATAGATGTCAGCAAACCATTTGATAGCAGCCCGGTTGCAGTTTATTGCACTGCGGGATAACCCTTTCGATGTTTGATGTTCAATCAGTAATTCAGACAGTTCATAAAACGTAATATTCTTCGGCTTTTCCTTCCTCTGCATCGAGTGGAGGGCTTCCAGTGCTTCAGCTTTTGTTCTGAACCCTTTCCTTCGCGATGATATTCTTTTTCGCTTTTCTCCATCCATATAATACCCAAACGTTTTTTCTACTGTCCACGTATTACCTTCTTTATATACAGAACCCTGGCCGTTCCCTCTGGCTTTTGGCATATTAATTCATCCCTTCTTGCTTTTTTGTGGAAGAGATGGTACACTATAATAAGTACCATCTCTTACCTTTTCCCGGTTAGTTTTGGTCATCGCCCTCATGGAGCTGCAACTCCGTGGGGGCTCTTTTTTGTTATTCGATATGCTCATAGTACCTTATCGCTTTATCCATAAATTGACAGGTTACACCGAAGTACTCTGCCAACTCCCATATTTCCGTCAGCCCCGTGCTGACGGCTTTTTTTATTTCACCGTATGGGATTAAAGTGCGGATTGCATAAATATCTGCAAGCCTCTCATGCTTGGCCCGAATATCAAGAGGGGAATCGTTGTTATAAAACCCTCCGTATTCAATGTGACCAATCTCATGCGCAAGGTGCACCTTCTCTTCTTTCGAAGTTTCCATTTTATCGGGATCTATAACGATCTGACCAGGCATCGAAAAACTCTCGATTTCCTTCATAGGGAAATAGTCTATATCAATATTAAATTCTTCGCATATCTCACATAGACTGCTTAGATTCATATCCTTAGTCCTTCTTTTGCTGCTTCTTAAATTTTATATAGTCCAGGATATCCTGTTTTTGAGCGTCTGATAGTTCTTTTACTTCCCCCCAGAGGGCAAAGTCAATGCCTTGCAATTGAGCATTTAAATGCACAGAATCCATTATACGTGAGTTGTTATAGCTGCTAATAGTGGCACGATTAATCGACGTTTCTTGCACCGCCGAGGGTTCAATACCTCTAAAATCTTTTGGGTTATCGTACTTAAGTTTTTTTAAATACTCAACCAGATCTTCGCCTTTCCTTTTTGCGACTTCGGGGCCAATCGTGTCATAACAGATCTCTAATGCTCCGTCTGGGTACCTTATCCAGACGGAGGCTTCATCCTCATAAAATTCAAAGGACATTCCAACATCCGCCAGATTCCTTTCAGCAACGTATTCCTCTCGCGCATTTTTCCATCGCGATTTACCCAGCAAGTAGTCGATGGTCACGCCAAAATAATCGGCTATTTTCGTAAGAATTTCCTGCTTTGGAGTATAGCCTCTCTTTTTCCAATTTGTAACGCTCGATTTATCAAAACCAATCTCTGCCGCGGATTTGCTCGGGCTTATCCCTTTCTCTTTGCACAGTTCAACAAATTTGTCATAAAACACAAAAACGGCCCCTTTCATTTGTGTAAAATTACAAAGTTGAATAACATCAACAAAATGTGTTGACAAATTGAACCAGTACAACTATAATAGCCATAAAGGTTGAACAACATCAACTTTGTTTTGGTAATTAAACTTCGCACACTTAATATACCACAAAAATTGAATTTGTTCAACTATTTTTTTATAAAAGAGGTGATTTTTTGGAAGCAATGGAACACTGGATAGCAGTTGCCGTTGGAAAGATGCACATAAATAAGATCCAACAAAAAGATGTTGCAGCAAAGATGGGGGTGACAGAAGAATACATATCCATGATTCTTAATGGCAAAAAAAAGCCAAAGAATGCTGAGGCGCGCATCCTGGCCGCACTGGATGACTTGATTGCATCTAAATCATAGCACAAGGGCTGTCCAATAAAACGGACAGAAAAGGGAGGACAAACAAAATGGATAAGTGCATTATACCAAAAAAGAAAAGGGAACCCGCAAGAAGAGGTGGCATTATCAGGGTGGACACAGATTTATATGACCAGCTCTGCGAATTAAGCGATGAAACAAGGCAGCCAATTGGGTGTCTGGTCCGTATGCTGGTTGAATACGCAATGGCGCACATCGCCATCGTGGACGAATAAGAAAGGGTGAAACGAAAATGAAGACTGGAAACAGCTGTTACCTTGATAACAGAAGAACATCTGCAGCCCTGTTTGAACGGGCTGATGAGCTGCTAAAGAACAGATCAGACCATAACCTCGCCGACGTGGCGCACTTGATGCGCATCGCAGCGATACAGCTCGAGAGGACAACTCAACATCTCGAATCGTGGGTGGAGCGATGGCTTGTAGCGGCTATCGCGCACAGCGATCCTGATCCCTTATGCGGTAGCCAAACAGACTACACTTACTGTCCACATTGCGGGAAGCGGCTTAAGGAAGGAGGGCAAGATTATGACCGTGAAGGACATTGAACAGTTGAACGCCGATGTACTTACACCAATGCAAGTAGCAGATGTGCTGGGCTGCAATGCTTATTCCATTAATTTGCAAGCGCGTGATAACGCTGCAGCGCTTGGGTTCCCGGCTATTAAGATCGGGAGCCGGGTACGCATCCCAAAGGATGCATTTATCCGCTTCATGCGTGGTGATCTCCCCGTAGGAGGATCTGGGTGTGCAGAATGCCTGGATGCAGCAGCCTATAAGCAAATTAAAAACGGACATAAATATTGCTGCAGTTGCGGAAGGAGGCTCTCATATGAAGCAGCTACTTAAGCTAATCGCTGCGGGCGGACTTGTGGTAATGGGCATCTGTATCTTCTCAGCTTGGTGTGCAATCGGATCAATTGATTCCACGGCAGTAACGCTCGAGTATGGTACCCGATGGTTAGTAATCAGCTGGTGGTTGTTTATTGCTGCGATGTGTATCAGCCTTGTAACCGGGCTCGCGGCGGACAAGCTGCCATGAATAACAACATAGACCACTGCCCTTACTGCGGCAGTATAGAAACGGATGGCGTCACCTGTAAATGGTGTCACAATAATATTTTAGGAGGATATCAAAATGTTAGAAATGAAAATCTCGATCACAGCGACCGATCTGGCGGAAGCGATCAACAACCTTGCCACCGCACTTGATGGCAGAAAAAACGCACCCTCGGACAAGCCCGCCGCCCCGGTAGCACAGCCCGCAACACCCGCGCCAACTGTAAGCCCTACCAACGCCCCTGTTCAGCAGACACCAGCACCAACCATGAACCCTACCGCTGCGGTACCTGGTGTACCTGGTGTACCTTTGAGTGTGACACCTGCCCAGACCGTGGCACCCGCTGTTCCAGCCAACCCCGCTCCAGTATCAACGGCAGCGCCTACATACACCCTTGAAATGATCGCCACTGCCGGAACTGCCCTGGTGGATGCCGGAAAGATGGATGCCCTGTGTAATCTGCTCAGCAAATATAGCATCGACAGTATTACCAAACTGGATCCCTCACAGTATGGCGCTTTTGCAACAGAGCTTAGAGCCCTCGGCGCACAGATTTAGGGAGGGTTGATAATATGCCAACCCCAGAAAAACACGCTCTACTATCTGCATCCTCTGCATCCCGTTGGCTTATATGCACAGCGGCACCGCGATTCGAGGAACAATTCCCCGAAACAACCTCCGCGCACGCAGAACACGGCAGGATTGCGCATGAGATGGGTGAACTAAAAGTACTTAAAAAATTCACGTGCACAATCAGCCCGCGCACATACAGCACCAGGCTCAACAAGCTTATCAAAAAAGAAAAGGATTTTGTTGAAGCACATAATGCTCAACACCCTGAAAGTAAGCTGGAAATCAGTGGTGATACCTTTACAAACGTATATTTAGACCACCTAACCGAAAAAGCCATGACCTATGACAGACCGCCCTCTGTTTCTGCGGAGGTAATGGTTGACTATTCGGAGTACGCACCGGAGGGCTTTGGCACCTGCGACTGCATCATGATTGGCGGCGATACCCTCGACATTACCGACTATAAGCACGGCAAAGGTGTGCCTATATCGGCTGAGAACAACGCACAAATGAAGTTGTATGCATTGGGTGCCTTGAAACGGTACCGCCCCATTTACGGCGATACCATAAAGCGCGTTCGTATGACTATTTGCCAGCCCCGCATACAGGACGAGCCCAGCACCGAAATGCTGGCCACCGAGGAGCTTATTGCCTGGGGCACGAGTATCAAACCTATTGCTCAAAAGGCATATATAGGCTTTGGTGACTTTGTCCCCGGCGAGCATTGCCGTTTTTGCAGAGGTAAAGCACAATGTAGAGCCCGTGCAGACCAGAACATCGCTCTTGAGGAATTTAAGAACTGTGTACCTCAGAACGGTGCAAAGCCGCCTATGTTCGGGCAGGGCGTACTTACTGACGATGAGATCGGTGATCTACTTATTAGGGGCAAAGAGCTTGTGCAGTGGTACAAGGATCTTGAGGAATATGCCCTCAATGCCCTGCTTAACGGTTGGCAGATCCCCGGCTGGAAAGCTGTTGCAGGACGGAGTAACCGTGCCTTTACAGACCAGGATGCTGCTATTGCTGCAGTTCTTGCTGCAGGGTACAACGAGGCGCTTGTTTACGAGCGCAAGCCCAAAACGCTTACAGAGCTTGAGAAACTTATGGGCAAAACTGAATTTACGGACAAGCTCGGCAGCTTTATCATCAAGCCTCTTGGCAAGCCTACTCTTGCACCCCTAACCGATAAGCGCGAACCATACAACCCCGCTGCCGCTGATTTTGCAGAGGTGGGCAACGAATAAAAAAAAACAAGGAGGCAGTTATTATGTTTAATTCAACCCCCCCCCGCAACTTAGCGGATAAGGCCAAGGAGGCCGAGACATTAAGCTCCGTGGCTGATATGCTGGCGGATCTAATGCTGGAGGCCGATGTGCCGGAGGAACAAAAGATCGGTATTCGTATTATAAAGGCGGGCAAAAACGTAGGACAGGACATAAAAGCCGTTATAAAGCGGTATGCGGATCCAACCCTTCCCGAAAGCCCGGAGCTTTTTGAAACTTGTAAGCAGGTGCTTGAGTACCTCGGCCTGGTAGCGCTTGGGCTCAAGCAATTTATTGAAACAACCCCATTACCGAATGAAAATAAATGAATTAAAGGAGACTATTAAAATGGCTTATCAGAATATTGCAACTAAGGTATTAACCGGCGAGGTTCGCCTTTCGTATGTAAACCTCACAACCCCCAGAGCCGCACAGCAGGGCGGCGAGCCCAAATACAGTGCTACGCTGCTTATCCCTAAAACGGATGCGGCAACCATCGCCAACATCAATGCATCTATCAAGGCGGCATATGAGGATGGTGTAAGCAAAAAGTGGGGCGGTGCACACCCCCAGCCCAAAGTTATTGTGCATGACGGTGACGGACTACGCCCCAGCGGCTTGCCCTTTGGGGACGAGTGCAAAGGGTGCTGGGTGCTGACCGCGTCCTCTAAAAATAAGCCTATGGTAGTTAGCCCGGAAGATGTGAACCACGACCTTTTACCTTCAGACATTTACAGCGGGATGTATGCCCGTGTTACAATCAACTTTTTCGCTTTCGATACCGCAGGCAGTAAGGGTGTTGGATGCGGTCTGGGCAATGTCCTAAAGACCCGTGATGGTGAGCCTCTTTCCGGTGGTGCATCTGCTGCCACGGACTTTGACGGCGTGGGCACAGCGGTTGCACCTGCAGCAGGCTACCCGCAGCAACCGGCAGCTCCGGCTTATCCCCAACAGCCTGCCGCCCCCGCTTATCCTCAGCAGCCCGCACAGGGTGTGAGAATTAACCCGATCACTGGACAACCGATGTAACCAAAAACAAGGAGGCAAAGAGCGATGCACCACTTAAACATAGACCTTGAAACATACAGCGATGTTGACATCCGAAAGGTAGGAGCACAGCGCTACATATCAAGCCCCGCCTTTGAGATCCTCCTCTTTGCCTATTCCTTTGACGGTAGCCCGGTTGTTTGCGTGGACTTCGCGCAGGGTGAAATGCTGCCCGCTTGGGTGGCTGAGGCGCTCGCCTCACCAGACTGTATAAAGCACGCTTATAATGCTCCCTTTGAATGGGGCTGCCTGTCAAAGTATATGGGCAGGCAGCTCCCGCCGGAGCAATGGCGCTGCACAATGTTCCACGGCTTATATTGTGGTTATACGGCGGGCCTGGATGCCACAGGGCGAGCTTTAGGCCTCCCGGAGGATAAACGCAAGCTGAACACCGGCAAGGCTCTTATACGCTATTTCTGCGTGCCGTGTGCACCCTCTAAGGCAAACGGCGGCAGAACACGAAACCTGCCACACCATGCACCGGACCGGTGGGCGCTTTTCAAAGAGTATTGCTGCCAGGACGTCACAACCGAAATGGAAATTGAGCGGCGGCTTTCAGCCATACCGGTACCGGACTTTGTGCAAAAGGAATGGGAAACGGATCTCATTATTAACGCAAGAGGTGTGGCGGTTGATATGTCCCTCGTGGAGGGTGCACTCAGCTTAGGCGCCACGGTCCGTGAAAGCCTCATGCAGGAGGCAATGCAAATATCCGGCTTGAACAACCCCAACAGCGTTGCACAGATTTCATCATGGCTGGAGGAGGAAACCGGCGAGGAAATAAGCGGGCTCCGCAAGGACACCGTGGCAAAGATGCTGGAGCGTGACGATAACAGCCCGGAGGTACAGCGTATGCTTGAGATCCGGCAGGAGCTCGGCAAGACAAGCACCAAAAAATATGATGCCATTGAGCAGGCAGTTTGCCCGGATGGGCGTGTGCGTGGGCTTTTACAGTTTTATGGAGCCAACCGGACAGGACGATGGTGCCTTACTGGCGATCATGAAATACTGACACCAGAAGGGTGGGTTCGTCTTGACGATTGGCATGGTGGGGAGATTGCTTGCTGGGCACCAAGTACCGAATGCGTCTCTTTTCAAAAAGCGGGGTCCTTGTGCTTCGATTATTCAGGAGAAATGATTACCGTAGCTGGAAAAAGATGTGAGCAGGTTTGTACTCCAGATCATAAAATGCCCTACCTTCTTAAAAGTGGATTATGGGGCGCTGATACAGCAGATAACGTATTTAAATCTCGCGCTATAATCCCATTTACAGGCTGTCGAGTCACACGCCCCAGCAGAGAACCAAACGCACTGCGAGTCCTCATCATGACGCAGGCTGATGGGCATTACACGCGTGATGGAGATGTGCGATATCATTTTAAAAAGGAAAGAAAAATTGAACGTTGCAAGCACTTGTTACGTAAATGCGAGATTTCATTTATTGAGCGGAAATGCACGGATAACACGACAAGCATTGTTGTGAAAAGTGGTTTTGTTCCGATATGGTTGAGACAATTCAAGCGTAAAACTTTCGGATATTGGCTACTCGATGAACCCGCGGATGTTGTGTTTGAAGAACTTCCGCATTGGGACGCTTCTGTGTGTGGGCCAAACTCAATCCAATATACATCGATTAATGAGACTAATGTCGATGTGCTGCAGGCGCTGGCTTCTTTTTCGGGTAGATCTGCGACCAAATCAGTAAAAGATCGCAGTGACAATCCGAATTGGAAAAGCGCATATTTACTTAATGTGTGGAACAATCCCGGGCACGGCACAGCTATCCGCCGAGAGCAAGTGGATAAAATTGCCTTTAGCGGAAAAGTTTATTGCGCCGAAACGGAAACAGGCTATTTCATCGTGCGGAGAAACGGAAAAGTATGGGTAACGGGCAACTCTGGCAGGCTCGCACAGGTGCAAAACCTGCCACGCACCTATACAGAGCCTCTGGAGCTCGCCCGTGACCTTGTAAGGAACCGCAACCTCAATGCCCTTAAAATTGTATACGGCAGCGTGCCGGACACGCTCAGCCAGCTTATACGCACTGCTTTCATTGCCCCGCCTGGGCACACGCTCATTGATGCTGACTTTTCAGCGATTGAGGCCCGTGTCATATCATGGCTGGCCGGCGAGGAGTGGGTGCTGGAAGTGTTTCGCACAACAGGGCTTATTTACGAGGCTACTGCATCTCAACTATATGGCGTGCCGATTGATTTAATAAAAAAGGGCAACCCTGAATACTCCTTACGACAGTACGGAAAGGCTGCTACACTTGCCTTAGGATACCAAGGCGGGGCCATTGCTTTAATTACGGCAGGTCATTTGCCTGAAGATACGCCGACAGAACAGCTTGAAGATATAAAAAATAGGTGGAGAGCTTCAAATAAGCGCATTGTAGATCTATGGTACAAAATGCAGTCGGCAGCCGTGCAGGTTATTTCACAGGGTGGCAGTGTAGGATTAAAATGCCTTGTGCTCGCCCGTGAGTTTAATTATGAGCAAGGCACTGACTGTATGACCATTACACTACCCTCGGGGCGCAAGCTGTACTATGTGGCCCCACAGATTGGCCAAAACCAATGGGGAAACCCGTCCATATCGTATATGGGCATGGATCAGAAAACAAAAAAGTGGAAACGCATAGAAACATACGGCGGCAAGCTCGTGGAGAATTGTGTACAGGCTATTGCCCGTGATTGTTTGGCACAAGCCATCGATCACTTAGAGGCAGCAGGGCTGCCCGTTGTTTTTCATGTACATGACGAGGTTGTCATTGATTGTGATCCTAATGCCGCCACACTTGAGGGAGTTGTAAAGATCATGGCACAGCCTATACCTTGGGCACCGGATTTACCCCTCGATGCTGATGGCTGGGTGGGGCAATTTTTCAAGAAAGACTAAGGAGGACGGGCAATGACCTATGAGGACTTTTTAACGCACAAAGCCAGGACAATCCCCTGTTGCGGCTTTGCATTTGATAAATCAGACATGACCCCCTGCTTGTTTGATTGGCAGAAGGATATTGTATGCTGGGCACTTAAAAAAGGAAAGGCTGCTTTATTTGAAGATTGCGGGCTCGGAAAAACACTGCAACAGCTGGAATGGTGCCGCATCATATCAAACTATACCGGGCAGCCCACCCTAATTCTCGCACCGCTTGCAGTATCGAGGCAAACAAGAACGGAGGGGCAGCGTTTCGGCTATTCCGTGCAAATTTGCCGATCCCAGAGCGACATCGTTCAGGGTATTAATATTGCCAATTATGAGATGCTGGATCACTTTGATTTATCCACGTTCGGCGGGATTGCCTTGGATGAATCCTCTATCCTAAAGCATTACAGCAGTAAGATGCGAACGCAGATTATCGAAGCTTGCCGAACAGTACCGTTTAAATTATCTTGTACAGCAACCCCTGCCCCGAATGATTTTATGGAGCTGGGCAACCAGGCAGAATTTCTGGGCGTTATGTCACGGTCAGAGATGCTTGCGACATTCTTCGTCCATGATGGCGGGGAGACCAGCAAATGGCGGCTAAAGGGCCATGCAGAAAGGGATTTTTGGACATGGCTTGCAGGTTGGGCTGTTGTACTAACAACACCCGCAGATCTTGGATATCCCGATGAAGGTTACACCTTGCCCATGCTCAATATTAATTATATAGAAGTGCCGTCCAATCTGCCCGTTGCAAGTACTCTGTCAGAAAGGCGTAATGCACGCAGGGCAAGCATGACGGATAGATGTGCGGCCGCAGCTCAATTAGTGAAACAAGACCCCAGCGCACAATGGCTGCTCTGGTGTGATTTAAATGATGAGGCTGATACATTAACCAAAATGATTGAGGATGCCCGTGAGGTAAGAGGATCTGATGCACCGGCAAAAAAAGATAATTGGCTTACCGCTTTTACGGTTGGATTCTTACGCCGGCTTGTCACCAAGCCGAGCATCGCCGGATTCGGGCTTAATTGGCAGGGCTGCCATAACATGGTTTTTGTTGGCCTTTCTGACAGCTATGAGATGCTCTACCAGGCTATTCGGCGCTGTTGGCGTTTCGGGCAGGATCATCCGGTGAATGTTTACATTGTCACTTCCTCAGCGGAGGGCGCCGTGAAAGAAAACATCGAGCGAAAAGAAGCACAGAGCAGAAAAATGATTCAGGAGATGGTTCTTCATACAAAGGAAATATTAGATGCAGAAATTCGGGCAACATTCCGCATGACAGAAAGCTATGATCCCGAAATTGAAATGTCAATACCCATCTGGGTTCAAACAGGAGGATACAATGAAAGTGCTTAATCAGGAGGCAGGAAAAAACTGGGTGCTGTATAATGGAGATAGCTGTGAGATCCTTAAAGGAATCCCCTCTGACAGCATCCACTATTCCCTAACATCGATTCCCTTTGCAAGTCTTTATACCTATTCCAACAGTGATCGGGATTTCGGAAACAGCCGCAGCTACGCTGAATTTGCCGAACAATATCGATATCTCGGCGCTGAGTGGTTTCGCATTACAATGCCAGGGCGGCTTGTATCAATCCACTGTATGAATCTACCAGCCATGAAAGAGAGGGATGGATTCATCGGGGTGAAGGATTTTCGCGGTGATGTCATCCGATGGATGCAGAACGCGGGCTTTATTTTTCATTCCGAAGTGTGCATCTGGAAAAATCCAGTTGTAGAGATGCAAAGGACAAAGGCCCTTGGCCTGCTACACAAGCAAATCCGCAAAGATTCCGCCATGAGCCGTATGGGGCTGCCCGATTATGTTGTGACCTTTCGGAAACCGGATGTGAATCCGGAACCCATGCCCCATACGCATGAATCCTTTCCAGTAGACCATTGGCAGCAAGTAGCATCACCTGTATGGGATGAATACGCGGCGCCTGTTTGGTGGGATATCAATCAGAGCTCTACGCTGCAGCGTAAAAGTGCCAGATCGGAACAAGATGAAAAACATATCTGCCCGCTCCAATTACCCGTCATAGAACGGTGCATCGAATTATGGACGAATCCGGGGGATGTGGTACTTGATCCTTTCGATGGCATTGGATCGACCGGATACCAAGCGATTAAAATGGGCAGGCGGCATGTCGGCATTGAATTGAAACAAAGCTACTATGAACAGGCTGTACTTAATCTAAAAGCAGCTGAGACAGAGGTGCAAGATGGAAAAGACTAAATTATACATAGCCGGAAAGATCACCGGCGATCCGGACTATAAAGCAAAATTTGCCGAGGCACAGAGAGAGTTTGAAAAACAGGGCTACACCGTATTAAACCCCTGCTGGATGCCGCAAGGTTTACAACCGGCTGACTATATGCGTATGTGCTTTGCAATGATTGACACCGCAGATGTTGTGGCTTTTCTGCCCGGCTTTAGCAATAGCCCTGGCGCCAGACTTGAGGCAGCGTACTGCTTTTACACCGACAAGAGCACCAAAATGCCCGACGGTGAAAGCTTAAAGAAAGACGGTTGAACAATGAAAGGCTTGATAATTGATTGCTTCGCTGGTGGCGGAGGGGCAAGTAAGGGAATTGAAATGGCTCTCAACCGCCCTATTGATATAGCAATAAACCACGACCCAGAAGCTATTAGGATTCACAAAGTTAACCACCCGGATACTCTACACCTTACTGAAGATATCTTCGCCGTGGATCTTCGGAAGCATGTTGCAGGACGGCATGTTGCTCTTATGTGGGCTTCCCCGGATTGCACCAGTCACTCAAAAGCAAAGGGCGGACAGCCCAGAGAAAGCGGTCTGCGCATTCTTCCGTGGGCTGTTTATAAGCACGCACAGCTAATTCTACCCGATGTTATCATTATGGAGAATGTTGAGGAAATTCAGCTGTGGGGCCCTCTTGATGAGAATGGGCGACCGATTAAAACCAGGGCCGGTGAGGATTATAACAAATTCATCGCTGCCATGAAATCACTGGAATATGAATTTGATTGCCGGGAATTGGTAGCTGCTGATTTTGGAGCACCCACTACCCGCAAACGATGGTATGCAATATTCCGCAGAGATGGCCGGATGATTATCTGGCCGACAGCCACACACAGCAAAGACGGAAAAGGCGGAAAACAAAAATGGCTGGAGTGTGGTGACTACATAGACTTTACAGATCTTGGCCGGTCCATTTTTAACCGGAAAAAGCCTTTGGCAGAAGCGACCATGCGGCGCATTGCCAATGGGTATCGGAAGTATGTTGTAGATAATCCCCAGCCGTACATCGTTCCTGAAAAGTTAGCTACTGCCTTTCTAATTCAGTACCATGCCGAAACACAGGAGGGGGATTCCCGCGGACAGACCCTCACAGAACCAATAAAGACCATAGATACCAGCAACCGCTATGGGCTTGTCACCGCCTTTGTTACCAAGTTTTATAAGACCGGCATCGGCCAAGGTTGCGATGAGCCTTTGCATACCATAACCACATCCCCGGGGCATTTTGGATTGATCTCCGCATTTCTTATCAAGTATTATGGTACCGGGTGCGGGCAGACCATTGATGAACCGATTGCAACCATAACAACAAAAGACCGTTTCGGTTTAGTCAATGTCATTACAGAAATCGACGGTGAACAGTATATTCTCAAAGATATTTATCTCCGCATGTTGAAAGCGGAACCGGAGTTGAAAGTTATGCAAGGGTTCCCCGCGGATTACATTATTACGCACGATATTGATGGAAAGCCCTACCCGGTCAAGGAACAGGTCGCGCGCATCGGAAACAGTGTTGTGCCAATTATGGCCGAGAAGCTGGTAGCAGCAAATTGCAGCTATCTGGGTAGTAAGAAAGAGGTGTAAAGATATGACACGTTATAAATGTCGCGCTTGCGGGCGAGATCAATTCACTACCCGGACGGATGCAGAAAGTGAGCCCTGCCTTTATTGTGGTAAGGTAGCCACTGAAAAAATGATCAGCTTGATTGAAAACAGCTGCGTTTGTTGCGGCAGTGAAATACCAGAGGGCCGGCAAGTGTGCCCAAAATGCGAAAGTGAGGCAAAATCTATGGGAAACAAAAACAACCCGCGTTTTAATAGTGAGGGCTATTCAGATCCTACGGCTTACGAGGCATTAAAACCCATTGTGCAGGCCGATGCCGCCCTTGAGGGCAAACTCAACTTTTTAATTAAGGTTATAAAGTTTGTTGCCAACGAGGCCGGGTTTGAAATTGTCAACCGCGTTGAGCTGCGGGACAGAAAAACCGGCAGGCTTTTCAAATAGACTAAGCCCCCCCCCAGCGGGTGCGGGCGGTAAGGAGTAACCGCTATGAGCTATACAGTTTATAAGCATACTTGCCCCAACGGCAAGGTCTACATAGGAATTACGGGTAGAAATCCTAAAAAGCGTTGGGAGCGTGGCAATAAATATAAAGCAAATAGATATTTTTACAATGCCATACTCAAATATGGTTGGGATAATATAAGGCACAGTATTCTTTTAACAGGCTCGACAAAAGAACAAGCAGAGCAAAAAGAGATAGAATTAATATATTTACATAAATCAGCAAACAAGGCATATGGTTACAACATCGCCCTTGGCGGCAACGCAAATCAGCTCGGGCGGTTACGTTCAGAAGAGGAAAAAGCAAGAATTTCACAGAGTTGCTTAACAAGTGCTGCATTTTTAGATGGATCGTTACGGAGTGCAGAAACCAGAAAGGGGCGATCACTTTCTGATGAAACTAAAACAAAAATTAGTATTGCTAACAAAGGTAATAACTTTGGACAAAAGCGGAGTATTGAAATTCGTAATAAAATATCTGCAACTCTTAAAGGGCGTAAATTTTCTGAAGAACACCGAAAAGCACTAAGCGAGGCTGCTAAAAAGAGATATGTAAAGGAGACAAAGCAGAATGCAATACGATAGACAAATAACAATAAGTGTTGGCAGTAGCCGCAGATCTGTAAACTGGCAGCCCGCACAAATGCTTGTTTCCGAATTATGGGCCAAATTAAAAACGCCAGCAAGAAGTAAAGAAACTCTCGCTGAATATTTGAATCTAAAAAAACAACAGCAAGATGATCTCAAGGACAGCTCGGGAGGTTTTTTAGGCGGTACCCTTAACAGCCCACGCCGTAAGGCCAACAATGTTATGGGGCGTGATATTATCACCCTTGACCTTGACAATATCCCCGCAGGCGGCACAGACAATGTGCTCCGGCGTGTAGAGGCTTTGGGCTGTGGGTATTGTGTGTACAGCACCCGTAAGCACCAAAACGCTGCCCCTCGTCTGCGCGTGTTGTTCCCGCTCGATCGCACAGTCAATGCGGATGAGTATGAACCATGCGCCCGCAGAATGGCTGAATACATAGGGCTTGAGCTTGCGGATCCCACTACCTTTGAGGTTAGCCGCTTAATGTATTGGCCCAGCTGTTGCCGTGATAGCCAATATGTGTACATAGTTGCCGATAAGCCTTTT
This sequence comes from uncultured Eubacteriales bacterium, assembly GCA_964428505.1. Taxonomy (GTDB): domain Bacteria; phylum Bacillota; class Clostridia; order Oscillospirales; family QAKW01; genus QAKW01. The sequence continues at coordinate 15,159 of CAYRYQ010000007.1, forward strand.
TTACAGGCTGACGGGCTGCTTGCCACATATGCCGATTGGCGCGATGTAACGCAGTGGCCGGCGGTTCCCGGACAACAGACGTTTACCAAGCTGGCTGTAAAGCAAGGCGATCCAGAGGGCAAGAATGGCGTTATAGGAGCCTTTTGCCGTACTTATGATATACACCGCGCAATGGACGAGCTCCTGCCCGGCATTTATGAGCCAGTTGACACTATGCCCGGCAGATATACATACCTTGGGGGATCTACCACGGGCGGTGCTGTGCTTTATGATAATGGCAAGTTTTTATACAGCCACCACTCAACGGATCCATGCAGCGGCCGCCTCGTAAATGCGTTTGACCTCGTGCGCCTGCACCGGTTTAGTGACAAGGACGATGAGGCACAGCAAGGCACACCAACAGGAAAATTGCCAAGTTATCAGGCTATGCGTGAATATGCAATCGGGTTGCCAGACGTGTCTGCACTTATGGTACAGGAGGATTTTGGAGGATTATCAACGAACAGTACAAATTCCACGGAAGACTGGGCGACGAAGCTTACCAGAAATCAGAATGGCGATTATCAAAAAACTCTGTCCAATCTGGTGCTGTTATTAGAAAATTTACCCGAATTAAATGGATGCGCGAGGTTGGATGCCTTTACCCGGCGCATTTGCGTATCGGAAAATCTGCCTTGGCGAGGAAGCCAGAGTGAAAGCTTTTGGAAAGATCCAGACACCACAGAACTAAGGGTGTATATGGAAAGATGGTTTAAACCGTCGAAGGTAGATGTTAACGACGCCGTTGAAGCTATTGCCCAAAGAAAGGTGTTCCACAGTGTGCAAGATTACTTAACTGGTCTGAAATGGGATGGAAATCAACGCGCGGAAACGATCTTAATCAACCAATTTGGCGCGGCGGATGACTCATATGTAAGAGCGATAACGCGGGCTTTTTTGGTGGGTGCGGTAAAGCGGATCATGCAGCCTGGGTGCAAGCATGATTATATGCTTGTTCTTGTTGGCCGACAGGGGGCCAAAAAATCAAGTTTTTTTAATGCCCTTGGAAAAGGTTGGTTCTCCGACAGCATAACAACCTTCGATGGCCAGAAAGCACTGGAAGCTCTCCAAGGTAAATGGATAATAGAGGTTCCCGAAATGCAAGCGCTCGGAAAAATGGAGATGGATGCTATCAAGGCTTTTATTACAAAGCAGAGTGATTTTTATCGGGCTGCTTATGCCCACTTTCCGGCGGATAATCCGAGGCAATGTGTGTTAGTAGGAACCACAAACAATGCAGAATGCCTGCGAGATACGACAGGGGGGCGCCGATTCTGGCCTATCGATATAGAAGTAGGAACGAAAAGACCAATACCCACAGAAGAATTAGGCGTCACCATTGATCAGATTTGGGCGGAGGTGCTTTTTTGGTGCCGTCTCGGGGAAAAGAACTATTTAACTGATGAGATGGAAAAAGAGGCCGGCAAAAGGCAAGAGATGCACAGAGAAGCGAACCCCTGGGAGGACACCATATATAATTTTTTAAATACCGAAATACCCACAGACTGGAGCAGCTGGCCATTGGAAAAAAGGCGGATTTTTTGGGAGGGGAATGTGTCCGGGGATATACCGTTAAAACCGCGTGGCAGGGTATGTGTGGTAGAGATATGGCGAGAAGCCTTTATGAAAGACGAAGCATCTTTAACACCGCAGTATGCGAGAGCCATTACAAATATTATAAATGCCACCGGCGAATGGAAAAAGGTTGGAAACGCAAAATGTGGGAAGCCGTACGGAACCAGAAAAGCATACGAAAAGGCGGTTACCCCCACGGTTACCCCATAAAGAAAAGCGGTTACCCCTGGTTACCCCTTGGGGTAACCCATAAATCCATTGATCCGTGCCGTTTTTAAAAGAAGTTACCCAAAGTTACCCCTTTTTAAGACTATCCTTAAATTAAGGATTTAAGAGTAAAAATACGCTATATACGCTTAATTTGCGTAAGCATATGCGTGTATGCGCGAGGGGTAACTTTGAGCAAAAAGGAGTTTTTATATGTGTAACAAAAGCAAGATCTATAAAGATGACGAATATACACAATGCACTTTTTGTAAAAAGGCGATCACTTGTAAGGATGTGATTAAGTGCTTTAAATGTGGTAAAACAAGCTGCATTTTTTATTATAAGAGATTGGATATATTCACGTGTAGTAAATGTCTATACGAAACAGAGGCTTAAAAATGCTTGAGAAAGATATAGAGCGCCGTATGGTGCAAATGGTAAAACAGCGAGGGGGCTTATGTTACAAATTTGTAAGTCCCGCGAATCCTGGCGTACCGGATAGGATCGTAATCACACCGGATGGCAAGGTTATCTTTGTTGAGTTAAAAACGGAAATAGGACGGCTTGCAAATATACAAAAATGGCAGGTAAGCGAATTACAGAAACGAGGGGCCGATGTTAGGGTTGTTAAAGGGTGGCCAGCTGCTAAGGCCCTTATTGAGGAGGTGATGCCGGATGGAATACAAACCACATAACTACCAGGCGTATTGCATACAGCGGATCGTTGACGATCCAGCGGTCGGGTTGTTTCTACGGCCTGGCCTTGGTAAAACCTCGATCGCGCTTTCAGCTATAAACATACTGCGGTATTTTCGGTGGAGCGTGTGTAAAGTGTTGGTTGTAGCACCCAAAAAGGTTGCTGATGGTACGTGGAGCAAAGAGGCATCAAAGTGGGACCACTTAAAGCACCTCCGTGTTGTCACGGTCCTTGGCACCCAGACACAACGCATAAGGGCGTTGAACACCCCGGCAGACGTTTATGTCATTAACCGCGAAAACATTCCTTGGCTGGTTGATTATTACAAACAAGCGTGGTGTTTTGATATGGTGGTGCTTGACGAGAGCACAAGCTTTAAAAATGGCCGGAGTAAACGCTTTAAGGCCTTAAAACTTGTAAGACGCTTCATGCGAAAGGTCGTGCTGCTTACCGGTACTCCTTCGTCCCAGGGGATAGAAAATCTATGGGCACAAGTATATTTGCTGGATGAGGGCGCACGGCTGGGCAAGACAATTACACAATTCCGACAAATGTATTTTGATGCTAATACTCACGGGGGACACTTTACCGAATACAAAGAAAAAGACGGAGCCGAGACTGCCGTACTTAATGCCATAAGCGACATATGCCTAACCATGAAAGCAGAGGACTATCTGGAGCTGCCTGCCTGCATTGACCACGAGATCCCTGTTATGCTTGATGATAAAACCCTTAAGGCCTATAAGCAGTTTGAGCGTGACCTGCTGCTTGAGCTTGACGAGGGTACAGTCACTGCTACCGCCGCAGGTGTTCTTACCGGAAAGCTTTTACAGTTTTGCAGCGGCGCCGTATATGACAACGATAAAAAGGTAATCCACCTTCACGACTGTAAACTTGATGCTTACATGGAGCTGCTGGAACGTATTGAGGGCGAGCCTTGTATCACTTTTTATGGCTTTCAGCATGACCGTGATAGGATCCTTGAGCGGCTTTCTAAAACTAAGCTGAGGGTAAGTGTTTATAATGGCACCCAGGATGAGGATGATTGGAACGCCGGCAACATTGATGTGCTGCTTGTACATCCGTCCAGCTGTGCCTATGGGCTTAACCTGCAAGCCGGCGGCAGGCATATTGTCTGGTTCACACCTAATTGGAGCTTTGAGCTTAATGACCAAGGCAAATGCCGACTGTGGCGGCAGGGTTCTCCCTATGACAAAGTTTATAACCATTTTCTCATTGCGCAGGGCTGTGTGGATGAGGACGTTATAGCAGCAATCAAAGACCACGCAAGCACCCATGAAACGGTAATGGCTGTGCTAAAAGCACGAATTAAAAAAGCAAAGGAGGATGTAATCGGTGGAGACAAAAAAGGATAATGAAATACCTTGTGATAGCTGTAGATTTAATTGCTACGATATGCTTAGCTGCAATGGTGCAAGATTAAATTGGGCATTCAAGGTACTTTGTGAGGAGATATTAAATGCTTTGCTAAAAAGGAGCAGCCACACAATTTACAAATGCAATGATTATGAGGAGGACGCAGCCGATGACCGCTAAAAAATACTTAAGTCAATATTTGCAAATTAACCAAGAGATAAATGTCCTGTGTGCTGAAAGCATACGATTGCGATCATCGGCGGAGCGCGTGACTTCCTGCCTGTCTGCTGCACCCGGATCCGGAGGGAGTACAGAGGCGCCGTTTGTTAGAAGCATCGATAAAATAATAGCCATTGAAGAGCAAATAAACCAAAAGATTGACAAGCTTGTGATCGTGCGCAGAGAGATAGAGACCGTTATTGATGGTGTTGATAACCCGACGTATAGAACTCTGCTGAGGTATCGGTATATCTGCGGGATGAAGTGGGAGGCTATTGCTGACACAATGAGCCGGGATCTACGGTGGATATACAGGCTCCACGGGTATGCGCTGAAAAAAATTGACCATTAAAAGACACCATCCAAGTGTGCTATACTGTAAACTGGGAAGATTGGATAGAGCTCTGATCTTCCTTGTCCTCCTGAATTTGGCGGCGGTGACCATGTGTTTCCGCCGCCTTTGAATTAATAACTGTGGATTTGAGGGATAAGCGGCCATAGCGTTTAAAGCGTTGCTGGGGTGGGGGCAGGCTGCAAATAGATGGTGAGGTGATTTCATGACCGACAAACAACAGAGATTTGCAGATGAGTACATTATTGATTGCAATGCGACGCGGGCCTATAAAGCCGCATATCCGAGTGTAAAGCAAGATGCAACAGCAGCAGCCGCTGGAGCGAGGATGTTAAGAAATGTTAATGTTTCTGCCTATATTGAACAGCAGCTTGAAAAAATCAGCAACCAAAAGACAGCAAAGGCGCAGGAGGTCATGGAATATCTTACCGCCGTTATGCGTGGAAGGTCTGAGGCGGAAATTGTTGTTGTTGAGGGCTATGGTGATGGCTGTTCTGAAGCAAAGCGTATCATGAAAGCCCCGGATGAAAAGGAGCGCCTCAAAGCGGCGGAACTACTTGGTAAGCGTTTCGGGTTATTCACCGATAAAGTGGAACTTTCAGGGGAGGTGGATGTAACCTCTGACAAGCTGGACAAGATTCTGGAGCAGCTCAATGAATAGTGAGCAATTGCTCCTTTCCCCGAAGTACAAAGCTTTTTTAAAGCACAACGCTCCTGTTGAATTCCTTGAAGGCACGACTGCCGCGGGGAAAACAACAGTGGGCGTTGTTAAATTCATGCTAAAAGTAGCCGCCTCACCCAAGAAGCTGCATATCCTATCCGGCTTAGATCTCGGAACGATTGAAAAAAATATCATTAACAAGGATTTAGGCATCTTAGATGTATTTGGGGGTTTGGTGCAATATAATGCATCCGGCAGAGGGGCACACAGTTTGCCGCATTTGGCTTTCAAGGATAAGATCATATACGTGCTTGGTTATGATAACAAAGCGCGCTGGCGCAAAGCGTTGGGCGGCCAGTATGGGTGCTTATACATCGATGAGATAAACATTGCAGATATGGATTTTGTCCGTGAGGCGTCCATGCGGTGTGACTACTTAATGGCAACATTGAATCCGGATGATCCGGCGCTACCGGTATATAGCGAGTATATCAACCACAGCAGGCCGTTGCCGGAATATGCGCTTGATGCACCGGACGAGATTAATCAAATGCTGAATGAAGAGCCAAAGCAAGGTTGGGTGCATTGGTTCTTTTCTTTTGAGCATAATCTGGGCCTTACGGCGGAGAAAAAGGCGCAGATAATTGGCAATGTGCCCGAGGGCACTAAACTTTATAAGAACAAAATACAGGGGCTTAGAGGTCGTGCTACGGGCCTTGTATTTAATCTTCAAAAGGACAATATTATATCTTTCAAACAGGCAAAGGAATTAAAATTCATCCGCTTTTCGTGTGGGGTCGATACTTCATACAGTCGAAAGTCTGATGATTCATTCGCCTTTTATTTCGGCGGTTATACAGTTGATGGCAAGTGGGTGACATTGGCGGAGCAGGTTTATAACAATCGAGATCGTACAACGCCTCTTACGCCATCAGACATCCCGGTACTACTGATAGAGTTTTTAGAGAAATGCCGAAAACCCGAAAAAGAAGGTGGATACGGCTTTGGATTTGCTAAAAATGTGTTTATCGACTCTGCGGATGCAGGCACGATACTTGAATGCCAGAAGTATAAACGGGCGCATGGTACTCCTTACATATTTCAGCCAGCATGGAAAGAGACAAAGATCATCGACCGTATTAATTTGCAGATCGGTTGGATGGCGCACGGTGAATTTTTAATTGTGGATACCTGCAAAGAATCCATACGCGAATTGAATCTATATAGCTGGAAAGAAGAAAAAGACGAGCCAGAAGATAGAAACGATCACACAATCAATGCGGGGCAGTATGCGTGGCTGCCTTTTAAAACCCATATTGGTGAAACCCAAAGGAAGGTGAAAGAGTGAATATTGGCGCAATAATCGATCTGCTGAACAAGGAAAGAAAATATAATTTATCGGCTGATTTCTATGGCCACATTGATATTTGGAGGGATTGGTGGAGAGGGTTTTACAAGCCATTCCATGAATTTCATGAACTAAACGGAGATCAGCGCGTAACGCGCAAAATGTTTACGCTCAAGCTTGCAAAGAAGGTATGTGAGGATTGGGCAAGCATTCTGCTCAATGAAAAGACCACAATTGTAATAGATGACGCGGCATCCTCTGAATTCATCCAGGGTAAAGATGGTACGTGCGGGGTTTTCGGTGAAAACGATTTTTGGCAGCTGGCCAATTCGTTGGTTGAGAGGGCTTTTTATAGCGGTACCGGTGCATTTGTGGTAAAGCTTGATGGTATGGTGCTACAGGGCGAGAGCATCATTAAAAGCCCACTGGCAAATGTACGTATTGATTATCTGACTGCTCATAACATTATCCCACTCACTATCAGAAACAAGAAGATAACCGAGGCGGCTTTCGTTTCAGAAGTTTTTGAGCATGGCAAAAAGTATTTATATCTTGAAGTGCACGATCTTACAGATAAGGGATATCGGATAACGAACCGTTATTTTAGTTATGAGAATGAACAACTTAAAGAGCAACCCGTCCCTGCGGGAGTGCTTCCGGTAATAAATACGGGTTCCGATATTCCTTTGTTTGCAATCTTCTCCCCAAATCTTGTTAATACGTTTTCACATGCCAATGGTTTAGGGATGAGCGTTTATGCCCACGCACTTGACAATCTGATGGGTGTTGATTTAGCATTTAACAACTTCTGCAGGGACTTTAAACTCGGCGGCAAAAAGGTCTTTTATTCCGAGCGTCTTACCCGTGTTGATGAGGATGGCAACAGAATCACGCCGGATGATGTCATGCAGCAGCTATTTTCTACGGTGGAAGCACCTTTGGATGAAAACGGACGTAATCGGCTCATGACCGATTATAACCCAGATTTGCGTGTACAGGATAACAAGGACGGCATTCAAGCACAATTGGATTATCTTTCTTTCAAATGCGGATTTGGTACCAAGCATTATCAGTTTAACGCCGGTTCTATCGTAACGGCAACGCAATATATGGGCGATAAACAAGAGCTGGTGCAGAACGCATCCAAGCATTATATCGTCATAGAAAAGGCGCTTAAGCAACTCATTCGGGCTATTCTCTGGGCGGGAAAAGAGATCCTTGGCCAGCCCGTAAATCCTGATGCCAATGTCACCATCAATTTTGAAGATGGATTTATCATTGATAAAGAGGCGGAGCGGCAGAGGGATCTGCAGGAAATGAGGGACGGGATCTTACAAAAGTGGGAATTTAGGTCTAAATGGTATGGTGAAGATGAGGCAACAGCCAAAAAGATGGTTGGTGCTGACCTTTCGGATGATGAGCTAATGGACTTCGGTGGTGATGGATAATGCTAACGCCGGAGCAACTAAATAATCTGCCGGAGCAGCTAATTAATCTTTACTCTACCGTTGAATCTGATATCCTTGCCAGTATGGCAGAGCGCATTTCAAAATACGAGTTCATCCCGGCCGCACAGTGGCAGTATCAGAAGCTGATCGATATGGGGCTAACCCAGAATGACATCATTGAAAGGCTCTCCGAAGTATCCGGAATCCGAAAGCAGCAGTTGAAAAAAATGATGAAGAATGCCGGTGCCGAAACACTTAAAACAGACTCTAAAATATATAAGCGAGCCGGACTTGACCCGGATATTGCTGTGGCATCAGAGGGTATGAAAGAAATTCTGCAGGCCGGTCTTGAATCAACAAACGGCCTTTTTGAAAACCTAACACACACAACGGCAAGGACCGGGAGTAAGCAGTTTGAGAATGCGCTTGATCGGGCGTGGCTACAAGTACAAACAGGGGCTTTTGATTACAATAGTGCGGTTCGTATGGCTGTAAAGGATCTTGCGGTGAAGGGGCTGGAGAGCATCTCATACCCATCCGGGCGTGTTGATACACTTGAAACTGCGGTCCGGCGCGCGGTTGTTACGGGGATTAATCAAACAGCGCTTAAGCAGCAGGATAAGTTTGCGGAAGACCTTGGCAGCGATCTCGTTGAAACAACGGCACACGCTGGTGCACGCCCTTCTCATGCGTTGTGGCAGGGGCGCGTTTTCTCCCGTTCCGGTACAAGCCTTAAGTACCCGCCCTTTAAGGATAGTACTGGCTATGGTACAGGGGCGGGGCTCGGTGGGTACAACTGCCGGCACAGCTTTTTCCCGTTCTTTGAAGGGACAGAGCAGGTATACACAGAGCAAGAATTGTCTGATCTGAATGCAAAGAAATATGAATATAACGGCCAGAAAATGACGGAATACGAGGCAGAACAGAAGCAGCGACAGATTGAGAGGAACATCCGGCGCTGGAAGCGTGAGTATTCTGCAATGGATGCGGCTGGGCAGCCAACAGAGGAAGCAGCTTCAAAGGTCATTCGCTGGCAGCAGGAACAGGATGATTTTATTAAGCAGACGGGGCTTAAACGGCAGTATGACTGGGAGAATTTCGCTGGATTCGGAAGAGAGGAAGCGAAAAAATCAAAAATAACCAATCAAAAATACTTGAAAAATCCGCAAGATTTTGCTACACTTAAAGCAGTTAGTGGTGGCCGCATCACCAATATTTATAGCAAAGCGGCGAGCGCACATGCAGAGCGATATTATGACTTTGTCAGAAAAATGAAAACTGATGTGTCCTACATTGCCCAAAATACTGGCTTTTCAGAAACAGAAGTACAAGCTATAAAAAACTATCTATTTATGGAAAAGCACGATTTGGGCGGCTTTGAACCTCAATTGTTTTCGCCTGACTTCGCCATTGCGCAGTCTTGGCAAAGGCTTATAAAAGGGAATCTTGTGTCTCATGATCTTACTTTACTTCGTCACGAAATTATGGAAAAGAAACTCATAGGAAATGGGTTGTCACAGGAGTCGGCACATATCGAGGCCAGCAAAGCACATAATTATAGTAAGGAGGTTGCTGATTACTATGCTACACTTAAAAAACATAAAAATTGATGGAGATAGAGCAGAAGCGGACTTCATACCCGAGACAGAAACGAAGACGGGACATATTGTTGTAGATCTTCCGAGCGAAGAAATTATTCAAATTCAGCAAGTGCCGGGGTATGAATATATGCATCCACATCACGCAAGGATAACGCTTGTGGAAATGGCGAAAGCGCAGGACAATAGGACAGAGCGCACAGTCATTTGGTATTGAAACACCACCTATTACGGACAAAAGCAAAAAGGAGGTACCCCACATGGACAATTTTACTGCGATCTATAAAATACTAAGCACGTTAGAAGCGGCAATGGATGCGCCATCATTTGAGCTGGATCAAATAAACTATGAAAAACTTCACATTAGCGAGGAACGATGGGGGCGGTACATGGAAATGATGCTTGACACAGGGCTTATAAAAGGTGTTCGAGTATACAACAATATTTTGGGAGAATTAAATGTTGACGATGAAGGAATCCGCATTACCTTAAAAGGCCTTGAATATTTGCAAGAAAACAGTTTTATGAAAAAGGCATACAAGATTGCAAAGGGTATCAAAGATGTAGTGCCCGGAATTTAAACCACCACCTTAACGGGACGGTGGTTTTTTCGTGCTCAAAATAATGCAAGCGCCTGTAATAGGGCGCTTTTATTATACAATTTTTGCCCATCATGCCGGCATTTAAATGCATGACCGCCCACTGCGCAGAGTGGCTGCGCGTTTATAAGTTAAATCTTGGGTGAGAAAGGGAGATATGGAATTTTTAAAAACATTATTCGGGGAAAAGGCGTTGACCTATGCGGAGCTGGAAGCAGCTTTAAAGGATAACAAGGATATAAAACTTGCAAACCTTGTAGGCGGTCAATATGTGGATAAGGCAAAACTGGACGGCAAGATCGGTGAACTGTCCACCGCAAATCAGACAATCCAGAGGCTCCAGGACACAGTGAAGAAGTTTGACGGCGTTGATGTTCAAAAACTAATGGACGACCTTTCCGCCGCAGAAACAAAGTACAATACAGACATTTCTAAAATAAAATTAGAAAGCGCTCTGGATGCCGCTTTGATCGGCGGGAAAGCAAAGAATTCAAAGGCGGTTAAGGCACTTTTGAATATGGAAGATATCAAGCTGGACGGTGATAAGCTGATCGGGCTTGATACCCAGATGGAGCAGGTCAAGAAAGAAAACGGGTATCTTTTTGAAGATACGAGTACTACAACAGCCACCGCATCGAGCGGAGGCACCCATCAAGGTGCACTTGATGGAGATGATGATAAGTTCATCTCTGCCGCTATGAAAGGCGCAGGGATTGCAACAAAAAATGAATAAAAGGAGATTATAAAATGCCGAATAGTATTGAATATGCAAAGAAATTTGTCCCGATTATTGACGGGATTTACAAAGCAGCATCTGTCACGCAGGGGATGGACACTGCTACTCAGGTGGATTTCACCGGGGTTAATGAAGTCAAGGTACTTAAAGTATCCACCACGGGGCTTGGGGACTACAGCCGGGAGAATGGCTATCCGAAGGGCGATGTCACCGCGGCATGGGAAACCATGACACTGACCGAAGAGCGCGGGAAGGAATTCTCTATCGACCGTATGGACAATGAGGAAACGCTCGGCCTTACCTTTGGGACCGTCACCGGGAATTTTATGCGGGAGCAGGTTATCCCTGAGTTGGATGCATACCGGTTTGCAAAATACGCGGGGAAAGCTGGAATTTCTACTACCGCAGGCGCTGTGCTGACAAAAGACAGCATCATTGCCGCGGTCGATGAAGCAGTACGACAACTGAATACGGATGAGGTCCCGCTGGAAGGGCGGAGACTGTACATTAACAGTGATCTGCAACCCGTCCTCAACAGTGCGCTGAATCGGCAGTGGGGCAGTGATGGAACGGTCAATACCGTCCTTGCAGGCTATAACAATATGCCAATCACTTATGTCCCGCCTACTAGATTTTATACCGGAATCACAATGAATGACGGGTCTGCTGATTGGGGATATGTGAAAGCTGCTGGTGCAGCGGACATCAATTTCATGATCGTCTATCCGGGTGCCATCCTGCAGGTACAGAAATTCGCGTTGCCTAAGATCTTTAGCCCTGACGTGAACCAAACAAAGGATGCCTGGAAGTTCCAATTCCGGTTGTATCACGATGCGTTCGTGTACGACAACAAAGTAAAAGGTATCTACCTGCATAAAAAGGCGGTGGTCTAATGTTGATTGTGAAAGACGGTATTAGCCGGAATATTGATGACTGTAGGCTTCAGGAATACAAGGACAAAGGCTATAAGGAGTCACCTGACAAGCCAAAGGAGCCAAAGGAGCCAAAGGAAGACCAGAACAAAAAGCTCGGTGAGGAGAAATGATTTTACCCGGATACGCTTTTTACAAATCAGCGTATAACGGAAAAGATATTGTTGAGGACGATTTTCCCCGCCTGATTAACCGGGCGGGGGCATACCTCGACAACCTTCTATCTGCAGATGTGTCGGATGAAGAGTATAAGTCCGCTGCCTGCGCTGTGGCTGAAGCTTGGCTTGTAAATGAGCAGGGCGGCGATGTTGCTTCTCAGTCCGTTGGCTCCTGGAGCAAGTCCTATGCACAAAGGGCTCCAAAATCTGATGAAAAGCGGCTATATGATGCCGCTGCGCTGTATCTGGGGCAATATCTGTCTGTGAGGTGGGTGTAATGTTTCCGCATTCCGTAACGATTTACAACAAGTATAAAGTGGCGGGTGTTGAGAAATGGCAAAGGACATTTATTGATCGTGTGCAGTGGAATGCTATTAAGGGTTCTGTTGTACGCAAGACAGGCGTTTCATCCGCTGATAGCCTGCAACTCATTATTCCCTATCCCGCCTGTACAGCGCGAAAGTATATCGATCCTAAGGCGTGGACAGCGCTTGAAGATAAGTCCGATTACTGGACGCTGCAAAGCGGGGACACTGTTATAAAGGGCAGTGTTGATTATGAGGTGGTCCAGTCATCCTCCGAGCTGAAGTCTTATGACGACTGTCTGACAATTACAAGCGTAGACGCTTATGATTATGGAATCCCTCATTGGGAGGTGGCTGGAAAATGACGGTTGTAACAAATATCGATGATGCGGGAAAGATGTTGCGTAAGCGCGGGCTGGAGACAGGTGGCCGCGTGCAAAAGTACTTCACCGCACGCTGCGCGGCTGAAATGGATCGATATGTACCATTTCAAAGCGGTATGCTGAAGAATGGCAGCCGAAGAATAACGGCGGATAGCGTCATTTATAATGCCCCTTATGCCCGAATGATGTATTACGGGCAAGTAATGGTTGATCCAGTAACCGGAGCAGCAGGATTCTTGACCTCCGAGGGGTGGAGGTCCAGAAAGGGCGTCAAAAAGATTGTGAGTACGCGAGAATTTAGCTATAATGGCGCGCCTCTTCGCGGTAAACTTTGGGATATCAGGATGTGGGCCACATGCAAACAAAAAATTATTAGCGGCGTGGCTGCAATGGCTGGGGGTGTTGCGAGATGAGTATTATCAGATCTTTGCAAGATTGGCTTGAAACTTTTGACGGAATGGATCTTGTTGTCTACACGGACAGGACAGAGGAGGAAACCTCTAGTTATGCCGTCAGCCCCACAGAAAGCACCTCAAAGCGGGATATCTGCGGCGGATACACTCACACGCATGGTTATCAGTTTTTGGCAAAAGAAGCGGCTTTAAATGAGGTCGACAGGCAAGGCGCCTATGAATTTCTTGACCGGTTTACAAGCTGGATTGAGGAACAGGACGCCGTTGGAAATTATCCTCTGTTGCCCGGCGCATATGAGGTGGAACGCATTGAGGTGTCAAATGCCATGCTTTTTGATCTGAACGAAGATGGGACCGGCGTTTATTGTTTGCAGTTAGATATGATTTTTTCAAAAAAGAAAGGAGCCTGAATATGGCGATTACAGGAACAGGTTATATCAAAAGAGAAGAATTTAAAATCTTTGCCGATGTGGCGGCAACAGCCGGATCCCCTGAGTGGGAGCTGCTGGGCGATAAGGTCGAGGAACTGACCCTCGCGATGAATCCGAACGTTGAGACGGTAACGGACGTCACTGGGAACACCAGCACCACACTTGACCGTTACGAGGTGCAGACGGACATTTCTCCGGTGAGAGCGAAGCGGGACAGCAAGCTTGCGGGAATTTTATACAGCATCGTAAAAGAAGAAAAAACCCTCTCTGATGTGGAGAGGACTTTTTTATGTGTCAATGTTTTTGATTCCACCACCACCGGTGAGGGGGCCGAGGCGGCAACAGTTTATGCTGCCTGGACACAAAAGGCGGTGATAGCCGTTCAGTCGTTTGGTGGAAATACGCAGGGGCTGGATATTCCGTTTAATATCCACTGGATAGGAAAACGCACACATGGAACATTTAACCCGGCTACAAAGGCATTTACGGCAGAATAAAAAACATAAGCCCCCGGTCTTCCGGGGGCACAAGGAGGAACTATGAATTTAAACCTAAAAAAAGGGCTTGAAATCACCATCAATGATGATCCGAACCGCGTAATATCGTTTGATCCGGAGGATACGGCGTTTGCAGAAAGCTTTTATGCTCTGATCAAAAACCTGGACGAAAAAACAAAAGAATACGATCAAAAAATCAAAGAGCTTGAAACCGATGAGGTGGACGAGTACGGTATCCCCAATACAGCCCTGCAGCAAATTGAACTGGAAAAGGAAATCGTCCTGTATTTTTACGGGGCCATTGACGATCTGTTTGGAGCTGGAACCAGCAAAACAGCTTTTGGGTCGGCTTCCTCTATGGATCTGATTGCACAGTTTTTTGATGGAATCACACCGCTCTTGTCCAAAGCGCGGGAAGATAAGCTTGGCAAATACGTTGGCAACAGAGAGCAGAAAAGAGCGGCAGGCCTTAAATGAACGTCTTAATTGACAAGCTGCCGACTGTGGCGGTGATAGATGGGGAAGAATATCCTTTGGATACCGATTTCCGCACCTGTCTTAAAATCATGCAAGCCTTTGAGGACCCTGATCTGACAGACTATGAAAAGCGATATGTCATGCTGCGGCTCCTGTATGGCGAGAACATCCCCCGAAACGTACAAGAGGCAGTAAGGTATGCAACGCTGTTTTTAGATTGTGGGGAGGATTATAAAACGACGCCCAGCGAAGAACGAATATACTCATTTGATCACGATGCTAAATATATTTACAGCGGCATAAAACGGGCCCACGATGTGAATTTGAACGCTATCGAATACCTTCATTGGTGGGAGTTTGTTTATATGTTTATGGATTTGCCCGAGGACTGTTTTTTTACGCAGCTTCGAGGGCTTCGATACCGAAAGGCACACGGGAAGCTTACCAAAGAAGAAAAAGAATATGTTGCTCAAATGGCCGATGTCATAGACCTCCCCATTATACGCACCGCCGAAGAGACGGAGGCTGAAAATCAATTTATGAATTTGCTGAATAATAATTGACATTTTTTGGATGGTGATGTAACATGGAATAAAAATGTGTTGGAGGGCGCCTAACTTGAAGATATGTTTAAATTGTGGAGATAAATTGTTAGAAGCAGCAAAAAAATGCCCACATTGTGGAACTAAAGACGGTTTAAACGGTCTAATTTTTCCGATTGTAGATCGGAAAGATTTTAGCACAATAGAGAAAATTATCTCAGAGGTGCCAAACCCAAAGGACAAAAATACGGGGTCTGTATGGGAAGAGAAGTTAAATTTAAAATCCTTGTCCTTCAAAGAGGCATTTTCTGCATCTATAAAAAACAATGTGGCTGAAACTGTAAAAGAAAAAGAACTGTTAAAAGAGCGTATCAAGCAGATGGATAGAGACGGGATTGCATATTGCCCTAAATGTTATTCGAGCAGTTTGTCCGCACACAAAAAAGGTTTCGGCATAGGCAAGGCAATAATAGGCGCCGGGCTTACAGCATCACTTGGGGGTATTGGTGCCATAGGCGGGAATCTCGGGGCAAAAAAGGTGCGTGTCACATGCCTTAAATGCGGGCATCAATTTTGGGCGGGTAAAAAATAATATCAGCATCGGCCATTTGGTCGGTGCTTTTTTATTGCTAAAATAAAATAATGAGCGCTTACGAAAGTAGGCGCTTTTGCTATGCCAAAAAGGGGGTGAGAATTAATATGGCAGATGGTTCAATTACCATAAACACAAAAATAGATCAGAGCGGTTTTAAAACTGGCACCAAGCAGTTAAAAAGTGGGATGAATGGTATCACGAGCTCGCTTAAAGGCCTCGCGGCGGCAGCCGGAATAGCCTTTGGCACGGCTGCACTTATAAATTTTGGAAAGCAATCTTTAAAAACAGCGTCTGATTTTAAAAGCGCTATGACTGGTTTACAAAGCATCGTTGACGGTCAAGGCCGTAGTTTTTCACAGGCGCAGGGCTTTATAAACGATTACATATCAGACGGCCTTGTTCCTGTGACAAACGCGGTGACCACCTACAAAAACCTGCTGATGCGCGGATACAGCACCGATCAGATTGAATCAGTCATGACGGCGTTAAAGAACAGTTCCGCTTTTGGGCGGCAGGCAAGCTTGACCATGGGCGAAGCCGTTCAGAGTGCCACGGAAGGATTAAAGAACGAAAACAGCATTCTGGTCGATAATTCTGGTGTTACAAAAAATGTAAGTGTGATGTGGAAAGAATACGCTGCCACAATCGGCGTTGGCGTGGATAGCTTGACAAAACAGCAGAAGATACAGGCCGAAGTAACCGGAATTATGCAAGAGACACGCTTCCAAATGGGCGACGCGGCGAAGTTAGCCGGGACCTATGCGGGGCAAGTCCAACAGCTAGGTTTTAATTTTAATAACCTGAAAATCGCCGTTGGAAATGCCCTCATGCCAATTGCACAGGCTGTGCTCCCATCTATAAATGCCATGATCACGGGATTTACACGGCTTGCGAACATCTTTGCACAAGTTTCAACCGCTCTATTTGGAAAGGCAAACCAGCAACAGCAAGTAGCCAGCACTGCAACCAGTGCGGCAAAGTCTACAGATACCTTAGCGGCATCCACAACCAAAGCAGCAGAAGCACAGAAAAAAGCAAATAAAGAGACACAAAATGCAATTTCTGGGCTGGATGAGCTTAATATTATCAATCAAGAAACCGCTGATAGTACAAGTGGCTCTGCAGATGCCGCGGATTCGGGTGCGGGTTCTGCAATTAGTGCCGTCACGGATCCATTGTCCGGTGAGATCGGCGGGAATATTGAAATATCCCCGAAGGTAGCACAGGTTGTTGAAAAGATAAAGGCTCTATTTGAGCCTATAAAAAGCATAAACTTGGATAACCTCAAAGACGCTTTTGCTCGTTTAAAAACCGCCTTAGATCCATTTACGGAAAATATATTTGAAGGCCTGAAATGGTTTTGGGATAATATTTTAGTCCCTTATGCATCATGGTCAATCGAAGATGCTTTGCCAGCATTCTTGGATTTACTGTCATCACAACTAAGTGTACTTAATGCGGTAATTGATGCGCTGAAACCACTCGGAGAGTGGTTGTGGGATGTTTTTCTAAAGCCGTTTTTATCGTGGGTAGGCGATAAATACATAGAGTGGCTAAACCTTCTGACTGACGGATTTTACAGAGTAAGCGATTGGATTAAAGAAAACCAAAAAGCTGTTGAAACAATTGCTATAATAATCGGGTCTTTCGCGGCGGCATTCGGGCTTGTAAACTTAGCAATAGGAATCTGGAATGTCATAGGTGCTATTGCTACCGGCGTGACATCCGCATTTGGCGCAGCGGTTGCGTTCCTGACGTCTCCGGTTACTCTTGTTATTTTAGCCATAGGCGCACTAATTGCTATAATTGTACTGCTCGTTAAAAATTGGGATAGTGTGAAAGAAGCGGCAGGGGCTGCATGGAACTGGATAAAAACAACTTGGAGCGGAGCAGCTGATTGGCTAAGCACTAAGGTTTTTGAGCCAATCGGAAGGTTTTTCACCGGTCTGTGGGATGGCGCGAAGTCAGGCTTTATCGCCTTTATTAACTTTATTATCCACGGTATAAACAACCTGATCGCCGGGTTCTTGTCGCCGATTAATCTGCTGATATCCGGATGGAATAGCACGATAGGAAAGGTTACGGCGAAGATCCCCAACATTAATATCAGTATACCAGAAATCCCAAAACTTGCCACCGGCGCGGTGATACCACCGGGCAAAGAGTTTCTTGCAATTTTGGGAGACCAGAAGAGTGGAACAAATATTGAAACGCCGTTAAACACGATGGTACAGGCTTTTAAAATGGCTCTTGCAGATTCAGGTAGTGGTCAACAGTCAAGTGATGTGCAGCTCAACCTAAATATATCATCCTATTTGGATGGCGATGTTGTGTACACAAACCAAGAAAAAATACGCGCCCGGCGTGGAACCCAAACCGTGCTGAGCGGCGCATTTGCGAGGTGATGAAATGAGTTGGATCGAAACAGCGGGGGGCATAGCGCTCCCCGCACCTACTCTGGGGAGCAATCAAATATCAATCTCAACCATGGTTGATGGTGGAAGAAACACAAACGGCGTATTTGTAGGCTCCATCATTGGGAATGACAAGCTCAAGTATGATCTTAAGTGGGATGAGTTGACTACGGAACAATTCAGAAATCTTCTGAATGTTTTTGATCGTAGCCAGGGCGGGAAATTTGTAAACACCTTTAGGGTTTATGACCCCCGAATTAATGATTTTAGATCAATTAAGATGTATGTAGGTGACCGCTCAGGAACGCCATATGCCCTTGACAGTAATTTGCTGCCACGTATCTGGCGGGACGTCGAAGCAAATCTGATTGAGGTGTAGCGGATGATTATAAAAGACAGTACATTTTTTGATGAAATCAGGGACCCAACCGAAGCAAGGGTGTTTTTGGTCAAGCCCTTGTTTACCGAACTATCCTGTACGGTTTCGGGCTTGACCGCAACAACCTATTTTAATGGCGGCTCTCCGACGCCCGGCAAATTTGAGTATGGGGAGTTCACAGAAGGAAACCCGGCTCCCGGTTATATCTTAAGCGCGGGAGCCTTACAGGAAGATGACGTATCAATCACGGTCAACGCAACCAACTTATGCACTAATCAAACTTGCTATTTATGTGTGGTTTTTGGGAGCGACCGCAACGGAAAATGTACACGCCCGGATGCGTCACTGCAAAAAGTCCATTTTTACGAGTGCCAGACAGATGAGATCGGATTTCT
Source organism: uncultured Eubacteriales bacterium (assembly GCA_964428505.1). Lineage (GTDB taxonomy): Bacteria > Bacillota > Clostridia > Oscillospirales > QAKW01 > QAKW01. The sequence continues at coordinate 33,936 of CAYRYQ010000007.1, forward strand.
TGACAGAACGATAGGATGGGGACCGACCGAAGACGCGCTGTACATTGAAAGCATAAATCTGGTTGATTTTATCGAGGTGGATCAGGACGATATCAAATCCATGACGTTTACGGATAAAAACGATATTGTCCTGTCCGCAATCCCTCAAAAAAAGTTAGATATTGAACTTTGCGATGATAACAAAACATATCTTTCTTTTATTCAAAACGCGGGAAAGGACCTTCGGGTCATGCACTATTATCAGTATAATGATGTTTTTTCAGATGTCACGATCACATACCTGGACGAAATGCCGACGCTGGATACAAATACAACGCCTAAAACGCTGGCGTGTTCTTTTGTCGGGATCACGGGCGTTATGAACGCAATGTGCAGGAACACCAGCGACGGGGACGGGGACGCGCCCTATTTCCGAAAGGACATCGGGGAATCAGGCGAAAATCCTTCCTATCTCCAAATGCTGCAGGAAGCGTTTAACACGGATGTGCGCAAGATGGGTCTCTATTATGCGTCCTCGAAGATTTCATCCTGCATCGGCGGGACACCTTTAAAGATCCTTAGCTATTTTAATTCGTCACCAATCAGGTACACAGACACGCCGTTTGAATCCTTGCTGTCGAAAGCTCATTACACCATGACGCCCGTTGACGGCTACACCTACGCCGATGCCGTGCGACTCTTAATGAACGCGCAGGGGCATTGGATGGCGGTGAAAAATGAAACGATCGTCGGGTATCGGCGGCGGGGCGGGTTCCCGTCAAAAAATAATGCAATGTTCGTGTCGTTTGAACGCTACAACAATCCGATCAAAACCGCCTACGATACGATCGGGCTGGTCAAATTCCCCATGCAGCATTATGAAACGGATGAGGCTGAGGTTATCGGAAGCTTTGAAATCGACCTAAGCAATCCTGATTATGTGGAAATGCGTTTTGCGAATCCAAAAGACATATATATCAGGATAAAAAGCATGATACTCGAAAAAAGCTACTCCGGCCATCCCGGCGATTTTACATGGAGCCTGGACTATACGGACAGCACATTGACCGCGGCTGATTTTGGGATCATTCATAAAGGCGCGACAATCTCCATCGAATGGCCGGAAGAAAAGGACGCGGCTACCGTAAGCGGAAAGGCGGTTATCACCCTTACAGGGAAGCCGTACAAAAAAGTAGACGATGGCACATTTTTAGCAAAAAAGTCTGAAAGCAATGTGGTTCTTGAACTCAATAATCCATTTATGCGTCCACGCGCGGATGGGGCGGTTTATGATATTCAAGAACAATATGCAGCCGAAAATTACATGAATCAATCGGGCAGAGCGATCTATGAATTTGACGGCAGAAGCCGGTTTGACATTGCCGCGTTAGATGGCGTAATTTTTCAAACAGATGATGGCGTTTTGCACCTTGGAACGGTGATTGAACACATCTTATCCAATGCTGGTCTCCGAAGTCAATTCAGAGTCATTGACGAGGAAATTATCGGCGCGATCCTGTGCGGCAGCAGTATGGCAGTTTGCTCAAATCTAACCATTTGTACGGAGGAAATTTAATGTATATAAAAACAAACTGGGTGAACCAGACCACCCCGCTGAATGCGGACAACCTGAACAAAATGGAAACTGGGATTTATAACAATTCCGATGAGATAAGTGCACTGCAAACATCGGTTTCTTCTATTGGCACCCATGTAACGGCGCTGGACGCGGCGATTGCTTTTAAGGCCGATAAAAGCGCTGTCTACAGCATGGATTATCTGAATTATCGCCTTGATCGTGCTGAAAATTATCAAAAGATTGCAGGAAGTACTGTAGCAGACAGCTCGACTTGTTTCTTCGAGCTATCTGGAAGTTTCTCAGGTTTAGTGATTAATGACGGAGCTCAAAATATTTTCGTTAACTGGTCATGCGCCGAAGATCAAGTTATTGTTATCGATGCTACCGCAACTGCAAATCGATACAGTAAATCTGGCGCGGTCGAAACGCTTACATATAGCGCATGGAGCGGATTAAAGGATGGCAGTACCTATTCCTTCGGCGATGAACTGGGCGGATCGGTAGCGCATCAGATGTATGTGAAGGAGGGATAATATTGACAGAAGCAGTTGTTGTGACAATAATATCCCTAATTGGTACGCTAGGAGGGTCCTTTGGCGGCATTATTGCCAGCAGCCGAATGACTACGTATCGGATCGGACAGCTGGAAAAAAAGGTAGACAGGCACAATAACTTTGCCGCCAGAATGCCTGTCATAGAAGAGAAAATAATGGTGGCAAACCACCGTATAGAAGATCTTGAAAGGAAGTGTGAATAATGCAAAAAATCAGCAAAGAGACTATTATCAGAACAATTGTCCTTGCAATTACACTGATCAACCAAATACTTACCGTCATCGGAAAGAACCCGCTTCCATACAGCGAAAGTGATGTATACGCTTTTCTTTCCACGGTATTTTCCGTAGGGGCTAGTCTGTGGGCCTGGTGGAAAAACAACAGCTTCACGGCAGCTGCAATACGGGCAGATGCTTATCTTACAGCGCTAAAAGGGGGGAGTGAAACGGATGACTAATTTACCGGTAACCGGCACGTTTCGGGTGACCGCGACCTATGGGCAGACCGGGCCTTATTGGGCTACTTACCATAAGGGGATTGACATCGTGTGCGATAACCTCAATATCTATTGCACGTGTGATGGTACAGTCCGTAAGGTCAATTATGATGCTGCGGGATGGGGTCAATATGTGTCTATCGATGATGGGACCGGACGGTGGCATATTTTTTGTCATCTGGTTAAGGGGAGCGTCAAAGTTAGCGTTGGGCAGAAAGTCAACCGCTCCACGATCTTGGGCACGATGGGCGCAACCGGAAACGTATCCGGCGTTCATTTGCATTACCAATTACAAAACGGATCAACCATTATTGACCCAACGACATATTTAGGTATTCCAAATAAAAAAGGAAATTTCAATTCAAATGACTTCCAAATTAATAAAAAAGTAGAGGAGATAATAAATATGATTTTTAAAGATTCAAATACTGTGAGCGAATGGGCAAAGGACGCAGTTAATAAAGTGTCTGATGCAGGAATCATGGTCGGGGATGCAGAAGGAACGTTCCGCCCACATGCCGCAGTGACCAGGGAAGAACTGGCAGCAGTGATAGCAAGAGTTTTGAAACTATAAAGCGAAAGCGGGGCCATAGCCCCGCTTATTTTTTATTATGAGGTGAAAAATGAATAAGATTTTAATTAATTTTAGCGTATGCGGTCAAACGCTTGGAATTTCTTCTGCTCCAAATGTCGTGACCGATTGCAAAAATCTTTATGATGCCGGATTTTCGTTCGATGCAGCGTGGTCTGGTGTTTGTCCCATTGTGGCACAGTTTCACACAGATTCAACTACTTATGATGTTGACTGCACTTCTGGCCGATGCAGAATCCCGAACGAATGCTTTGCAAAGAGCGTATTTGAAGTCTCGCTTTTTGGGGGTGATC
>CAYRYQ010000008.1:0-37376 GCA_964428505.1 uncultured Eubacteriales bacterium
TGATGTTTTCAATTACTTTACAAGTATTTCTTTTAGCGGCACCTAAGGCAAAAGCAGAAATTAAATGGCTTTATCCTTCTGTATATACTTATGTGAAACCGGCGCCATACTGGACCTGCAGCCCCAATGATGAAATATCAATCTATCAGTATGTGGCGATCATTGAACGGGATTATGACTTTTTTTATATTGAATATACCAAAAGCGATGGTATTTTGAGGCGAGGCTATGCACCTATCACCAATTTTCAGCCTGCTGATTATGACGGGTATAATTGGCCTAACCACTTTGTATTTACACCCGGATACAACAAAACCGGTGCGTCGGTGACTACCCGTTTTGGTGGTCATGATATTTATGGGGTCAGTGGGTCTATCGATGCAGACGAAGGATTAAGTGCAAGTAAACCACTTCTCATCCTTAGCTATTGGGGAGACTATGCATTTGTTTAATATGTTACAAACCCGGGTGCTACTGGCGATACCCAGCCTTTGTTTAAGCGGGCTTGGGTGAAAAAGGACACAGTTTCAACGGAGCCTCCAGACTATGCTGTTACAGATGGACTATATACACTCATTAAAAATTATGAAACCGGTTTGTATCTGCAGCCAGTCTATGACAGCAGTGCGCCCAATAACTATGTACTATCATATGGTGAACCCACCGGATATGGGATTCAGCAATGGCAGATTTTAACCAAATATACAGTAGATGGGGGATATTATTACAAGATTAAGAATGTAGCTCTGAATATGGTTATTGAAATTGAAAACAAAATCCCAGTTATAGGAAACAGAGCTATTTTGGTACCTGAAAGTGAACCGAATAAAGCGCAGGAATTTTCACTTGATATATTGGGTGGAAACACTTATACGTTTAGAACTCGTTGCAGTGGTAATTTTTTAGCATTAGGTCTAGGAAGTCCAGGAATATCTCAGAAAAGAGTAGAGTTAAGCTACGCTCCATATTTTACTTTGGAGCCGCTTAATAAATATTGGGATCTTTTTTACGAAAATATGTCGGGAACTATTGATAATACAATTCTTGATTACTATATTGACACGATTGGGGGCGATTCAATTGGTTCCGCAGCAATTACGGTGGATCAAGTGTTGTCGGCAGTAAGTAACTGGAATAATGTCGCTGGCGGTGTAACATTAAGACGTGTCTATTTGGCCGGTTCTGCCGATGTGATCATTCGGAGCAGAAATGATGGCATACTCCGTTGGGGAATTGCAGAGCCTGAATCTGTTTTCGGATATAATTCTGAATGGGCAACCTGCACCGTATATATTAATTCATATAATGGAACCGAAGATAACTATACTCCTGTGAGCACGTTGACACCCGACCAGAAACAGAAATTGGTATGTCATGAATTAGGTCACGCTTTAAAGCTTCAGCATCCCTATGGGGAAGGGGCGGACGGGAGCGTCGTTTATTCCGTTATGAATCAAGGGGCATTTGGGGATTATAAAGTATATTTTTCACCAAGCCCGTATGATACCCGCACACTAAAAAATAAATGGTAAGGAGGATTTTCAGATGATGAAAAAGAATGCTGTATTTTTATTAGTCTTGGTCATGACGGTTCTTTTAAGCAGCTGCTCTTCCCGGATTGTGGCGGGAGAACCGGTGCGCTTTGAGGATTTGCAGGCTCAAAAGCAGGATGATATTGCCGATTATAAATCTTTTACGCATTTAAGTGAAATAAACGGGCCCAATTTGGATACTAAAATTATTATAAGAGGTAAAAAAGAGGGAATGAGCACGCCCATGACCCTTTTAAATGATGAAGGGGGGGTTTGGGAAAACTATTGTGAAACAAAGGTCAAGGTATCTGAGGCCTATTACGGAGACGTTAAGGCGGGAGATGTGATCACCCTCAAGGAGTCGGTTCGGGTAAAAGAAGTGGAGGGAGAACGTTATATTTTTTATCCAGAAAATACACCGCCCCTTGCTGAAGGGGAAGAATATATTTTAATTTTGTTTAACCTTGGAAAAACAAGCAAGGACGGTGGAAAACTATATACTACCATCAGTCAGCATCACTCCTACCATAAAATCAGCGACTATGCATCTTACGCTCAAAAGGTAAAAGAGGGAACTGCCACACAGCGGGAGAATTTTGGGTTTGAGGTGATGGATTACTATCTGAACCATCCGGATACCCGGCTGGATTTTAAGGCGGAAGCGGCGGCTCTTGCCAAAGAGAATGGGCAAGAATCCAGTGATCGTTTTTCAGTAGCGGCCAGCCGGGAAGATCAGCTGGCATCTTTAACAAAAGAGCAACAGGCACTGCTGGAGCGCATGGTGGCGCAGTATGGCGAGCGCTAAAAGAAATTAGCAAGAAAAGCTTGCCCCTAGAACCCTTCAAGCCTAAATATACTGTTTTTCATATAAAGTTATAAAATCTTTTCTGTCAGATTCAATGATCGGGAGCCTAAAGACATTCTTTTAAAAAATCAACTCTTTTTATGACGGTATTGCTGAGGGGTCAGCGCATAATACCGCCGGAACAGGCGGTAATAAAATTGCACATTTTGATAACCCACCGCCGCGGCGATTTCTTCGATATTTTGATCTGTTTCCAGCAATAGGCGGCAGCTATTAGCCAAACGAAGCCGTTGAAGGTATTCGGTAAAAGAAGTACGCAGCTTCAATTTAAATAATCGGCTGACATAAGCCGAAGAGTAACCGAGCCGTGCGCTGATTTCCTTTAATGTCAGATCCGCGGCATATTCCTCTTCCATGTATCGTAAAATCTTTTGGATCACCGGTTGTTCATATACCGGCTCCTGCGCTTCGTTATCCGCCCTCATCAATAAAATGACCAGTTGGATAATCATGGTATGGATCATTTGATGATGGCCGGGTTTGTGCCCTTCCAGTTCCTCTTCAATTTGATTCAGATGCTTCAGAAGCGCTTGATCCTCATCATGAAAATAACGGCGTTTCAAAAGGGGCAGCTTATCAGAATGAAATTGAAACAGGGAACTATTGGCAATTTCGCCGAGGCTGGTAAGCTTTTTAAAGGATGAATCCAGTACTTCCGGAAAAAACATGAAATTGAGCAACTGAATATCGGAGGAGCCACGATAGCTATGGGGTGTATAAAGATCCACAAAATAATAATCGCCTGCCACTAAAAGAGAACTGGTTCCTAAAAACTGATGTTCCATCTCACCGGTCAGAATATAACCCAATTCAAAAAAGTCATGATTATGTGGAGTGGAGATCGGATTCTCACAAAGAAGAAATCCATACCGTCGGGCAGTGAGATTGATATTCCAGTTTTGCCCCAGGTGAGGATAATGCAGATCCATCTGAAAGTCCCCCTCAATGTCATAATCGTAATATAAAACAGATATTCTAGTACCATTGAATCATTATACCATACTCAGTATAATAAAAGCAAGAAATGAAATGGGGTGATATAGTGAAAATGCAGTTATGGAGTATTCTTACAATCGTTGCATTGAGCCTGGCACTGTTCCCGGCGGTTGCCCTGGGTGAGGGCAGCGCCTGGAGCATTGAAGACCTGCAATGCAACCAACAAACAGAGCCGATGGGGATTGCCGGCTCGAATCTGAGATTTTCCTGGCGTATGGAGGGAGCCGGCAAAGGGCTTTCTCAAACAGCTTATCGGATTCAGATATGGAACAGCACGGGAGCAGTTTGGGATTCCGGCCGGGTAGAAAGCGGCGAATCCGCAAATATTACCTATGCGGGCCCCGCGCTTTCCTCCACAACCCGCTACAATTGGAAAGTTACGGTCTGGGATCAGGCCGGCACCTCGATGGATTCCGCGGACAGCTGGTTTGAAACTGCTTTTATGGACGCCGCTGATGAATTTGGCGCTGATTTCATCAGCGCGGTTGGGCGCACCACCTATAGCGGAAACTATGCGGTGGAATACGATGTTTTGGTGACGCGCGATTCCGCAGGCTTTATTTTTGCGGGCAACAGCACAGCCAATAATGTGGCGTTGCAGGTAAACATCAAAACCGGAGCAGTTAAAATAAATATTATAAAAACAGCAGCCGGAAAAGGAAGCAATCCCGCGGGCTGGAGCCTGGCCGGCGCGGCGGTGACCGATAAAATTCATATCCGTATTCAAACAGCCGGGACCACGGCCACAATTTGGGCAAACGGAACAAAGATGGGGACCTACACCGACGCCCTGATTGCGTTCGGTGTTTTCGGCTTCCGCCATTATAACAGCGTCAATGATCAGGAAACGGCCCGCTATGAGAATCTCCGTATCACAGATGTGGATGGCAAAGCCCTGTTTACTTCTGATTTTTCAGCTGTAAACCCCTTTAAAGTGGGCGCTTTGGATCAAGGCGCGCTGATTGTACCACCGATCACCGGGAACTACTCGGTGAGCACGCTGGCAGACATGAACAATCGCCTGCGCTCCGGCGGCGGATTTACGCTTGAGATGGATTTCTGTGTCGCTTCCACGGCACTCGGAATTTGCTTTGGAGGGACCGACGCCAGGAGTTTTCTGCTTTGGCAGATCAACATTAAAAACGGAGAGGCCGTGCAGAAGGTTTACCTGCGTCCCCACGCGTTTTCCGGCGGAGCGGCGTCAACGCTGGCCAATGTGGATATTTCCCGTGTGATTTCCTGGGATCAGCGCAGCGCGTGGCATCATATTAAGATTGCAGCGGATGCCGCAAACACAGTCAATACCTGGGTCGACGGCGTTTTGGTCGATACGCGCACACAAGCCATGGCCGCAATGAGCCAGGTTGGCTTCCGTGAAACCAAAGGAGATGGCGAGGCAGCCTGGGTTGACAATTACAAGCTGACGGATTCCAGCGGGGATATCCGCGTATTCGGGGATTTTGAGGATCATCTGGATCCTTTCTCCACCGGGCACACCCAAAACGGCGCCCTTTATTTAGAGAAGGTGGGGCTGTTTATGCGGGATGTGGAACAGAAGGGCGCGCCGATGTTCCGCACCACATTCCAGGTGGAGCCGAGCAAAACAGTGCAGCAGGCACGGCTCTATTCGACCGCCCTGGGCACCTATGAGAGCTACCTGAACGGGCAAAAAATCGGGGAGGATCTGCTCTCCCCCGGTTGGACGGAATATTATGATCGGATCACTTATCAGAGTTATGATGTGACGTCAATGCTGTCTTCCGGGAAGAACGCGATCGGCGCGGTGGTCGGAAATGGCTGGTATGCCGGTCATGTTGGAGAAGGAAACACCAATTACCAATATTACGGGATCGATGTGGCCTTTAAAGGGCAGTTGATGATTACCTATACCGACGGAACAAAGCAGGTGGTCAAAACCGATAACAGCTGGACCTGCTCGACCGACAGCCCGTATCTCGTAACCGACAACTCTGACGGGGAAACCTATGACGCAAGACGGGAGCAGCCGGGTTGGAACACCGCCTCATTTGACGACGGGCTTTGGAAACCGGCGGTGGCTGCCACCAACAGCACGATCCGGACCAACCTGAACCTGACCGCGATCAAATATCAACCGCAGGGAACCGAGTCGGTACAGGTTTATACGACGCTGCAGGCCAAGAGCGTTGCCGATCTGGGGAACGACACGTATATTTTTGATTTGGGGCAGAACTTTGCCGGCGTGGTTACGCTGACCGCCACAGGGGTCGCAGGGCAAACCGTGCGGCTTCGGTATGGGGAAATGCTTTATGATGAAAATGACGGAGCCCTGGAGGGACATCTTTACACCGCAAACCTCCGAACAGCTTTTGCAACAGATTATTATACCTTCGGGCAAGATGGAACCGTTTCATATACGCCGCACTTTACTTACCACGGCTTTCGCTATGTGGAAGTATCCGGCCTGGGCTATACGCCGGATATCAACGCGATACAGGGGATTGTGCTGAGCAGTGTGAAGGAACGCACCTCGAGCCTGGAAACCTCCAGCCCCCTGATTAATCAGCTTTACAGCAACACGCTTTGGAGCCAGCTTGCCAATTATCTGAGCGTTCCGACCGACTGCCCTCAGCGGGACGAGCGGCTGGGCTGGACCGGCGATGCGCAGGTTTTTGCGCAGACCGCAGCCTATAATGCGGATGTAGACGACTTTTTGAGCAATTTTATGGCAATATTGTTTGATAAACAGGGGGCAAACGGCGGGCTGCCTGACTTTGCACCGTCGCTCTCCAGCGGGAAATCCAGCGGCGGCACCGCGGGCTGGACTGACGCGGCGGTGATCATCCCCTACACCCTGTATAAGACTTACGGCGATAAGGCGGTGATCACAACCTATTATGACAATATGAAGGCCTGGATCAGCCAACGGCTGTCCACGGCAAAATACAGCACAACCGGGAGTCTGATCATCCGTACCAGCAATTATGGAGACTGGCTTTCCGTTGGGGAGAATACGCCGCTTGCGGTGACCTCAACCGCTTATTTTTCCTACTCCGTGAAACTGCTGGCCTTGATGGCAGCGGCAATCGGTCAAACTGAAGATACCGCTTATTATAAAAATCTGCAAAATGAAATTTCGGCGCAATTTAAAGAAAATTTTGTAACCCCCGATGGCCGCATTATGGGGGATACGCAAACCGCTTATGCGTTAAGCCTTGGCGCAGGGGTGCTGCAGGATACGGCGATGGAGCAAAAGGCCGCGGCACGGCTTGCACAGAAAATCCGAGAAAACGGCACCAAGCTGACCACCGGATTTTTGGGGGTGCGCTTCCTGTGCCCGATTCTCAGCCGTTATGGCTATTCGGATCTGGCTTATGGGCTGGTGCTGCAAACCGCTTATCCTTCCTGGGGGTATTCGGCGGTGAACGGCGCCACCACTGTCTGGGAACGCTGGAACAGCTATACCGCCGGCGCGGGGCTGGGCGCGAACTCTCAGCTGGGCTCCACCATGAATTCTTATAATCACTATGCCTATGGCTCTGTGGTGCAGTGGATGATAGAGCATATGGCAGGCATCCAAGCCGATGAAGAGGATCCCGGATATCATCATATTCAGCTGCAGGCCGAAATCGATCCGGCGCTTCATGATGTCAGCGCCACATATGATAGCCAGTATGGGAAAATTTCCAGCGGATGGACGTTGAGCGGCACGCAATATGCCTGGACGGTAACGATCCCGGCCAACACCACCGCAACCGTTCGGGTGCCGGGCAACGGTGTTCCGGGCAGTGCCACGTGTGTGGAGCTGCTACGGGCAGAAAACGGATATACCTATTACGCAATTGCCAGCGGCACCTACACGTTCTGCGGTTCGCTGAACGGGGGCACCACAGAGCTAAAAGAGCTGGTGCAGACGGTGGATTTGAATTTTTATCAAAAAAATTACCTGAATGTGCAGTCCTTAGCAGATGGTTTGGATCATGCCAAAGCTTATCTAAGCGGCATGAACGTTACGGCAGCGGATACCGCAGCGCGAAAAGCGGAGATCACCAATGCGCTCGCGGGGTTAGAGATGATCAGTCAGCCTGAAGCCTTGACGGCTGTTTGCATGAAGAATTATTCTTCCGATCCCAATGCGGATTCCTATCAGATCACCACCGTTTCCGAATGGATTTATTTTGAAAATCTAGTTCGGCAAGGAGTTACCTTTCAAGGGAAAACGGTGATATTGGCAAATGATTTAGACTTTGAAAACCATCAGACGCAAGGGGTTGGGGTCTATAGCGACAGCGGAGCAACCGCTTTTAAAGGGAAATTCCAAGGTGGATATCACAACTTGAACAACGTGGATATCTTGAACACGGGAAAGGGCGCCGGCGTATTTACCGCTACATACGGAGCGGAAATTTATGCCCTTGGCGTTAACGGAACCGTGGCAGCGGCCAGTGCGGTGGGGGGGATTGCCGGCTATGCGGACGGTGGAACACTGATCGAGGACTGCTGGAATGAAGCGCGGGTCATGGCACTTTTCAGCACGGATGGCGCGGCTGGAATCGCCGGCAACCTGCGGCAGGCGGGTGTGGTTCGCCATTGCTATAATATCGGTGCGATCAGCGGGGTTACCAATGTGGCCGGACTTTGCTCCTGGGGACAAAACGGAACTTCTGCCGCAACCATAGAGAATAGCTATCAGGCCGGGCAGCTGGTGGGATATCCGGCATACAATGGGACCGCAGACCGGTATGCGGTGATTCGGTATAACGGCACAGTGACCGGAAAAGTCAGCAATACCTGCTATTGGGATATGCAAGCAAGCAGCGCGGCAGAGGTGGACGGGACAACGGCAAAGAGTTTTACAGCCTTTTCAGACGGCACGGTGGCAATCGCTCTGAATATGGTACAAGGGACCGATTATCCTGAAATTGTGGAGCCGGGCAAGCTGGAAAAAGAACAATTAATTTCCCTGTTAAATCTGCTTGTGCCGTATGATCTCAATTTATTTGTGGATAGTGAAGCCTTGATTCAGCAGCAGGCTGCGGCCCAAACGGCGCTGAATAATCAGGACAGCGCTTCTTATGCGGCATGCAATGTGGCCTTACAAAGCCTGATGGCAAATATGCAGCTGAAAAACAGCTATCCGCTGGTGCCTGATATAAAAGACTTTGATCTTTACCGCTCGTTCGGCGGAAAAGTTTTCGGTGTTTCCGACCGTGTCGGAATGGATCTGCTTTCCAGCCGAGGGCGCAATGGAAATTTTGGCACATTGGCCTTCCAGGGATATACGATTTTTTTACTCAACGATATTGATATGGGCGGCGCTGCCACCCCCTTTACGCCGATTACGCAATTTTACGGCACCTTGGACGGCAAAAATCATGTGGTGAATCATCTGTATGTTGAAGTAGCGGCCACAACCTCAGATCATCACGCCGGGTTAATTGCCTCTTTAATCACTGGTGGCGTGGTGCAGAATCTGGGGGTTGCCAGCGGCACGGTGCGTTTGACCTTGCAGGCGGATGTCGGCGTTTCAGCCGGTGCGATTGTGGGGTCTGCCTGGCGGGCCAATATTTATAATTGCTGGAATGGCGCAACGGTTGAAGGCGTTTTGAACGGAAAGAGCGGAACGATAAAGGCGGGCGGCATCATTGGCAGCTTTTCCGGCAGTACCGCCGGCACCTATCAGCTTGTGAACTGCTATAATGTGGGCGCCATTACGGGAAGCACTGCCGGCGGCCTTGCCGGTGAGATGAGCAATTCCTCCAATTTCGCTGTTTACAACGGATATAGTGCCGGTGTATTGAACGGGGCGGTCCGGTCCGACGCGCTTGTTGCCGGGCTGACTCAAAATATTAAAAACTGTTACTTCACGGCTGGAATTTCCTCCTATGCGACCGCCGTGACGGAAGGGGATCTCAGCAGCGGCGCATTGGCCTATCAGCTAAACCAAGGGGGGGTCGCCGGCAATGTGCCCGCGGCGCAGTGGACCATACGGGAGAACAGCACGGTGATGGGTACCGCCGCCACGGTTAAGCTGACCTATTTGGCGGATGGCACAGTAACTGCTGTCCGGTATACGGATGCGGACGGGAAGCCGATCGGTCAGGTGGAGGCACCGAAAAAAGCCGGATATCAATTTATGGGTTGGCAAAACACGCAGGATACCTATGGAACCGATACCGAATTGGTTGCAACTTTTGAACAGGTGGAAGTGTATGATCTGAATGGCGATGGCGCATTTGGCATGGCGGACATTATTCTGCTAATGCGGTATATTAACGGTCATGCAGTCACCTTGCCGATAGAAAAAGCAGACGTCAATCTGGATGGAAAAATCGGGATTGCAGATGTGGTTGCGCTGCTTGAGCTGTTGGCTCAGAATAACGGATAATATTGTTTTGCATTGTGCCGGTCTTGTTCTTATGGGGGAGAACAAGACCGGCACTTTTTCGCGCTTAATAATAGAAATGGAAGATAGGAGAAGCCATGGTGAATAATTTATAAACATTCCATAAATTTTATACGGAAAGTTTTAAACATTTTTATAATCATGACACATTTCGACAGTATTATGTGCAATAATTTGGTATCATTTGATTGAAAGGGGCGAAAAAAATTAGCCCTTAACGAGGAGGAGTACGTAAAATGCTTAATGAAACCTTTGAGAAGATGACATTGGTATTGCTGCAGACCGACGAGGAAGCGGCTCGTTACAACCGAGATCGTTTCACAGAACTGGGGATGGAAGTTCTGGGGGTTTGCGCCAGCGGCCTGGATGCGGTACGGGTAATCACCGAATTGCAGCCGGATGTGGTGGTGATGGACAGCTTTTTACCCGGCCGAAGTAGTTATGAGGTTATCGAAGGTCTCAAAAATGTGGGGTATCGCAAAAATACGGTGTTAGCAGTGTTGTCTCAGGTGCCCAATGACCGTTTGGCACAGCATGTTATGGACGCCGGCGGAGACCTGTTTATTTTACCGCCGCTGGACTACCAATTCATTCGAGATCGTTTCATGGCAATTATTGACAAGAAAAAAGCCGGCTTTGAAGAGCTGCCCGATGACGGGCGGTTTGAACTGGAGCGGTATGTGGCTGAACTGATGCATGAAGTGGGCGTGCCGGCACATATCCGTGGTTATGATTATATTCGGGATTCTATTTTGCTCTCCTTGGAAAACCGGCATATGTTGAAAGCCATTACCAAGGATTTATATCCCACCGTTGCAAAAAATAATAACACCACGGCTTCTCGGGTGGAAAGAGCGATCCGCCACGCCATAGAAGTGGCTTGGGGCCGTGGTGATATTGATACGCTCAATTCCATATTCGGCTTTACGGTTAAAAGCTCCAAGGGGAAACCCACCAACGGAGAATTTATATCCATGCTGACAGAGCGTGTACGACTGGATCGCAAGATTGCTTCTTAATAAAAACCGCCTGTTTCATTTTAACAGGCGGTTTTTCATTTTTATAATAGAGAGGCTTCTGCATTTTCCAGTTGGGCGGTATAGAGATGATAATAAAGGCCTTTTCTTTGCAGCAATTCTTCGTGTGTTCCCTGCTCCTGAATCCCTTTGTCCGCAATATACATGATCTGATCGCAGCTGGCGATGGTGGACAGCCGGTGGGCAATAATAAAGGAGGTGCGTCCCTTCAGAAGATTGGAGATGCCTTCCTGCACCAATTTTTCCGTTTCAGTATCAATGGAGGAAGTGGCTTCATCCAGAATCAGAATTGCCGGGTTGGACAGCACGGTACGGGCGAAGCAGATCAGCTGGCGCTGCCCGCTGGAAAGCATCGATCCCTTTTCATTGACCCAGGTATCGTAGCCCTGCTCCGTTTGCAGAATAAAGTCGTGCGCACAGACGGTTTTGGCAGCTTGAACAATGTCCTCATCGGTGGCATCGAGCTTGCCGTAACGAATGTTATCCCGGATCGTGCCGGTAAAGATAAAGCTGTCTTGCAGCATGATGCCCATCTGGCTGCGCAGCGAACGCAGGGTTGCATGATGGATATCGTGCCCGTCCAACAGAATTTTTCCGCTGTCCAGATCATAAAACCGGCAGAGCAGATTGACGATGGTGCTTTTTCCGGCGCCGGTGGGGCCCACCAGCGCGATGCTCTGGCCGGGATCGGCATGCAGATTCAGGTGAGAAAGCACCGGGATTCCTTTTTCATAGGAGAAGACCACATCCCGATAGTCCACCTGCCCGGTGATCGGGGGAAGAGGGGCGGCATCCGGAAGATCTTTGATTTCCACCTCTTCATCCAGGGTATCAAAGATCCGTTCCAGATAGGCTCCGGTGTTGATCAGGCTGTTGTAGATGTTGGCCATAGACTGAATCGGTCCCCAGAAACGTCCGGAATAGGAGGCCATCGCAATGATCACGCCGGCGGTATATTGCTCTTTGGTGAAGAACAGCACCGCCATCAGATATAAAAAGCAGGAGACGAACCGGGTGATATTCTCGATCAATACCGGCATCAGCAGATTGATACGGGCGGCGTACATAAACGTACGGTTCAGCTGTTTCAGCAAATTTTGAAAAATGCCGCGGTTGACCTTTTCACGGTTAAAGGCCTGCGTAATCTGAATGCCATTGATTGATTCGCTGACATAGGCGGTGGTGTTGGAGTTCTTGGCACTCCAGCGGGTCCATGCACGGCGCTGTTTTCCTTTGATCAGGATCAGATACAAGAGCACAAGGGGCAGGCCGGACAATACGCACAGGGTCAGCTTCGGGCTTAATGATAGCATGAAGAACAAAATAAAGAACACCGACAGACCCTGCACCACAATATTAATGAGCCCATTGGATAAAAAGTCCGCCACATTATTCACATAATGCACCACCCGGATCAGAATTTTACCCCGGGGCCGGCTGTCAAAATAATTAAAGGACAGCTGCTGAATGTGGGAAAAGAGATCCACCCGGATTTCATGGATGATCTGGTGTCCGGCTTTGGCGGTAAACAGAGACTGAAAAAAGGCGCAGAGCTCTGCCAGACAGGAGGTGAAAAAATAAAGCACCGCAATGATAATGACCGCCCTGATATTTTGATCCGGAATGAACCGGTCGATGATCACCTTGGTATAATAAGGGCCCAGCAGACCGAAAAGAGTGGCCAGGATGCTGAAGATCAGCCCGGCAATCAACGGCTTGATCTGATGCAGAATATAGGGCTTGCAGCGCGCCAGATTTTTGATATTGAAAGGAGTTTCCAACGCTTCGTCGATTTCATAGGTATTTCTTTTAGCCATGGAGAACAGCCTCCTCTCCCTGGTGGCTGATCCGGTATATTTCCGCGTAATAACCGTCTTTTTGCAGCAGATCGTCATGGGTGCCCCGCTCTGTGATCCGCCCTTCCTGCAAGATGATGATTTCATCGGCGTCGGTGACGGAACTGATGCGCTGGGCTACAATGATTTTAATCTTTTTGTTGATTTTGCGCAGCTCGGCTAAGATGTTGACTTCGGTTTCCATATCTACCGCCGAAGTGGTATCGTCCAAAATAATCACGGAGGAATCTTTGGCAACCGCACGCGCCAAAGCGATCCGCTGCCGCTGCCCGCCGGAAAGCCCGATGCCCCGTTCGCCGATGATGGTGTCGTAGCCATCGGACAGCCGCTCAATAAAGTCGGCGGCCTGGGCGGTTTGCGCCATGGCACGCACCATTTCCTCCGGCATATCCGGATTGGAATAGGCGATGTTACTGTCGATGGTGTCGGAAAACAAAAAGACGTCCTGCGTGGCAATGGCAATTTCCCGCCGCAGCTTTTGCAGTTCCACGTTGCGGATATCCACGCCATTGACCAGAATGACCCCCTCGGTGGGATCATAAAGCCGGATCAGCAATGAAATCAAAATGGTTTTGCCGGCACCGGTAGGGCCCATGATCGCAAAGGTCTGCCCTTCTTTAATGGTAAGATTAAGGTGTTTGAGAATCTGCTGATCGCCTAATTCCAGTGAGACATCTCGGAATTCGATGGATCGGATCCGGCCGTGCTTGCTTTGCAGCAGCTGATTGTTTTCCACCTCCGGCTCGGTGGTGTAAAGGTCGTAGACCTTTTGGGCGGATACCATCACCTGCTGGGTTTCGCTGATCAGAGTTGTGATGGTGGTGATGGGGGCCTGCAGATTGAAAATAAAGGAGTTAAAGACTGTCAGCGCACCGATGGTCATTTCTCCCCGGATTACATAAATGGCAGCAATACATAGCCCCAAAATAGCCATCAGGCGGCTGACCAGATGCAGGGGAGTCGATACATACAAACGGCGTTTGGTGTTGTCTACGGCGGTATCCCGATAATCGGTGCTGATGGCGGTCAGGCGTTCTATTTCATAGTTTTCCCGGGCGAAGGCTTTCACCACCCGGTAGGCGCCCAGATTTTCATTTACATAGGTGTTCATTCCGCTGAATTTTTCCCGCAAACGGCGGTGCAGGAAGCGGGTATAACGATAAATAACGGCACTCAATACCGCAATGATCGGAAGAAAAACCGTTAAAATCAGCGTGAGGGTGAAATTATAATAAAACAGCATACAAAGGGTAAAAACAAAAAGAGAAATGTTTTTGATCCAGTTATAGGCCTGATCCCGGAGGAGCGATTCGATCAGCGACACATCGGAGGTCAGATTGGCAATCAATTCTCCGCTCGGCGTTGCGGAATAAAATCCGGCGCTGAGCGACTGCAGCTTATCATAAAGGGACAGCCGGATTTTTGCGCCGGAATCCACACTGATCTGGTAAAGCACATTGTGGACCAGATAACGGATGCCGGTAGAGGCAAGGGTAATGGCGATAACAGCCAATAGGTACCGAAGCAGCATACCGGCTTTGCCGGTGCTTCCGGTAATTCCCAAAAGCCGTTCAATCCAGGTGATACTGCCCTGTTGGTACAGCACATGATCGACCAGGTTTCCGATAAACATGGTGGGGAGCAGCGCAATCGCACCGATGAGAATAACGACCAGTAAACAAAAGAAAAACAGGAACTTCCGGCCGTGCATGCAGGAAAAGATAAATTGAATCGGTTTCATGATATTTGGTTGTTCAGGCGCACAGCATTCCTCCGGAAGAGGAATGCGGCTCGTTTTTAATCTGCGGTTGGCGCCTTTTATTTAAAGCAGATTAAAACTCCCCTTTGTCAACTTTCGTTGAATCACACGTTTTAACCCCCTCGCATGTTCAATTCACTGCCTATTATAAAGGAAGTGCTTTATTTTGCAACCCTTTTTTTTAATTTTATTAAAAATCTTTTGTTTTGCGGTAGATGCTTTACAAAGTTCGATTCATATTATATAATGGTAAAAGGAATTACCGGGAAATAAAAGGAGAAATAAAATGGTTTCAGTATTCGATTTCTTTTCCGGATTATACCGATCTGCGCAGATGCCCGTTCTGGTATTTGGAGAGGATGGGCAGATGGTTTATGGCTCTTCCGCGGTGGCAGATCTGTTAAATCGTATCGGAGAAGAACAAGAAACAGCACTGATTTCGCCAGCGGTCCAAAAAGAAATGGCCCGCTGTTTGGAAATCAGACAGGGAATCAGTCTTCCAACGCAGATCAATGATCATCTGCTCACTTTGTTTATGGTGCCTTATTTTCTTGAAGACAAGCGCTATCTGGTGATGCAGGTGGAAGAGAAATCTGTGGCGGTGGAGAATGAGCAGCTGAAGTGTGTGTTCCGAAATTCTCAGGGAAAACTGATGAGTTATCTGAACGATATATATGGAATGGCGCAGTCCATCGGGCTGGATACACCGGAGGGAAAGGAAATTGGCTTTGGGGTTCGCCGCATCATGCGCATGTCCAACCATTTGTATCAGGCTTTAGACGGAGAAGGGAAAACAGAGTACCGGATCCCGATTGACGTGGGAAGCTTTGTTTCCGGATTTGTGCGCAATTTTAATGAGATTATGCCTGGCACCCGGGTCTTTTCGGCGCCATTTGTGCCGGATCTTTTTGTTAAAATGATGCCGGAAGATATGGAAATGGTGGTGGGAACCCTGCTCAGCAACGCCATCCGCTTCGGCGGAGAGGAAGTGACCGTGCGCACGCGCACGGAAGAGGAGCTGGTTTATCTGACTGTTTTTGACAATGGGGCGGGCGTGAAGGATCCGCAGAAGCTTTTTCAGTGGGGCTACCGCACCCCGGATAAAAGAGGGGCCAAAGGCCTTGGCTTTAGCTTGGCAATGGCAAAAAAACTGTTGGAGCATCAGGGTGCGCAGCTTCTGTATGAAAAAACAGAGGAAGGCGCCAGCTTTCATGTGATAATGAAACGGGAGGCACGTCCTTTTGTTCAGATGGCGGAATGGAGCGCGGAACCGTTGGAAAACAGCTTGTCTCAAATCCGCGTGGAGATGAGTGATCTTGCAAAGGAGAGATAGAATGAAAGTATTAGTGACAGGCGGAGCCGGTTATATCGGCAGTCATACCATTGTGGAATTGCTGAATGCCGGTGAAGAAGTGGTGGCATTTGACAATTTTTATAACAGCAAGCAAAAGGCATTAGACCGGATCCGGGAAATCACCGGAAAGGACTTTAAGTTTTATGAAGCGGATATGCTGGACAGCGACGCGATGGACCGCATTTTCGAAGCAGAGAAAATCGATGCAGTTATTCATTTTGCAGGCCTGAAGGCGGTGGGAGAAAGCTGTCAGAAGCCTTGGCTTTATTATCACAATAACATAGTGGGAACGCTTCATATTCTGGCATCCATGAAGAAATATGGCGTTAAAAGGTTTGTCTTTTCTTCCTCTGCCACGGTTTACGGAGACGCCAAGGTAGTTCCGGTGAAGGAAGATTTCCCCACCAGCGCAACCAATCCCTATGGGCAAACAAAGCTGATGCAGGAGATTCTGTTGACTGATATCGCCAAAGCCAACCCCGAGATGACGGTTACGCTTTTAAGATACTTCAATCCGGTGGGTGCGCATGAGAGCGGCTTGATCGGAGAGGATCCCCAGAATATTCCCAATAATTTGACGCCTTATATTTCACAGGTGGCAATCGGAAAGCTCAAAGAACTTTCGGTGTTCGGCAGTGACTATCACACCAAAGACGGGACCGGCGTGCGGGATTATATTCATGTGGTGGATCTGGCGAAGGGCCATTTAAAAGCGCTGAGGGCGCAGGAAGGGAAAGCCGGCGTATTTATTTATAATCTGGGAACCGGCGAAGGATACAGCGTGCTGGAGGTGGTTCACGCCTTTGAGCGGGCCAGCGGTGTCCGGATTCCGTATCGGCTTGCGCCGCGTCGGCCGGGAGATGTGGAAACGCTTTATGCCGATACCACAAAGGCAAAAGAGGAACTGGGGTTCGTGGCAGAGAAGAATCTTGATGATATGTGCCGGGATCTTTGGAACTGGCAAAAAAAGAATCCGAACGGGTTCAGCGATTAAATAAAACATGCTGCCTTTCATCAAAAAAGACGAAAGGCAGCATATTCTTTTATGGTTGTTTCTTATGCCAGACCCAGGTAATCTATAATTCCGTCATAGATCGCCTTGGCAAACCCTTCTGGATCAGAAGCCATTTTTTCGGCGTCTGTGCTGTTGGTGATAAAACCAAGCTCCGTCAATACGGCGGGCATCTGGGTGCGCCGCAGTACATAGAGGGAGGGATTGGTTTTGACCCCTAGGTCTTTCATATCCATTTCGGATACGATCGCGTCTTGAATGGATTGCGCGAGATCCCGGGCCGCGCCGCTGTCCTTATAGGTATAAACTTCTGTGCCGGTCGCTTCCGGATTGGTGGAGGCGTTGGCGTGAATACTGATAAAGTAGTCGGCACCCCAATCATTGGCGATCTGTACCCGTTCGCGCAGGCTGCTGGCATTGGAGGTGCCAAGTGTTTCCGTGGGGGTGTTTCGGGTAACCTTCACTTCAAAATTCCCGTTTTGCCGCAAGAGATCGGCAAGCCGCTGCGCGACTTCATATACTAAATCCTGCTCCCGGTATCCGTGTCCTTCCGCGCCGGCATTGAATCCTTGCGGATTATGACCGGGGTCAATTACTATTTTGGTGGCCATGTTCCAAACACTCCTTTCAGCATTAAAGCATATGGAACATGGGGAGAACTTATGCCTGAATTTTTATTGAGAAAGGCGAGTCTAAGCAGGATTTATTTAAAATTTACAATTTGTTCAAGACAAAAAAATATTTTAGGTGTACTATAATTCTTACTAAAGGAGGTGAAGGTCATGTTCGGGTATGTGATCGCCAATAAGGAGCAGCTCACAGCGGAGCAGGAGCAGATTTATCGCGCTTATTACTGCGGTTTGTGTCATAGTCTGAAGCGGCAGTTCGGAACGTTCGGGCGTCTGACGCTGAATTATGATATGACCTTCATGGTCTTGCTGCTTTCGGATCTCTATGATCCCAAAACGCATCAAAAGTGGTTGCGCTGTATGGTACACCCCCGCCGGAAAAAGAAGATTGCGGGAAATGAGCTGATCGATTACGGCGCGGCGATGAATGTGCTGCTGGCCTATTATAATTTCCTGGATGACTGGGAGGACGAAAGAAGGCGCACCGCCCGTACGGCTGCGATGCGGCTGCATCGGTTTATCCCGGAAATACAGAAGCGATATCCCCGCCAGACCAGAGCGGTGCTGGAAGGAATGGAAGCCCTGCGGGCCGAAGAGGCAAAAGGGCCGCGTGATCTGGACACGGCCGCCAATATTTTCGGCGCTCTTTTGGGACAGCTTTTTATGTATAGAAAAGATTATTGGGCTGAGGATTGCCGGAAATTCGGGGAGGCGCTGGGTCATTTCATTTACTGGATGGATGCCTATGAGGATTTGGAAAAAGACCGGAAAAGGGCCGGCTATAACCCCTTGACTTTGATAGAGGTCTTGCCGGATTTTGAAGTGCGGGTGGAGGAAATGCTCAAAAACAGCCTGGGGGAATGCGCGCTCATTTTGGAACGGTTGCCGCTGGCGGAGCATCTGGATATTTTGCGGAATATTCTTTATTCCGGAATCTGGAGCAAATATGAGCTGCTGAAGAAGGAGAAAAAGAATGATAGCAAATCCATATAATGTTCTGGGGGTTTCTCCCGGCGCCACCGACGATGAGATCAAAAAAGCTTACCGACGTCTGGCAAAGGAAAATCACCCGGATCTGAACCCGGACCGGGCCACGGCAGAAAAGCGCATGGCGGAAATCAATGCGGCCTATGATCAGATCATCCGGGAACGACAAGGAAAAGAAACCGGCTCCAAAGAGTACGGATACCAGGCGGGGCAACGCGGTTCTTCCCCGGAGATGACCGCGGTGCGCAACTATATTTATTATCAGCGCTATCAAGAGGCCTTCCACGTTTTAAACCGGGTCGGGGACCGGGACGGGGAGTGGTATTATTTGTCGGCATTGGCTCATATCGGGGTCGGTAACCGCACGCAGGGAATGGAATTTGCCCGGCGGGCGATGGAGCTGGAACCAGACAATCAGGAGTATCGGCTTTTGCTGCAGCGGCTGCAAATGAACGGCATGGCTTATGAAACCTATGGACAGGGCTTTGAGGTTCCGCAGAGCAATGCCATGGGCAATCTCTGCTTAGGGCTTTGCCTGACCCGGCTGTTTTGCGGGTTTTGCGGATGTTAGATAAAAAGGAGGAGAGGGAAGATGAAGCTAAGAGACCGGATCACGCGTCTGCTGGCCGGGCGGAATGGATTTGACCGGCTGGGTCAGGATCTGTTTTACTTTTATGTCGTATTGCTGTTGGCAGGGCTCTTTTGGAAGCCTTTGTATTATTTGACACTGGTTTTGGCCGTTTATATCTTTTTCCGGATTTTTTCCCGGAATCTGGTTGCCCGTCAGCGGGAAAACGCGCGTTATTGGGAAAAGCGGCGGCAGACGACCGGATGGTTTTTGCTGCAAAAGAAAAAACGGAAGGAACGGAAGACTTTCCGTTACCGGACCTGTCCGCATTGTAGGGCCACTCTTCGTTTGCCGAACCGGAAAGGACGTCACACGGTGACTTGCCCGAAATGTCATCGGGATTTTCAAGTAAAGATTTAAAAAAGAGGTCTGAAAAACTTCATGAACGCGCCCCGAAACGGCAATCAAAACCGTTTCGGGGCGCGTTCATGAAAATGCAAAGGGTGGCTGCCGCAAAAAAATTGGAGCGGCGTTTTTATCGGTGGAGGATAGACAAAGCACAGCGAATGCCGTCTACTGCGGAGGACATAATGCCGCCGGCATAGCCGGCGCCTTCTCCACAGGGAAAAAGGCCACGAACAGCACTTTCCAGCAAGTCATTTCTCAAAATCCGTACCGGGGAAGAGCTGCGGGTTTCCGGCCCGGTCAGCACCGCGTCAGCCAGGTCGAAGCCCTTCAGCCGCCGGGCAAAAAGAGGCAGTGCTTCTTTCATGGCGCCGGTGACATAGGCGGGCAGCAGAAGGTGGAGATCTGAAGGCGTGACGCCCGGTCGATAGGTGGGCTGAACGGTGCCGAAGGACCGGCTCGGGCGCCCGGCCAAAAAATCGGCCAGCCGCTGCGCCGGGGCATGATAGCCGCCGCCCCCCAGCCGGAAGGCAGTCTGCTCCAGCGCCTGTTGAAACGCGGCCCCATCCAAGGGATGAGCGCCAAAATCCTGCGGTGTGACGCTGACCAAGAACGCACTATTGGCATTTTGCCCATCCCGGGCATGATAGCTCATGCCGTTGGTGACCACGCCGCCTTCTTCACTGGCCGCACCTATCACATAGCCGCCGGGACACATACAAAAGGTATATACCCCGCGCCCGTCACGGGTATGGCAGGAAAGCTTATAGTCCGCCGCGCCCAAAAATGGTGCCGACGCGCCGTATTGACTCTGGTTGATCAGCGCCTGCGGATGCTCGAAACGCGCCCCGATCGAAAAGGCTTTTGGTTCCATGGGAACGCCTTTTTCCGCCAGCATCCGAAGCGTATCCCGCGCGCTGTGGCCAATGGCAAGCACCACCTGATCGGCAAGATAGGTTTGGTGGCCAACCATGCCGGTAACCTGCCCGTTTTCCAGCAGCAGCTCCCGCATGGGCTCCTCAAAATGAACCTGGCCGCCTAAAGCGCAGATTTCCTCCCGCAGGGAACGCACCACACCCTGCAGCCGGTCGGTCCCGATATGGGGCTTCGCCAGATACCGGATTTCCTTTGGTGCTCCGTGCGCCACAAAGCAATCCAGCACCGTGCGGCAAAGAGGATTGTGGATGCCGGTGTTTAGCTTTCCGTCTGAAAAGGTGCCGGCACCGCCCTCCCCGAACTGCACATTGGAGGCAGGATCCAACCGGCCGCTTTTTTGGAACTGCGTCACGTCAGCCTGGCGTTCCTCCACCGCCTTGCCCCGCTCCAGCAGCAGTGGGCAAGCGCCGGCACGGGCTAAAATCCATGCGGCGAACAGTCCTGCCGGGCCGCTGCCCACCACAATGGGTCGTTGCGTGCCGCGAAAGGCGGGAATCGCCAGCGGCACTGCTTCTTCAAAAAGAGTGCCCCGTTCGATCGCCTCCACTGTGTAGATATAGTGGGCCGGCACTTTGCGCGCGTCAATGGATTGGCGCAAAATACGCCAGTCGGTTTGCCGGAACGCTGTCTGCTGATTGATTTTGTGCAGCAGCTCCTCCGGCGTGTGAGAAACCGGCAGCTTCAGATCTTTAATAATCATGGAACGCTCCTTTGCATGGCTTGGTTCAAAATAAATTCTGATCGTATATCATCGAAGGAAAGGCCTTGCTTCTTATAGGAAACTAGGATAAGTGTATCATCCTGCTTTTTATAAAGGGATGAAAAAAGGAGGCGATTCTTACATAGCAACAGTCTTAAATCCAGCCGCGATCAGCGTTCGTTCTGATCGCGGCTGGATTTCCAGCGTGCCGAAAAACGAGCCTTTCGGCACGCTGGGAAACTGTTTAAAAAGCCCGAAGACCAGGACATGCTGCCTGTCGGCGTATATCGATACGGTAAGGCGGCATGGACGCCGTAAGCAAAAACGTAGGTTTTATGCGACAAAACGCCGCATTTTTTCTTTTGATCTGCTAATAAATAAGTTTTTTAGAAACACTCCACATTGCTATGAAAACCAATTGTTTTGGTGTTTTTTGCGATGCGGGACTTTTTTGACAGTCTTTAAATCCAGCCGCGATCAGCGTTCGTTCTGATCGCGGCTGGATTTCTTCGACGGATTACAGCCATTCTTCCGGAATGCATTCCGCCATGGCTTTGGCTCCGGCAACACTGGGATGCAGATGGTCGCCGCTGTCGTATTCTTTCAGCAGAGCCAGCGGGTTTTGCGGATCCAACACGGTGGTTTCAAAGGGCAGAACCCCTTCCACCGGAGCATTTTTGTAAATCCAGAAGTTGACCTGCTCCCGGAGTGCTTCTTTTTCTGAATGATAAGTCCGCCAGCCCTCAAAGGGCAGGATCGGCGCAAGATAAACGGCAATCTTATGCCGGTGGGCAATATCGATATAGGCTTGCAGCCCTGCGATCAGCTCCTCTACCCGGGGCAGATCACTGGCCGGGCGGAATGGATTTCCGGCTTCTCCGGGGTGAATAATATCATTGATGCCATGGAGAATGAACACCTTTTGAACTCCCGGCAGCGTTATCTCCCGTTCGAAGCGGGAAAGGCCGGAGGGGCCGTAGTGGCAGTAAAGATCACACGGATATTCCCGCAGCACCCGGCCGCCGCTGATTCCCTTGCGCACCACGGCGGCTTCTTTACCCAAGGAAAGCAGGCGGCGGGCCAGATGGTCCGGCCAGGACTGGGCGGTGATGGAATCGCCGAAGGCCACAATGCCATAGGCGGTTTCCGGCGCAAGAATCTCGATGGTGTGGATAAAGGGATAGGCGTCAGCCTCCGCGTATTGAAGGAGCGGCAGCACTTCCTGGTGGGTGCAGTCGCCTTCGGCCACCCATTTTTCGATAAACGGGCCGCTGTTGTTCTGCCCGGTGGTGAGGGCAGTGAACGACTGAAAATAAAGGCTGACCACAAAGGGCACGCCGGCCCGCGGCGTATAAGCAACCGGGTCGGAGACCAGCGCGCCGCGGGGCGCCATGGTGCCGCTTTCGTTTCCGTTAAAGCGGATTTCGGCAAGATCTGTTAAAGAAACGGATTTGGTGTCGAGCAGGGAGCCAACAGTGGCCCGCGTGATCACCGCATTTTCGGTGCCGAATAAATTGGAGAAGCGAAGACGCAGCCGCTCTCCGGACAAGGTCGGCAGAACCGTGAACCGGACCGTAACATCCTTCATCCATTCGGCGCAGTTCCGCTTTATGCGAACGGTGGGGCAGCCCCAAGCTGCCACCCATTGCTGTTTCATTCCATTCCACATCCTTTTTTATTGATTTTTTTATTATAGAATCTTGCCGGCAAATTGTCAACAGCTGTCACTAAAAAGGAATGATTCAATTTGGTACGCCCCTTCAATTGAAAATCCGGTCCCCAAGGAGCGTCGGCCCCCAAGGAGCGTTTTAATTATCAAAAAACCTCCCATCGTATTTTTGTTCTACGACAGGAGGCATTTATGGCAATTTTGAAAAAAGCGAAATCATTCATGCGGGCGGGATCGAGCAATAGACCTGCCCGCTGACCGGCGTGACGCCGCGGTACATCATGAGCTCACTGACGGTAACAAACTGATATCCTTCCGCACTCAGCTCTTGCATGGCGACGGAAAGGCCTTCGTAGGTGGATTCATACACTTCATGCATTAAAACAATATTGCCGTCCTTGGCATGCTTCAGAATTTCTTTTTTAACCGCCTCTGCGTTGCGGCTTTTCCAATCCAATGTATCAACATTCCATTTGATCATCGGACGGTCCAGCAGTTGCAGCACCGCTTCTTTGGTATTTCCGTAGGGCGTGCGGATCATGGTGGGCTTTTCTCCGGTAATTCCTTCGATCACCGCGTCCGCATCGGTGATTTCTGCCTTGATCTGTGCTTCGGTCAACTTGTTCAGATTCAAATGGTGCATGGTATGGCTGCCGATTTCGTTTCCCGCGTCATATACATACTTTAAGCTTTCGGAAAAGGTGGTGGCGTTGATTCCCAACACAAAAAATGTTCCATGCCCGTTATATTGTGTGAGCAGATCCGCAAATTTGCGGGAATATTTTCCGGGCCCATCGTCAAAGGTCAGGGCAATCATCGGCTTGCTGGGGTCGATCACGCTGGCCTGCTGAACCTCTTTGATCCCAAAGGCCTCGGTGGAGTCGCTCCAGCGCAAAACAACCTGATTGTCTTGAATGCAAAAATCCTCCAGATTGTCCGTGCTTTTTCCGCTGTTTTGCAGCATGATGTTGAGTTTCTTTTCCGTATTGGCGCCTAATACGCCATCCAGATTCAGAATATCCTGATCGCTGCCGAGATAATAAAACTGGTCTTTCTGAATGGAGTCGTCACCAGTGCCGTCTGGCTGGTAGCGGCCGATGGAATAATGAAGTTGCAGAGCATTATAAGGGTCAAAGCTCCCGATGCTGTAATTAAAAACAAGCTGCGGGATGGTAACGGTTTCGCTTTCCTCCTGCGCTGCAAAAGAATCGTAATCGTCTTTGGCTTCCTGCAAAAAGAGCTGAATTTTTTGATCGGTTTCCTGATTTCCGGTTTTCGGATAGGATAAAAAGATACAGCCGCCCTGCTGCACATAAGATTCACGGTATTCCGTTCCGATCGATTTTTCTTCTGAAGAAAAACGATAGGGATGTTCAATGAGGTATTCATCTGCGGGAGAACGGTTCAAAGACGCAAAATGGATGATAATTCCAATTAAACCGGCAACCAAAATCAGTGCGCCGGCGATGTAAAAGATTCGCTTCATACTGACACTCTCTTTCCTTTCATAATTATCATTATAGCACAGTTCTATTTATTTGCATAGAAGTTATGTAAAAATTCATAAATAAATGCGATGCATTATACCGCATATAAAACGCCGTCATTCTAAGTAATGAATAGAAAAGAATAAATATGATCATTCCTTCATGAAAGAGAAAAACGGTGGCGGCTTTTTTGGGATCGTGATAAAAAATACCGCAAAAAATACAAAAAAGCGTTGACAACAGGATCCCGGATATAGTATAATACAACACGTTATGGGGGTATAGCTCAGCTGGGAGAGCGCTTGAATGGCATTCAAGAGGTCAGCGGTTCGATCCCGCTTATCTCCACCAAACAAAAATGGCAATAGATGGCTCAAAATCGCCACCTATTGCCATTTTTGCTTGCATAGCAAAGTAACCCCCCCGGCTCTGCCGGGGGGAACCAAAGAGCTTTAGCAGCGAAAAAAGTAACAAGAAAAAGCGCCTTGATATAGTAGAAGTGGTTTGCCGACCACACGACTGAAATATCAGGGAGGTCTTATCGTGAAAGATAAAGACAGAAGTAGTTTAGACCATCCAACATGGAGATGTCAATACCATATAGTATTTGCACCGAAATTCAGAAGAATGGTGATATACAAAGAAATAAAAGTAGAAATTGGAAAAGTACAGAGGCAGTTATGTCAGCAGAAAGGCGTGGAAATCATAGCATCAGAAGGGTGTTCGGATCACATGCACATGCTGGTTAGTATACCGCCTAAATACAGTGTATCGCAAATAATGGGATCCCTGAAAGGGAAAAGCAGCCTGATGATATTTGACCGACACACCAATCTAAGTTTGCAGGAAAAAAATCAGCCTCTATGGAACAGCAACGGCAAGAAAAGAACAAAATCTTTTCCTGCCGTTTTTTGTTATGCCGCTTATCCCGTACCGATCAAAACAGTTCCAAGATTTTTTATTCCGGACTTGACCATACGCAAAGAAACGCCTTTGCGCTATTTTTTTATAGCAGACCGAGGAAAATGAAACGAGAAAAACGGTGATCCTGCGCGTTCGTTATTTATCCCGCGGTTTGGTAAACAGCGAAAAGAGGATGCCGAATCCGATGGCGGCCGCAATCCCGCCGGCAGTGGCCTGCAAGCCGCCGGTAAAGGCGCCCAGAAGACCGCTTTGATCCACCGCCCGCTCGACCCCCTTGGCCAGGGAGTAGCCAAACCCAGTCAGCGGCACCGTGGCACCGGCTTGCCCGAAGTCTTTCATTTTGTCGTAAAGCCCGATGGCTGTTAGAAAGACGCCGCCCACCACATACAACACCACGATCCGGGCGGGCGTCCAATTGGTTTTGTCGATCAGGATCTGGGCGATGGCGCAGAGCAGGCCGCCGACCAGAAAGACCTGGAGATAAACAACCAGCTGATTCATGCGGATTCCCCCTTCAAATGAATTAAATGCGCAATAGCGGGGATGGATTCTCCCTGCAGCACGGAGGTGGGGCTCATCAGCGCGCCGGTGGATAGAAACAGCACCTCTTTCAGCGTTCCCTGCTGCAGCTTGGGCAACACATACGCGGTGAGCACCGCGGCGCTGCAGCCGCAGCCGCTGCCGCCGCCGTGCATATCCTGTTTTTCCCGGTCATAAATCAGCAGGCCGCAGTCCTGATAATTTGAGTGTAAATTTACACCTTCTTTTTCGGCCAGCTCCACGACCACACCGGCTCCCACATAGCCCAGGTCGCCGGTGAGGATCAAACTGTAATCTTCCGGTTTTGTATTGGTTTCCCGGAGGTAATCCAAAATCAGTCGAAGAGCCGCCGGCGCCATGGCGCCGCCCATATTGTTGACATCGGTGACCCCTTTGTCTAAAATTGCACCGAACGCACCGCCTGCCAGCCGGACGGGATTTTGACGGGTGGATAGAATCAGTGCGCCGGAGGCGGTTACGGTGTGCTGGGCGCTGGGGGTGCGCTGCCCGCCGTATTCCAACGGAAAGCGGTATTGCCGCTCCGCGGTGCCAAAGTGGGAGGAAGTAAAGGCGGCGGCCGTTTCGGCCAGCCCCGCCTCGATGGTCAGCCCCGCAATCAAGGTGGAGAGCGCCATTGTGGAACAAGCACCATAGAGGCCGATATAGGGAACCGTGCTGTCCCGGAAACTGTAGGAGGAGCTGATACATTGATTCAGCAGGTCGCCGGCGCCCACCAGATCCAGCTGATCCCGGTTGATCCCCGCACGCTTCAGGGCGCGTTCCAGGGCGGTTTGCTGCAAATAGACTTCGGCTTGTTCCATTGTCTTTTTTCCGCAATAAAGATCCTGCTCGATCTGATCAAACAGATTTCCCAAGGGCCCTTTTTGTTCCTTGGCCCCGGCCACATTGCCAAAGCCGGCGATATAAATGTTCTTATCAAAGCGGAAGGCATATTTTCCCTGCTTTAATGCCATAATCGTATCCCCCAATAAATGATTCCGTAAAGAATGGAGGCCAGAGTGCCATAAACAATGACCGGCCCCGCAATGGTGAAGATTTTAGCGCCAGCCCCCAGAATATAGCCTTCCTGCTTAAATTCCATCGCTGCGCTGGCAATGGAGTTGGCAAAGCCGGTAATGGGAATGATCGTTCCACCGCCGGCGTGCTTGCCGATCTTGTCGTAGATGCCGACGGCCGTGAGCAGCGCCCCCAAAAAGACCATGCAGATGGGCAGCCAGATTTTGACAGAATCGCCAGAGACCCATAATGTCAGCAGATCATGGATTCCCTGCCCCACACAGCAGATCAGCCCGCCCACCAGAAAGGCCAGCAGGCAGTTCTTAAGCAGGGGGGAATCGGGCGTTTTCGTTTTCAGATATGCGTTATATTCCTTGTTATCCAATGTTTGATCACCTCTTGCGATTTATTTTGCCGCAAGAAAAGAAAAACATACGGTAAAAAACCGTATGTTTCCAAAATTCAAGATAAACGATGAATTTTCGCATCTAAAAGGCGGGCCTCTTCTTCCTGATGCGTGACCAGCAGCAAAGAAGAATGCCAGGTTTCGCTGATCAGAGATGCCATTAGAATACGGGTATTTTCGTCCAATCCGTTAAATGGTTCGTCCAGCACCAGCATCGAGGAGGGCGTGCAAAGAGCGCGTACCACGGCAACCCGCCGCTTCATGCCCCCGCTGAGCGCATCCGGGAAGGCATGCAGCACCTCGCCCAGTCCGGCACGCTTTAGAAGCGCCGCAGCCTTTTCGGTGTCTTTTGAAGCCAACGCCGCATTGTTCAGCACGGTAAGATGAGAAAGCAGACGGTCTTCCTGAAAGACAGCGGCCACCGGTCGGGGCGGCTGCAGCACGGCGCCTCCGGTGGGCTTTTCCAAGCCCATCAGAATTCGCAGCAGTGTGGTTTTGCCGCATCCGGACGCGCCCATCAGCGCGAGACGGGCGTTTGGCGGAATTTCCAGAGAAAATTGATGAAAGAGCAGCGACCCGCCGGGATAGGAAAAGGAAAGATCGGAAAAAGCGGTCATTTCGTGTCCCCCTTCCATAAAAGGTGCAGCAGCCCCTCCAGCCCCAGTGAGAGCAACGCCACGACCACCGTCAGGGCAAATACCGTGGGTGTTTCCAATGTCATTTTTGCGCTTTGAAGCAAGGAACCCAGAGAATTTTTGGGTCTGCAGATGACTTCGGCGGCAATGCCGCTTTTCCAGGCGAAGCCCAAACCCGTCACACAGGCGGATCTGAAATAAGGCAGCAGCCGCGGCAGGCGGATCTCGCGCCAGAGGCGGGCCGGGGAAAGGCCCAGCACCTGCCCCATTTCCAGCTCTTTGACATCCAGATGCTCCATGCCGTTCTGCAGGTTGCTCCAAAAGAGCGGCAATACCATTAAAAAAGAAATAAAAACCGGCAGATATCCCGTCTGGATCCAGACCAGCGCCAGAATAATAAAGGAGGCCACCGGCACCGAACGGATCAGATGCAGGAGCGGTGAAAACAGCCAGCGAAAAAAAGCAATGCGGCAAGAGAGAATGCCGCCCAGTGTGCCCAGAACGGCCGCCGCCGAAAAGCCGAAAAGAATGCGGAGGAAGGACAGCGCCGCCGCCCGCCAGAAGGTGGGGGAGGAAAGCAGCGCACCCAATACCGCGCCTGTTTTTTGCGGCGTGGGGACCAGCAGCTCCTGACGCAGCAGGAGGCTTAGGAGCCCCCAGAGCAATACCCAGAACAGGACGCTGCAAAAGGAAAGCAACAGTGAAAAACACTTTTTCCTGCAAAGTGGTTTCATTTTAGCCTTCCTTTCCCAAAAAGAGACGAAGCGCGTTAAGCTTTGCAGCCGCATCCCGGCGCCCCAATTCATATTGCGCTGTCAGGCGTATGGGGTCGGTTTCGGTGCGGCGGATCTCCAAATCTTCAGAGGGGCGCAACACAAAGAGCGTGCCCTTCTGCTCCAGCTGCTCGATGCGGTCCATGGTCTGGTTGTAGTGCAGATGCCGCTGCGCAATGGCAGTGATAAAAGCGGGATAGGCCCGGTACATTCTGCGGGCCAAGGAAAGTCTGGCGGCCTTTTTGCGGTAGCCTTTCGGGCGGGTGCAGACCACGATACGGCGGTCATAGCCCAGCTTTTCGGCCGCCTCTACTGGAATGCTGTCTGCCACGCCGCCATCCAGATATTTTTTGCCGCCGATTGGTACAATCGGGGAAACATAGGGCATAGAGGCCGAGGCGCGCATGATATCCATGTCCCGGCGCAGATCCTTGCAAAGCAGATATTCTGCCTGTCCGCTCTTGAGGTTGGTGCAGGCGGCATAAAAATCAATAGGAGAGCGGGTAAACGCTTCAAAATCAAAGGGATCCAGCTGCTCCGGAATGACATGATAGCAAAAATCTTCCCCCACCATGGCACCGGTTGTCACAAGGGAGCGGAAGCTGAAAAACCGCTTGTCCTTGCTGTATTTTTTGTAATAACGAATGCTGCGGCCGGGCTGACCGGAAATAAAGGAACTGCCGTGGATTGCGCCGGCCGATACGCCGATAATGCCTTCCGGCAGAATCTGCTGTTCCCAAAAAACGTCCAGAACGCCGGCGGTGTAGATCCCGCGCATGGCGCCCCCTTCCAATACAAATGCAGTTTTCATGTTTTTACCCTCGTCCGGATACAATCAGGTGCCGTAATAGAAGCGGTCGCCGGGCAGCGCGCCGCCGATGGATTGAGGATTGGCGTCATAGAGCACCTGCAGATAGCCGGAAAGACCGTCTTTCATTTCCTGACCGGTCACAAAGGTGATGTTGCAATAGGGAATTGCCTTTTCCGCGATGGCGGCGGAAGGGATGATTCCGTAGGTTTCGCAAAGCGCGGCGGCTCCTGCCGGATCGTCTGCAATGGCGTCAACAGACGCCTGATAATCTTTTAAAAACTGCTTAACGGTTTTTTTGTGGTCCTTCAGGTAGTCGGTGCGGGCCACAACACAGCCCATCATGAGCTGGCTGTCCGGGTTGACTCTGTTCCATTCCGCGGTCATGTCCAGCGCCGGTTTAAAGTCGGATTTCATCTGAATCGTCGTGGCGACCGGCTGGGGAACCATGGCAATGTCGATTTCTCCGCTGATCATCTTGGCCGTCAGTTCATCATTGGTGCCTAAGTATTTCACCGTTGCGTTGATGTAGTTTTTCTTTAAAAGATCTTCCAGAATATACTGAGGGTTGGCTCCTTCGCCGGTGGAATAAATGGTTTTGCCCTCCAGATCAGAGAAACGGCTGACAGAACCGGTGCGGTCCATCATATAAAGCACGCCTAACGTGCTGACGCAAAGCACCGTGATTTTTCCATCCAGCTTGTTATAGAGGCTGGAAGCGACATTGGTGGGCAGCGCTGCAATTTCGGCCTCGCCGTTTGCAACCTTCGCCACAATCTCATCGGGCGCCGCGCTTAAAGAGACGGTATAGCCTTCCATTAAATGGACCATTCCAACGCCGCTGGGGCCGGTGATGGCAAAAATTTTCGGTGAGGCCTGGGGTTGCTCCGTCTTGCAGGACCCCGCCAGAAGCAGTGTGAAAGATAAAATCAGCGCGATGCTGATGCATTTTAATGTTTTTCTCATCCAGAATTCTCCTTTACTAAAACACAGGCAAAAAAGGGCAGGATAGCTACAAGCTATCCTGCACAGGTTCAGTCGCCGATCATGGCGTTGATTTTTTCAATCAGGGCATCCGGGTCTTCTCCGTGCACTGCGCAGGCCTGCTCAATGGTTTCGCCTCTGGAAGAAGGGCAGTATAGACAGTGCATCCCGATATCTAAAAACAGCTCCTCGGTTTCCGGATGCTGATCCAGAACGTCGGCAATAATCGTATTTTTTGTAATCATGGTTCGTTCCTCCTTGCTTTTTTTATAGTATACACGTTTTTCATTAAAATGCAAAGGTATTTTTTGAATTTGGTTTACATCTTTTTACAAAAGTGGTATACTACCCAATAGTAGTTTTTGAAGGAGAGCGGATCATGGAGTTGTTGGATCTTAAAAATCAGAAAGCCGTTGCGGAATATGAAGCCTTTGTTCAAAACCATCCGAAGGGGCATTTCGGTCAATCGGTAGAATGGGCAAAGCTAAAGGTGGACTGGCATTTTGAAGCGGTGATTGTGCGCGGAGAGGACGGTGCTATAAAAGGAACCATGGGGCTTCTGATCCGGAAGGTGCCGGGCACCGCCATCATGTATTCCTGCCGGGGGCCGGTCTGCGATCTGCATGACGAGGCACTGGTATGCCGGCTGGTGGAAGACGCAGGGCGGGTTGGCAAAAAATATCATGCCTGTTCCTTGAAAATAGATCCGGACATCCCGGCAGACGATCAGACCTTTCTGGAAATCTGTCGGCGGCTGGGCTTTTCCGAGCCCGACCATTCCAAAAATTTTGAGGGGATTCAGCCGCGTTTTGTTTTCCGGCTCTATCTGGAGGGGCGCAGCGCGGAAGAGCTGCTGGCCGCCTTTCAGCAAAAAACCCGCTATAATATCCGGGTGGCCGTTAAAAAAGGGGTGGAAGTGCGCCTGGCCGGACAGGAAGCCCTGCCGGACTTTCACCGGATTATGACCACTACCGGTACGCGGGATCATTTTGTGGTGCGGACGGAAGCTTATTTCCGGCGCTTGATGGAAGCGTTGGGGGAACATGCCCGTCTTTACATGGCGTATCTGGACGGGAAGGCGATTGCCGGAACCCTCGCGATCGGTTACGGGGATAAGGTTTGGTATCTTTACGGCGCGTCGGCCAACGAATACCGCAATGTGATGCCGAACTATCTGCTGCAGTATGAGATGATCCAATGGGCGGTGGAGCGCGGCGCGCGGATTTATGATTTTCGCGGGGTGTCGGGCGACTTGACTGAGGACAACCCGCTTTATGGTCTCTTCCGGTTTAAGCGGGGCTTCAATGGGGAACTGACAGAATTTGTGGGGGAGATGGATCTGGTTTATAACCCATTGTTGCTAAAATGGTCCAAATGGGGCAGCAAAGCCTATCGGCGACTTAATATGCTGCTGTTCCGTGTGAAGCACAGAAGGTAAAAGACGATGGCGAAGCTGATCATTCAAAAGCAGGATATTCTGGATAATTTCAACCTGCTGCGCGGGCAGACCAAAAGCCTGATGATCCCGGTGCTGAAAGCCAATGCTTATGGATTGGGTGCGCAGGAACTGTTTGCTCTTTTAAAAGATGAGGGGATGCTGCTGGCAGCTGTCAGTCGTCTGGAGGAAGCGCTGCCCCTTTTGGGGCAGCGTGTGGAAATTCTGGTGCTGTCCTGCGGGCGGAGCGAGGACTATGCCAGAAGGATCGTGGAAACCGGCGTCACGACCGCGGTGGATCAGCTGGAATTCGCCCGCATTCTTTCCAGACTGGCACAGGAGGCCGGCGTAACCGTGCGGGTACATCTGGCGGTCGATACCGGGATGGGCCGTTTTGGCTTTATGCCGGACGAAGCGGATGAAATGGCCAAAGTCTTTTCTTTGCCGGCCTTACAGGTGACCGGCATTTTTACGCACTGTTACGGAGCGTTTTTAAAAGACGGCAGTCTGGAAGAACAGCGGATCAGGTTTCTCACGGTTTGTGATCAGCTGGAGGAGCTGGGAATCCCGGTTCCGATGCGCCATATGGCCAATTCCTGTGCTTTTTTAACAGATGAAAAATACCATTTGGACGCGGTGCGGATCGGATCCGCTTTGTCGGGACGTCTGCCGATGAAAACGCTTCTGCCTTTTAAGCGGGTGGGGCGGTTTGAAGCTGAAATTTTGGCAATCCGCAAGCTGCAGAAGGGGAGCAACATCGGATATGGGGGCGTCTGCCGCCTTAAAAAAGAAACCCGGGTGGCCGTGGTCGCCGCGGGCAGTGCGGATGGGCTGTTGCGCACCAGGGAACCGGATCTGTTTCGTTTGGTGGATCAGTGCCGGTATCTTTATCATGACCTGCGCTATTTCTGGAAAAAACCGGTTTACTGGGGCCGGGTGAGCGGCACGCCGGTGCCGATGATCGGCCGGCTGGCCACCACCCACAGCTTTTTTGACGTGACCGGCGTTCCCTGCAGAGAAGGGGATCTGATTACGTTGGATCTGGCCCCGCTGAAGGTGGACGCGTCGGTGGAGCGGGTTTATGAATAATTCATTGTTGGGCAACGAGGAAATCAAACGGGAGCTGGAGGCGGGGCGCTTTCATCAGGCCTATCTCATTACCGGTGAGCGGGGCAGCGGAAAGAAAACCCTTGCGCGCCTGATGGCGGAGCGCATGACCAAAGATCAGCGGGGACGTGTGGCACGCGGAGAGCATCCGGATGTGCTTTGGCTTGCGCCGAAGGAGCGGGGGAAAATGATTCCGGTGGAAGAGGTGCGCACTTTTCGGGCAGAAGCTGCCGTGTTGCCCGGGGAAGCCCTCCGGAAGGTGATGATCATTGACGGCTGCGGCAGTCTGAATGACAGCGGCCAGAATGCCATTCTGAAAATTCTGGAGGAGCCGCCGGAGCGGGTTACTTTTTTGCTGCTGGCCGAGAGCCCTGCTGAGGTGCTGCCCACCATCCGGTCCCGCTGCGTTCTTTGGGAGATGGGGCCGGTGCCGCTTTCATCGGGAACGGCTTTTATAAAGGAACGGGTTCCGGAAGCGAAGCGGCCGGAGATTCTGCTGCGCGCCGCCGGGGGCAATCTGGGCCGCGCGATGGACTATCTGGAGGAGGGCACACTGATCCCTTACGGGGAGCTGGGCGTGCGCGTTTTGGGCAAGCTTTGCCGTGGGAAAATGCTGGAAGCGGATCAGCTGATCGGTGCCCTTCCAAAAGGGGATTTCTCGTTGTTTCTGGAGAGCTTTTCCCGTCTTTGTCATGATTTTTTGCTTTATAAGACCACAAACAACGAAGAAAATATTGTTTTTTTGGAAAGTATCTTGCAAATCCGCGGATTTTTAGGTAGAATGAAATTGGCTAAGCTCTATCAGATGGCGGCGCTTACGTTAGCGGCCCGGGAGCAGCTGGCCGGCTATGGAAATGAGAATCTGGTGAAAACCTGTTTTATTGTACAGATGGGAGAATTACTGAATTGACAACGATTGTAGGTGTGCGCTTCAAGGAAAATGGAAAAACCTATTATTTTGACCCCGGCAGTCTGGAATTGAAAATCGGCGATTTTTGTGTAGTGGAGACTGCAAGGGGGACCGAGTGCGGGGAGGTTGTGCTGGCGCCGCGGGAAGTGGACGAGCATGAGGTGGTGCAGCCTTTGAAGCCGGTTCTGCGTGCGGCGGACGCGGCGGATCACCGGCAGATGGAGCGCAACCGGGAACGGGAGAAAAAGGCCGCGGCGGTGTTCCATGAAAAGGTGCGCAAGCATCATCTGGATATGTCGCTGGTGGAGGTGGAATTCACCTTTGACGGCAGCAAGATCTTGTTTTTCTTCACAGCGGAGGGTCGGGTGGATTTCCGCGATCTGGTCAAGGATTTAGCATCGGTTTTTAAAACGCGGATCGAGCTTCGGCAGATTGGTGTGCGGGATGAATGCAAAATGATGGGCGGCATCGGGATGTGCGGGCGGCCTTTCTGCTGCAGTCAGTTTCTGAATGATTTCAGCCGGGTGACCATCAAAAGTGCCAAGGATCAGGGATTGCCCCTGAATCCGGTAAAGATCAGCGGCGTCTGCGGCATTCTGATGTGCTGCTTGAATTATGAGCAGGAAACGTATGAAGAGCTGGGGAAAAAGGTGCCCCGGGTGGGCAGTCAGGTGGAAACGGCTGCCGGGCGCGGCACGGTTGTGGAGACGGCGGTGCTGGCGGGTACTGTGAAGGTGCGCTATCCGGCAGAGGATGGGTCGTTTACCTTTGAAACCTTGCCGGCCAATGAAGTACGTTCTTTAAAAAATAACCGGGCGGGCAAGGAAGACCATGAGAAAAAGGCGCAGAATGAAACCCCGGTTTCGCAGGAGTAAATAATTTTAAAAAGTACTTGAAAAGCGGGATTTTATATGATAGTATATTTTTGAATATTATAAGGAGGTGTTTTCCAATGGCACATGTAATTACGGATGCTTGCCTGAATTGTGGTACATGCGAGAGCGAATGTCCTGTGGGCGCAATTGCTCCGGGCGATGACAAATATGTGATTAATGCAGATGAATGCATCGATTGTGGCGCTTGCGCTGCTGTTTGCCCCGCTGAGGCAATTGAGGGCTGAGTACATTTTTATGGATAAAAGTAGTTGTCCGGTCGGGCAGCTGCTTTTTTATTTGGGCAAGGTACTGCCGTGCATTGCCTTCTTTGCACTTTTCTGGTATAATAACCAAAAACAGTTATTGCTTGCGTGGCAACCGAAAAGGTGGACGGGGATTCCATGTGTCGATTGATTTCCACGTCATCAGTATTCACCGCATCGCAGGCCAAAAAGGGGGGAGCGGATAATGGCAAAATTACTGTTGGTAGAGGATGACCACAGCATTGTTTCTTCTTTAGCCGCCTTTTTAAAAGGGGAAGGGTTTGAAGTGGATACCGTGCCGGGGCAAGCGGGCGCGCTGGAGTCGGTGGAGCAAATCCATTACGACCTGGTTCTGTTGGATATTTCCCTTGCGGACGGCAACGGTTTTTCAGTTTGCTCTGCGGTCAAGCAAAAGGGAGATATCCCGGTGATTTTTCTGACCGCCAGCGGGGATGAATACAGCGTGGTGACCGGCCTGGATTTGGGCGCGGACGACTATATCAATAAGCCGTTCCGTCCCCGGGAGCTGGTTTCCCGTATCCGCAGTGTGCTGCGCCGGAGTCAGCCGGGCAACGCGGTTTTGACCTTGGGGCCGCTTCGGGTGGATCCGGAGCGGGCCATGGTGCAGAAGCAAGAGCAGGAGCTCTTTCTTTCCGCGCTGGAATACCGGCTGCTGTTGGTTTTTTTGAACAATAAAGGAAAGGTGCTGAGCCGCAACCGTTTGCTGGAAGAGCTTTGGGATATTGCGGGTGAATATGTTAACGACAATACGCTGACTGTTTATATCAAGCGTCTGCGTGAAAAGGTGGAGGATGATCCGCAGAATCCCACTCTGATCCGCACGGTGCGGGGGCTTGGCTACAAAGCGGAGGATTCCTGAAATGGACTGGTTTCGGAACAGAGAACGCAGGATTTTTTTTATAGCCTACCTGCTGGCAGCGGCATTGGGCGCACTGGCCGGAGGGCTCTTTATTGGCTTGAGAGGGTTTTTACTGGGCTTGGGTATGGCGCTGGTCTTTTTTTTGATTTTTACGCTGGAAACCAGACGCCGATATCGGTGCATCCGGCAGTTCAGTGACGAGATTGACCGGATTCTGCACGGGGCGGAAAGAATCGATTTTACGCAGTATAATGAAGGGGAATTGGCGATCCTTCAAAACGAGGTACAGAAGCTGACGCTGGAGCTGCGGGATCAGTCGGGGGCTTTGCAGCGGGAAAAGCGGGAATTGGCCGATTTTTTGGCGGATATTTCTCATCAGCTGCGTACACCGCTGACTTCGGTACATTTGATTCTTTCGATACTCAATGATCCGGCCCTGCCGGAGGAACAGCGGCACAAGAGCTGCAGGGAGCTGCAGCAGCTGCTGCAGCGGATGGATTGGCTGATCGCTTCACTGCTGAAAATGTCCCGGTTGGACAGTGACACCGCACATATGAAAAAAGAATGGGTGCCGGTCGAGCAGCTGGTGCAAAAAACAATAGAGAGCATCGCGGTGCCCATGGAGCTGCGCGAACAAACCATGGTGTTGAACCTGCAAAGGGGCGCGGCTTTTGCGGGGGATTTGCTTTGGTCTTCGGAAGCGCTTGGAAATATTTTAAAAAACTGCATGGAACATACGCCGCGGGGTGGGGTGATTACGGTGGAGTCGGAAGAAAACGCCTTGTTTGCGGAAATCCGCGTTTCCGATACGGGAGACGGAATTGATCCCCGGGATCTGCCGCATTTGTTTGAACGGTTTTACCGAGGAAAAAACGCGGATGAACAGAGCATTGGAATCGGGCTTGCTCTTGCCCGTATGATCATTGCAGAACAGAACGGAACGGTAAAGGCGGAAAATCTGCCCTTGGGCGGAGCCCGCTTTGTGGTACGCTTTTATAAAAATGTGATCTAAACGAAGGAGAGGCGTTCACCGCATCAGCTCATTTGCATGCGGCGAACGCCTCTCTTTTTTTATTGTGACAAAATTGTCACAATAAAGTCACGCGGATGTCATGCGAAGTGTGTATGATAAAGATATCAGAATAAAGGGAGATCATTTTTATGGAATTGATTCGAGTGGAACATTTGGTGAAAACCTACGGCAAAGAAGACAACGAGGTACGGGCGCTGGACGGGGTATCATTCACAGTGGAGAAGGGGGAGTTTGTTGCCATTATCGGTCCTTCCGGCTCCGGGAAATCAACCTTGCTGCATATTCTGGGCGGGGTGGATAAACCCACCGGCGGCAAGGTATACATGGACGGCAGCGATATTTATGCCAAGAATGATGAACAGCTGGCGATCTTCCGGCGCAGGGAGGTGGGGTTGATTTACCAGTTTTATAATCTGATCCCGGTGCTGAATGTTACGGAAAACATGACCTTGCCGGTGCTGATGGACGGGCGCAAGGTGAACGAAGAGCGGCTGGAGGATCTGCTGCAGGTGCTGCAGCTGAAAGGAAGAGAAAAACATCTGCCCAATCAACTTTCCGGCGGGCAGCAGCAGCGGGTATCGATCGGGCGGGCGCTGATGAACGCGCCGA
>CAYRYQ010000009.1:0-35829 GCA_964428505.1 uncultured Eubacteriales bacterium
CGGGTGCAATCGCTGTAAGACAGGTGCATTGTATCAATCATCGTGTTCTTTGCCATATAAGAACGCTAATATTGATACAGTAAGTGTCAACATTAGCGTTCTTATTCTATGCCGAAAAAGCCTGTAAATAAGGTATTTACGGCACTTTTATGTGCTCTTGGTTCCGCTGCTTGACTGTTGAATACCTATGATTTTCACCGAGGCAGCGACACATCTTATACCTGCGCTTTCAATTACTCTAAATAGTTTCATTTGCCAGAAAAATAGTTTCATACCCGCGCTTGCGATTGGGTGCAAAGGGTAAAATGATGCTGCGCGTGGGGAGCTTTTTGTGAAGCCATTGTCCACGCGCCCTTTTGTAACTTTATCGTGAACTGCATTGACAAAAGTATGATTCCGTACTATAATATAAAATGTACGAAATCGTACTTGGAGGTGCAGTAATGAATCAAAGCAGAATGAGCGAGCTTCATCAGATTAACTATCTGGCTTCGGAGCTGGATGCTCTTTACCATAAATCGTCCCTGAAGCTCGGAATTACAGACAGCGTATCTGTCGTGTTATATACCATTCACGATGCCAGGGAGCGCTGCCTGCTCAGCGATATATACAAACTATCCGGAATCAATAAGCAAACAATTAATTCAGCGATTCGCAGTCTGGAAGCAGACGGAATCCTTTATCTTAAACAAAGTACCGGCAGATCCAAAACTGTTATTCTGACCGATAAGGGAAAGGATTTTGTCGAAAAAACGGTTGCCAGACTTTGTGAAGCGGAAGCGAAAGCGTTTGACTCATGGTCAGATGATGAAATTAGTACCTACATCCGTCTGATGGAGAAATATGTGAGCTGTTTCCGAAAGCAAATAGACGAATTGGAGATAGAGAGCAACTGATGAGTCAAAGGTTGTATCTTAACACCAAGCCGTCAAAGCTCTTTATGAAAGCGGCGATCCCCGGCGGCATCAGTATGCTTGCGTCATCGTTCTATACGGTATTTGAATCCGTATTTGTGGGAAAATTCCTCGGCACCACC
Source organism: uncultured Eubacteriales bacterium (assembly GCA_964428505.1). GTDB lineage: Bacteria > Bacillota > Clostridia > Oscillospirales > QAKW01 > QAKW01. Next base: position 1,037 of record CAYRYQ010000009.1, read on the forward strand.
GCCTTTGCCGCGCTCGGTCTTGCAATGCCTATCGTCATTATGAATTTCGCGTTTGCGGAACTTATCGGCGTAGGTTCTTCTGTGCCGATTTCTATCTTTTTGGGGCAAAAGGAAGATATAAAAGCAAACCAATACTTTACTTGCTCAATTCTGCTGATTATGATAACAGGGCTTATCAGCGGCTCGGCAGTTTTCTTCGGCGCACCCATAATGATGAGTTTGATGGGTGCAGATGGTGAACTTCTTGATATGGCGGTTAAGTATGTGAGAATTTACGCAGTGTTTTCGCCTGTTACGCCATTAATGTTTGCGCTTGATAACTATTTGCGGATAAGCGGCAGAATGAAGATGAGTATGACGCTCAATATACTTTTCTGCGTATTGACTGTCGCGCTTGAGCTTCTGTTGATTCTTGTATTTCCTATGGGCATTATCGGCGCGGCACTCGGCACAAGCATTGCCATGTTCACTGTCGTAGTTATCGGTATCTCTGTGTTTATACCCGGAAAGCTACAGTTGAAATTCAGAAAACCGCAGTTCTCTATGGAAATGCTCGGACAAATTTATAAAAACGGTATTGCGCCTTTTCTTACAAACATATCCGGAAGACTGTTTTCCGTTGTCATGAATATCATGCTACTAAAATTCGGCGGCGAAGCCGGTGTTGCGATTTACGGCGTTATTATGACGCTTTCGGGAATTGTCGAACAGCTTCTATACGGTGTCGTGGACTCGCTCCAGCCTGCGATCGGTTATAATTACGGTGCGAGGCGGTTAGACCGTGTGAAAAAGCTTGAAAAATACATTTTCACAACGGCCGCCGCGATTTCAATTATCGGCGGAATCATTATGTTCATGTTTCCCGAAACCATCGCAACACCTTTCCTGAAAGATTTGTCACTACTTGATATGACCGTTTTTGCCGTCAGGATTTCAAGTCGGACCTATCTTTGCAAATGGTTCGGTACGGCAGTCCAATGCTTCTTTATGGCACTTGAAAGGCCGCTTTACGCTATGATGATTTCAATGTCTTCCGCTTGCGTGTTCCCCTTGGTATTAATCCCGGCTTTTCTGCCCTTGAAGCTTACCGGTTTGTGGTGTAACTATCCGTCAGCGGCACTGTTAACGGCTGCTTTGGCAATGGTAATGATTCTTATAAACAGAAACAAGCTGTTTGTTTCGTCCGAAAATATAAATCAACCAAATAAAGAGTTGAAAAATAAGGAGATAGAGCTATGATAGAAACTGAAAGATTGATTCTGCGTCCTTTTCTTGAAGGCGACGCGGCAGATGTATTTGAATATTTGAAAGAACCGGCGGTAAACTGCTTTGCCTGCATGAAGCTGAATTCACTTGAGGAAGCTAAGGAAGAAATGAAAAAGCGGGTGGGTGAAACGGAATACTATTTTGCCATCGTTCTGAAAGAGACCAGCAAGGTCATCGGTGAGATTGATGCCCATCCCGAGACCGGCGATTCCCCTGATGAAACCCACGATACAGATACACCGCGCGTTACCTTCAGCCCCTGTTGGATGCTGAATGTTGCTTATCAGGGAAAAGGCTATGCGTATGAAGCGGCTCACGCTTTCTATGATTACCTGTTCCGGGATAAAGGCGCAAGGCGAATCTATGCTTATACCGAAGACTATAATTTATCGAGTCAGCACCTTTGTGAAAAACTCGGTATGCGCCGGGAAGGACTTTTTATGGAATTCATATCTTTTGTCAATAACCCGGACGGAACTCCGCATTACGAAAACACTATGCAGTATGCTATCTTGAAAAAGGAATGGCAAGGATAAGCATAGCAAATAGCATAAGTAAGCGTAGTTTGACCGTTCGTTACTATGAACCAAGTGAAAACAATGAGAGATAATAAGTTTGGTGTAATCGCTTATTATATTGTACGAAGAAACCAAAAGAACTGCAAATGTGCGGATTGAAATATGTGTGTTCGGGCCGGTAAAATCATATTCTTATCAAATCCGTTATGGACACCCGCACCAAGTCAAAAGCTACTTTTTCGTTGGTAATAAGCCAATAAAAATGTAGCTTTTTCTATATTTGAAACTTATAGTGCCCCAGCGGGTGCCGCGTTTTTGTGTTAATGCATTTGTCCACTTTGAAACGGAGGACATTTGGTCTAATGATTCCCAAATAAAAAAGTGTATTATTATGGTAGCAGCGGCTTATCAGGAAGAAAGCAGGCGGAAAAGGGAGGCTTTAGATGGGGCGTCCGTCAGAATCGTTATTATGGACATATAAAGCTGAATCACTCACTGTTTCTTGGCTACGGCAGAGATGACGATGGAAGCCTTGTAATTATTGAAGAAGAAGCTAAAATTGTATGGCTTATTTATGATTTGTTTCTGCAAGGCTATGGCTGTCGCAAGATCAAGAAATATCTTGAAGATCACGGTATAAAAACTGTCACTGGTAAAGAGCAATGGAGCACATCAACCATTGATCGAATCTTATCCAATGATAAATATATTGGTTGTGATATTACTCCTAAAACCCATACTCCTGATTTTCTTACAGGCAAACAAGAAGAAAACTGTGGACAGATTGATGTGATTATAATCGAGAATTCTCACCAAGCGATTATTAGTCAAGAGATGTTTGATGCTGTACAGAATTTAAAAGGAAACATTAAGAACAAAGAGGTAAATATAAAAGGAATCTGTTTCTAAAGCAGAATTTCTGATATTTTTCAATCGGTTTCACCATCATACTGTGAATAATTCCATATTTTAAACAAATGTAATTGCTTTACTCGCCGTTGAGATATATAATATATACAGTATTAATTCAAAAAACTTTTTCTGTACTATATAACACGAAGGAAATAGCGGAGAAATGAATAATTACTCCACACCAAGTGCAGATAGTTTGAATTAAGAAAAGTGAAAAAACAATCCTGAAGTCCTTTGATGTAAGATAAGGATAGAATTCATTCAGACGGTTGGTGTTGCAAAAATTCTTGTCCACAACCGGGAGGAAATTCGATGTTTATTGCTCATAAAAGAGATGATGATACCGAACAATCTCTTCTTGCACATTTAAATAGTACTGCCGGTTATGCCGGGCGTTTTGCTTTAGCATTCGGCGAATCAGATTGTGCGAAAGTGATTGCTTTGGCGCATGATATAGGTAAATATTCTGTAGATTCTCAAAAACGCATCAGAGGTAAAAATATTGAAGTAGATCATTCAACTGCGGGATCACGGGTGCTTGCCAATAATCAGACTTGCCTGCTTGGACTATTGTCAGCTTATTGTGTTATGGGACATCATGGCGGATTGCCTGATGGTGGCTCGAAAAGTCAACATCAATCATTTCCGGGTACGTTTTATTATCGTTTGACAGACAGCAATATTCCTGATTATTCATCTTACTCAAATGAAATTGAATTAGTGTTGCTAAAGCAACCGAAGTCTTGGAATCCCGGAAAAAATATTCTCAATGAAAATGTTGGATTTTCTCTTTCGTTTTTTACGAGAATGCTATTTTCCTGCCTTGTTGATGCTGATTGGTTAGATACAGAAGTTTTTATGAGCAATGCTTCAGTTAAGCGCAGACATTTTGAATCAATAAATATGCTGTGTAATAAATTATCAGAGCATTTAAAGGGCCTTGATAACCCTAAAAAGAAGATTGATAAAAAACGAACTGCACTGTGTGATGATTGCATAAAAGCCGCAAAAAGTAAACGGGGATTATTTTCCATTACTGCTCCTACGGGAAGCGGTAAAACAAAGGCAAGTTTAGCTTTCGCACTAAATCATGCTGATGAAAATAATATGGATCATGTGATTTATGTTGTTCCGTACAATACGATTATCGAACAAAATGCTAAAGTGTTTGAAGATATTCTCGGTGCAAGCAATGTTGTTCAGCATCACAACAATATCGAATATGATGATCAAGACCCACGCCGTTTTGCGATGGAAAATTGGGACGCTCCAATAATTGTAACAAGCAGTGTTCAGTTCTTCGAAAGCCTTTTTGCAAACAAACCAGGCAAATGTCGCAAGCTACACAATATAGCAAACAGTGTAATCGTTTTTGATGAAGCACAGATGCTGCCCGTGCCTTGCCTTATACCCTGTGTTGCAGCAATAGGCGAATTAGTTGTAAATTGTAACTGCTCGGCGGTTTTGACAACGGCAACCCAAAGTAGCTTAGATGAATATTTTTTGCCGCTAACCATTAAGGAAATCAACTCTGCTCCCAAGCAAATGTATGAAGATTTTCGGAGGGTTACATACATGATTGAAGATAAGCCATTTTCAGATGAACATCTTGTTTCGGAACTTTCAAGTTATGACCAGGTACTTTGCGTTGTAAACACTCGCAAGAAAGCGCAGGAAATAGCTTTCCAAATTAATAATGCCTACCATCTTTCAACAACAATGTATCCTGCGCACAGAGCAGAAATACTGAAAGAAATACGGGAAAAATTAAAAAATGGCAAACCATGCCGTGTAATAAGCACAAGTTTGATAGAAGCTGGAGTTGATGTTGATTTTCCCACAATCTACCGCGAAAAGGCAGGGCTTGACAGTATTATTCAAGCAGCGGGGCGATGTAACCGCGAGGGGGAGAATAGTCCGCAGGCCTCGGTTGCCCATGTGTTTACGTTTGAAAGTGCTGATCCGCCTGCGATAATTCAACAAAACATAGCGGCATTTGAGCACGCAAGGCAAAATCATCCGGACATTGCATCTTTGCAGGCGATTGAGTGTTATTTTAAGCAGTTGCGCTACATAATCGGGCAAGAAGGGCTGGACAGAAAAAATACCGTGCAGCAATTTAACGACGGCATGCGCAATGCTTTTTCATTTCCGTTCAGAACCGTAGCGGAGCAATTCCATTTAATAGACAGCGACAAAAGGACAATCGTCGTTGAGAACGATTCTTCCCAGACATTGTGCAACCTTTTGCGGCATGGGAAGCCTAATCGAAGCGAATTGCGCCAGATTCAGCAATTCAGCATTAACATTTATCCGCGTGATTTTGAAAGTCTATGCCAATGCGGTCAGATAGAGGTATTAGACAACGACGTTGCAATTATAAACGAACGCTTTTATGATGGGAAATTTGGTGTCTCCTTGAAACCAAACAGCGGAATGCAATAATTCTATAATTTGTATAATAAGGAGGATATAATTTTGGGGTTCAGCGTTGAGATCACAGGTGAATACGCTTGCTTTTCGAGACCGGAGCTGAAGGTTGAGCGTGTAAGCTATGATGTAATCACCCCGTCTGCGGCACGCGGCATACTAGAGGCGGTGTTTTGGAGGCCGGCCATTCGTTATGTCATTGACGAGATACGGATTTGTAATCCGATAAAGTTTGATAATATCCGCCGCAACGAGGTGAGTAGCAAGGCAAGCAAAGGAAAAGAACATATTTTTACTTCGGAGGAGCGTACTCAGCGGGCGGCAATGGTACTAAAGAATGTGAGGTATGTGGTAACAGCGCATTTTATGCCTGTTTTGGATAAAATTAATCTGCCGAACAGGCCGGATGATGGAACGAGTGATACTCTTGCGGACGGCACATTTAACCATGGTAAGTTTGCAGAAATAATAACCCACCGGCTAAAAAAAGGGCAGTGCTTTCATCAGCCTTACCTTGGTACGAGGGAGTTCCCCGCACAATTACGCTTGATTGAAAATGAAAATTTTCCTAATACAATTGCAGAAGACCGCGACTTTGGAATCATGCTTTATGACATGGACTACATTAAAGATCAAAACGGTAATGTTACAGACTTTATTCCGACATACTTCCGCGCTGTTATGAAAAAAGGCATCATTGGCTTGCGGAATGTGGAGGTGATGAGATGATTTTGAAGGCACTGGTCAAGCGGTACGAAGATGCAGGGGGAGAAAAGCAAGGGTGGAAAAATCGAGAAACGGATTTTGCTGTTAATATTGACAACAACGGAAATATTCTTGACATTATACCTCTTGAAGAAGAAATTGAGATTACCAAAGGAAAAAACAAAGACGGAACAGTAAAGTATAAAAAAATAAAAGTGCGCAAGAAGCTGTCATTACCCGCTACGGAAACAAGGACAGTCGGCATACTGCCTTTTTTTCTAAATGACAAAGTAGAATACATTCTTGGGACGGAACCAAAAAAATTTGAAGCCGCAAAAAAGTTACATCAGGCTATCCTTGAAAATATTACCAGCCAAACCGCAACATCCATTAAATTTTTTTTTGACAAAATACCGGTTTTGCCACAGGGATTTAAGATTCCTGAAAAAAATGATTGTGTGTTTATGGTGAATGGACGGTATGCTCATGAAGACAAGGATATTCATGCGGCTTGGAACGCTTATTATGCCGTTCAATCAGCGGAGAACGAACAAATTCGTGATTTAATAAGCGGTGAAAATGATGTGTTGTGGCGTAAACAGGAAAGTATTTCCCTAAAAGGTGTATCTATGGGAAGGCAAGCATTAGTCAGCGTGAACGCGGAAAGCTTTTCATCATACGGACAGGCTGCCACGGCAACAGAGAAAATAAGAAAGCCTGCCGCACAGCTTGGCAAAAAATCATCCGTAGCGTATGCGACTGCGTTGAATGATTTACTTGCATCAGACAGACATCATAAATCATTAAGTGCGGATACGCTTGTCTACTGGGCTGAGGGTCAAGGTGGTGGTGAAGCAGAAGCTGAGATTTTTTCATGGTTTAACGAGCCGAAGGAAAATGATGGTGCAAAAATAAACGCTGTCATGCAGGCGCTAGCTGGTGGGAATTATGCAAATTTGCAGAACTGTGATTTAGATAAGCCATTTTATCTACTCTGTCTTTCACCAAATGCGGGAAGAATCAGCATTCGCTATTTTCATAGAGACAGTTTCGGCAATATCCTCAAAAACAATTCTTTACATTATAGCCAAATGGACATTTGCACCGCACTAAAAGAAGATAAATATCCTTATATTCCACCGTGGATCATTCTCGGTGAAACAACCGCTTCCAAAAAAGCCGCTGACGCATCCCCTCTCCTCAGTAGCCAGCTACTTAACTCAATTATCACAAGCGCACATTACCCTATGACGCTGTATAACGCAATCCTTATTCGCATTCGTGCGGGAGAAGATGTTAACAAGACCAAAGCTGCAGTCATCAAAGCCGCTTTAATACGAAATTATAGTGAACAGGAGGTAACAACCGTGAAGATGAACACACAAACCGATAATAAACCATATTGTCTTGGAAGATTGTTTTCTGTGCTGGAGAAGCTTCAAAAGGAGGCAAGCGGCGGTAGCTTGAATGCAACTATTCGTGATAAATATTTTGCCACCGCTTGTGCGAATCCCGCAAGTGTCTTTCCGACTATTTTGAAGCTTTCTATGCATCACGCTGCGAAGGTTGACAATCCGGTATTTTATGAAAAATTAAAAACGGAGTTACTCGACAAGCTTACTGTAGAGAATCCGTTCCCCAAGACACTGAGCTTAGATGACCAGGGTCGGTTTATTTTAGGATATTACCATCAAGCGCAAGCTTTCTACACTAAAAAAGGAAATATGAATACGGAGGGAGAAAATAATGTCTGAACCGATTAAAAACCGTTATGAATTCGTTCTGCTGTATGATGTGGAGAACGGGAATCCTAACGGAGACCCTGATGCGGGAAATATGCCGCGAATTGACCCCGAAACAGGGCATGGTATTGTCACAGATGTGTGTATTAAGCGTAAAATCCGAAATTATGTGGAAATGGTAAAAACGGATGAGCCAAGATTTGATATCTATGTAAAACAGGATAATATCTTCTTAAATGACAAATCAAAATTAGCATTAACGGAAACTAAAGATGAACCAGACAAAACAAAAAGAAGTTGTGATGCACGAACTTATATGTGTGAAAAGTATTATGATATTCGTGCATTTGGAGCAGTTGTCACAGCATTTACCAAAAAGGACAGTGGCCTTTGGAATTCAAGCGGCCAAATTCGCGGTCCGGTTCAGCTTGCTTTTGGGAAAAGCATAGATCCTATTGTTGCTTCTGAAATAACCATAACTAGAGTTGCAATAACGGACGAAAAAGAGAAGAAAGATACTAATAAATCAGAAAATGAAACATCGACAATGTTTGGGCGTAAGCATATTATCCCTTATGCTCTTTACAGGCAGGAAGGGTTTATTTCCGCAAATCTTGCTCAAAGAATTACTGGATTTTCAGAGGATGATTTAGAACTGCTTTGGACGGCTATTCAAAATATGTTTGAATATGACCGCAGTGCCGCGCGTGGGAAAATGACGCTGCGCAAGCTGATTATCTTCAAGCACAATACAGAACTTGGTTGTGCGACGGCTAATCAATTGTTTGAACTTGTGAAAATTAGGCACAAAGATGCAAATAAGCCCGCGCGTTCCTATGATGACTATGAAGTAGAGGTCATTAAAGAGATCCCGCAAGGCATAGTAGTACAGGAAAGATAATCAAGCATGTTGTTACTGGCATTAGTATTTTGTTTTATGTCACTCTTCAATGCGTTCTTATTCACATTTTAGATTGATATATTAAAACCATCCGATACAGCTGTCAGAATTATGCATGCTCATGAGATTCTCTTCGCATAAACACTATATCAAAGTTTATAAAAACGTGTCCGGTCGATAAATGGATAAGTTTAGCATGATTTGTAGAATTTGTGGAGGTATAGGAATGAAACAACTTATAAAGCCTTCGAGGCTCAATATAGGCGACACTATTGCAACCATCAGTCCTTCATGGGGATGTGCCGGAGCGCCGCGGGTCAGATGGCAATATCAATTAGGCGTGCAACGTTTGGAAGAGATCGGGCTACATGTCGTGGCGGCGCCAAATTCGTTGAAAGGCACTTCATATCTTGAAAAGAATCCTCAAGCGCGGGCGGAGGATCTGATGTGGGCGTTTGAAAATAACAATGTAAAAGCAATGATCGCCAATATCGGAGGAAATGATTCTGTACGACTTATTCCATTCCTTTCAGAAAGCACAATCATAAATCACCCCAAAATACTGTGCGGGTATTCCGATGTAATGTCACTGCACTTATATTGCCATCAGATAGGGTTGGCCACCTTTTACGGGGATAATCTCCTGACCACTATTGCTGAAGCGCAGAAGTGGCATCCTTACAGTAAGCATTGGTTTCAAAAAGTATTTTTTGACGGCTCACCAATAGGAACCATACCTCCATCAGAAAATTGGACTTATGAAGAAAACAATCATACCAATCCACAATATGAACGGAAATATATAGCCAATGCAGGATATATCCGGATTCAGGGAAATGGAGTTGTGCGAGGCAGGTTGTTTGGTGGTCATGGCGCAATGATGGAATACAAAAGTGATTGCGGAATCACACTTCAAAAGCAAGACTTTGAAAATTCGCTGTTCTTTTTTGAAGATATTCCCGAAGTGTGCGATGTAAATTATATAGGTGGTTTTTTTGACTGGTTAGGAAAAAACGGCTTTCTGCAGTTTGTTCAAGGTATAATTATCGGGAAGATGCGTTCAAAGAATAGCTTTGAGCCATTCGCTAAAAAAATACGCGAAATCGTATCTGAAAAATACGGTTTTTCAAATTTACCGATCCTTTACGGATTAAACTTTGGCCACGCATCACCAATTTGCGTATTGCCATACGGTGCAATGGCAGAAATGGACTGTGACCGGAATACATTCACGATCCTTGAAAGCGGGGTTGTGTGATGACAGACCGGAAGCCAACGACGCAAGAGAGCAGGAATTTACCTTATTTCTAATTGGCAGAAGCGGCAAAAATAAGGACAATGGATGATTTCAACTTTGAAACAGTATAGACTTTTCTTACTTTTGCAGTGTCGCTGTGTCCAAGCACCACCGCAATATGGTTGATGTACATGTTTGATCTTTAGTTTATGATATATGTGCACCGCCTTTGAAACCGTCTACAAGATCACCCTCAGCGCAAACTGTTCGTTCTTGGCAACAAATTGGCAATGACCCTTTCATTTTTCCGTGACATACTTTATGCTGTGCGTACCGAGTTCGTGCCCGGCTTCTTTTGACTGCGGGACGCCGTCTATTATTTCAATTTTGTGTGTATATGGATTTTTGATCGGCAATAGCAGTTGCAGATCCAGGGTAACGGTTCTTTGGTCCGGTTTGAGGGCGGAAAACACCATGCAGCGCGGCAAACTTTCGGTATTCACGCGGATTTCAACCATCATGATGAGCGGTATTCTGGTGGCGCTGGTGTTTCCCATGGTCATTATGCCGATGATCGGCGTCGATCGCGGGCATTGGATCACGGTGATGTGTGTTCTTTCCATTTGCAAATGAACCGGAATGCATGACAGAGGCATCGCAATCTCGCGAAACCAATCCGGAAGAATGCCACCTTTTTTTCGGGCCTTCCCTATAAGCGCAGCGCGATCGGAAAACGCAGAAATGGGATGAGGAACCTTTTGCGGAGCGCGGCGTAGTATAGCAATGAAACATTTTTAAAAGGGAGTGATACCGATGCCTCTGCCCCAATGCCCGAATGGATTCTATTCGTATACCATACGCCCCGGAGATTACTTATGGCTGATTGCACGGCGGCTTCATACCACTGTGGAGGAGATCACGGCGGCAAATCCCGGAATTGACGCCGGCAATCTGATGATCGGTCAAACGATCCATATTCCCAATCGATGCAGCCCGGAACCGGCGCAGCCCCTTTCCGGGGGCATCAGCAGAGCAGAGCAGACACTGAGCAACCAGATGCGGCTGCTGTGGGAACAGCATATTTATTGGACACGGATGGCCATTCTGAGCACGATTTTCGGGTCGCCGGATGAGAAGGCCGTCGTGGATCGGCTTTTGCAAAACCCCAAAGATTTTGAAGCGGCGCTCAGCCCGTATTATGGGGAAGATAACGCCGCAAAATTTGCGGAGCTGTTCACCGCGCATCTTACCATTGCGGCGGAGCTTGTTCAAGCGGCAAAGGCGGGCGATAGCGCCGCCGCCGACGACGCTGAGAAGCGATGGTACGCAAACGCGGATCAGATTGCGGCTTTTCTTGGCGAAATCAACCCTAATTGGTCGGCGCAGAACTGGCAGAAAATGCTGTATGACCATCTCGCCATGACGAAGACCGAAGCGGTGGAGCTGTTGGCGCAAAAATACGAAGACAGCATCGATACGTTTGACAATATCGAGCAGCAGGCGCTTGAGATGGCCGACATGATGACGCAGGGAATCACCAAACAGTTTCCCCGCTCTTTCCGATAAGCATTTTCCTGCGCGCATTTTGAGCCCGCTACCGGATCAGGGGACCGGCATTCTTGCAAGAACGCCGCGCACTTTGTTTATAGGAAAAAATCCTCCCGCTGCAGCGTAAAAGAAGCTGCAACGGGAGGATTTTGCGTGTTAAGGGGAAAAACACAAAGAAAACCAAAGTGGACATCCGCCCGCTGCGCTTTGCTCAGGACGCGTCTTCAAACTGGCTGTTATACAGCGCGGCATAAAAGCCGTTTTGGGCCAGCAGCTCCGCGTGGCTGCCGCTCTCCACAATATCCCCGTCCTTCATAACGAGAATCAGGTCCGCGTTTTTAATGGTGGATAAGCGGTGGGCGATCACAAAAGAGGTTTTTCCCGCCGTCAGCCGGTCCATGGCGGCCTGCACGATGCGCTCGGTTCTGGTGTCCACCGAGCTGGTCGCTTCATCCAGAATCAGCAGCGGCGCGTTCTGAATCATGGCCCGCGCGATGGTGATCAGCTGTTTCTGCCCCTCGGAAAGGCTTGCTTTATCGTTGAGAACCGTGTCGTAGCCCTTGGGCAGCGTTTTGATAAAGTGGTGCAGTCCCACCGTTTTACACGCGTGAATCACCTCTTCATCGGCAACCCCTGTTTTGCTGTAGATGATATTTTCTTTGATGGTTCCCTCAAAGAGCCAGGTGTCTTGTAGAACCATGCCAAACTGCGCGTGCACGTTTTCTCTGGGCACCTTCTGGATCGGCACGCCGTCGATTCGGATTTCGCCCGCGTCCAGCTCATAGAAGCGCATCAGCAGATTCACCATGGTTGTTTTGCCGGCGCCGGTGGGCCCGACAATGGCCACCTTCTGCCCCGCGTGAATCACTGCCGAGAAATGATGAATCACCGGTTTGCCCGGGGTGTATCCGAACTGCACGCTGTCAAAGGTAATATCCCCTTTGATCTCTGAAAGGCCGGACGGTTTATCGTCTTCACTTTCCAGTTCCGTCTCTTCCAGAAATTCAAAAACACGCTCGCTGGCGGCCGCGGTTCTCTGCAGATTGTTCATGGACTGGGCGATCTGAGCGAGCGGCTGCGTAAACAGGCGGATATAGATCATAAACGCCACAATGACGCCAAAGGTGATGCTTCCGTTTACGGCCAGCGCCGCGCCGACCACGCAGACCGCAACATAGCCGAGGTTTCCGATAAAGCCCATCAGCGGCATCATCAGGCCCGACAGGAATTGGGATTTCCACGCGCTTCGGTATAGCTTCTGATTACTTTCTTCAAAGAGCGCCTTGGCTTCTCTGCTGCCGTTATAAACCTTGACCACGTTGTGCCCGGTGTAGGTCTCTTCGATATGTCCGTTGATGCGCCCCAGCTCTTCTTGCTGTTCGGCAAAATACTTCTGGGAGGCTTTCATAATCAGCATCATCAGGAAAAAACCGATAAAGCTTGCGCCAACGGCGGTCAGCGCCAGAATCCAGCTGTTGTAGAACATCATGATGAGGGAGCCGACCAGCATGGTCACGGCGGTGATCAGCGTTCCGACGCTCTGGTTCAGGGTCTGGCCGATCGCGTCCACATCATTGGTCACCCGGCTCAGCACATCCCCGTGGCTGGTGGAATCGAAATAGCGAAACGGCAGGCGGTTGATTTTTTGAGAGATATCGGTGCGCATCTTCTTTGAAATGACCTGCGTAACGGTGGCCATGATCAGACTTTGCAGATAATTGAGAACAAAGGAAGCGCCGTAGAGCAGCACCAGCAGCCACGCGATCTTGGACACCGCGCTCAGGTCGACGCTGCCGATGACCGGTTTTCCCTGGATCAGGGCCGGAAGGCCCTTCATGATCTCATTGGTCAGATCCTTCAACTTGTCGGGCCCGATAATCTGAAAAACGGTTCCGGCGGCGGCTGCCAGCATAGCCACGAGGATCACCGGTAAATAGCTTCTGCAATAGCGGGTCAGCTTCGCCATCGTAACGTTGAAATTTTTTGGTTTTTCCACAGCGCCGCCCATTGGGCCCCCGCCCATAGGACCGCCGCGCGGACCATATTTTTTGTTTTGCTCGCTCATACGCTCAATTCCTCCTCGCTCAACTGCGACATGGCTATTTCCTTATAAACCGCGCAGGTGTTCAGCAGTTCCCTGTGGGTGCCGATCCCCACGATTTTCCCTTCATCGAGAACGATGATCTGATCGGCATCCATAATCGTGCCGATCCGCTGCGCCACGATCAGGCTGGTGACCCCCGCGGTCTCTTTCTTCAGCGTTGTGCGCAGGATCCGGTCGGTTTTATAGTCGAGGGCGGAAAAGCTGTCGTCAAAAACATACAGCTCCGGCTTGCGGCAAACGGCGCGGGCAATGGCAAGACGCTGCTTCTGCCCGCCGGAAAGATTGGTGCCTCCCTGGGAGATTTCCGCTTGGTACTGCCCGTTCATCTGTTCCACAAAATCACTTCCCTGGGCGATCCTGACCGCCGCCTTTATTTGAGCTTCCTCCGGCTTTTCTGTCCCGTTGTCGCCGTAGGCGACATTGCTGCCGACAGTGCCCCGGAACATAACGGCTTTCTGGGGAACAAAGCCGATCTTGTTATGCAGGGCTTCCTGCGAATATTCTTTCACAGAAACGCCGTCTATCAGAATCGTTCCCTCTGTTGCGTCATAAAACCGCGGAATTAAGCTGATCAACGTACTTTTGCCGCTGCCGGTGGAACCGATAAAGGCAACGGTTTCTCCTTTTTTGGCCGTAAAGCTCACGTCTTGCAGCACATAATCGGACGCGCCGGGATATTGAAAGCTGACATTCCGGAAGGTAACCGTTCCCTGCAGCCCCGGCACTCCTTGCGTTTTTTCTCCGTCTATAATGGTGGGCTTTGTTTCCAGCACCTCATTGATCCGCTTTGCCGAAACGGAAGCGCGCGGCAGCAGGATGAAAATCATCACCATCATCATAAAAGACATGATGACCTGAATTGCATAGGCAGAAAAGACCACCATATTGGAAAACAGCGGCAGGCGGCCGGCGGCGTCCGCGTCGTTGATCAGATAGGCGCCGATCCAATAAATCGCCAGGGTCAATCCGCTCATCAGGGCGGCGATCAGCGGCATCATCACCGCCATTCCGCGGTTGGTATACAATTGGGTGGCCGTGAGTTCCGCGTTGGCGGCCTCAAATTTCTGCTCCTGATAGCGCTCGGCGTTATAGGCGCGCACCACCCGCAGGCCGGTCAGGTTTTCCCGGGTGACGCGGTTGAGGTTATCGGTCAGCGTCTGCATTTTTCGGAATTTTGGCAACACAAAGATCATAATCAAAGAAATGACGGCGATCATAATGCCGACCGCCACGCCGGTGGTAACCGTCCATTCCATTCCTTTGCCCGCAATCTTTGTCAGCGCCCACACCGCCATGATCGGCGCCTTGACAATCATCTGCAGCCCGATGGTGATCAGCATCTGGATCTGGGTGATATCGTTGGTTGAGCGGGTGATCAGGCTGTCGGTTGAAAACCGGTTGATCTCCTCCATGGAGAAAGAATCCACCTTGGCAAACAGCTGGCTGCGCAGCCGCCTGGAAAACGAGGCGGCGATCCTTGCGGCAAAAAAGCCGACGATCACCGCCGACACAAAGCTTCCCAAAGCACAAAGCATCATCTTGCCGCCCGCCAGCCAGATATCACCCATCACGCTTCCCGGCGTCTGTGTCAACGCTGTAATTTCGGACATATAATCCGGCAGCTTTAAATCCAGCCAGACCTGGGCCACAATGAACAGCAGGCTGGCCATCGCCTGCGTCCATTCTTGCGGCCGCAGGCGTTTTAATAACTTGAACATCTTATCTTCTCCTTTTGTAAACGGAATTTCTGCAGGGGGTTCTTTATTTGTGTGAATCGGTTTGGGGGCGCTTCTCCACGGGGTCCTGCATAAAATCTTCCGGCATTTTATCCGCCAGCCTTTTCATGATCCGCAAAAATTCCTTGGCGTCGTTTTCCCCGAGGTACTGAAGCATCTTCGTTGTAATCATCATGATCTTCTGATCATGCCGCTCCACCTGCGCGCGCCCTGCCCCGGTCAGATTGACTAAGATTCTTCTGCGGTCGGCTTCGTCGATTGCGCGCGTGATCAGCCCCTTTCCTTCCAGATTATTCAAAGCGGCTGCCACTCTTGCCGTGCTGATTCCCATCTCGTTGCTGATCTCGCTGGGGATCACCCCCCCTTCGTGCTTTGAAATATAGGAAAGCACAAAATGCTCTCCGTGCATGGAATCGTTCAGCTGCTTCTGGGCGTTGCGTCTGCGCATCTGATACATGACCTTCATGTAATCGCGCGCAAGCTTTTCGTAATCCACCGTGATCCCCCTTCCTCTTTATGCTAACACCGTTAATTATATGTAGTGTTAGATATTATGTCAAGATAAAAAAGATGAATTTACTGTAAACAGGAACCGGGGAACGCTGCGGCGTATCGGAAGATACTGCGTATCGAAAGATACTGCGTATCGGTTGAGGGAAGGCGGGTTTTGAAAGAACCCCGCAAAATTCCACACTTGCATAATTTGCAGCGGATGTATATAATAGAGACAGCACGTGTTCGCCAGCGTTCCGACAGGCAGAAAAAAGCAATGCCGGTCAGCGCGGAAAATGCGCTTCGCGGCCGCAAAAGCGGCGCCTTCCCGGGAAAACGCATTGCCCGGGTTATCTTGAATCATTATGAAGGAGGAATCTCTGTGCGTGTGATCAGCGTTGAGAACCTGACCCGTGATTACGGGCAAGGAAGGGGCGTCTTCGACCTGTCGTTTGCGATTGAGCAGGGAGAGGCGTTTGGTTTTCTGGGCCCTAACGGGGCGGGGAAGACCACAACGATCCGGCATCTGATGGGTTTTTTGAAACCTAAAAGCGGCCAGTGCACCATCGGCGGGCTGGACTGCTGGAAAGAGCGGGACAAAATTCAGAAAAACCTGGGCTATATCCCCGGCGAAATCAATTTTTTCGACGATATGACCGGCTCGTCATTTTTGAAATTCGTTGCCGGATACCGCGGCACCCGGAATCCAAGCCGCATGAAGGAGCTGCTGGAGCGGTTTGAGCTGGATCCGAGCGGTAAAATTAAAAAAATGAGCAAGGGCATGAAGCAGAAGGTCAGCATTGTGGCCGCGTTTATGCACGATCCGGACATTTTGATTCTGGATGAACCGACCAGCGGCCTTGACCCGCTGATGCAGAGCCGCTTTATTGATCTGGTGGCGGAGGAAAAGGAGCGGGGCAAGACCATCCTGCTGTCGAGCCATATGTTTGAGGAAGTGGAGCGGACCTGCCGGCGCGTGGGGATCATCCGCGGGGGCCGGCTGGCGGCGGTTGATTCGGTGGACGCGCTCAAAGCGGCGCAGGTCAGGAAATACATTATTACCTTTGAAACTGCCGCGGCGGCGGAAAAATTTTCCAAGGAACCGCTGAAGAGCAGGGGGTTGACCCATCACCGCGTCGAGGTGACGGTGCAGAACAATCTCCGTGAACTGATAGAGGCCTTAAGCCGCTATCCGGTCACGAATCTGGCCGCGCCAAATCAGAGCCTGGAAGAAATATTCCTGCATTATTACGGGGGGTGAAACGCATGCTTAGCTTTACGCTTTATAAACGGGAAATCAAGGGAAGCTGGAAGCTTTTTTCCATCTTTGCCGCGGTGCTGACAATGTATGTGGTGATGATCATCGGGATGTATGATCCCGTATTATCCAAAACGCTGGACGACTTTATAAAAGTGATGCCGGATCTGATGAACGCGTTCGGCATGAGGGGCGGCACCTCGACCTTAAACGGCTTTATGATTTCTTATCTTTACGGAATGCTCCTGTTGGTTCTGCCCATGGTTTTTTCCATTCTGCGCAGCAATGCGCTGATCGCAAAATACGTGGACCGTGGCTCGATGGTCACCCTGCTGGCGGCTCCGGTGAAGCGCAAGACCATTGCGCTGACGCAGATGAAGGTGCTTTGGACCGGCATCTTTATGCTGGTTGCTTATATCACAGTCCTGCAGATCGCGGCTGCCGGCGTGCAGTTTCCCGGCGCGCTGGATACCGGGAAGCTGCTTTGCATGAACGCGGGGCTTTTATGTTTGCAGCTGTTTATCGGCGGAATCTGCTTTTTTGCATCCTGCCTGTTTTCAGACGCGAAATACAGCGTTGCAGTCGGTGCGGGCGTGCCTGCGCTGATGTATCTCATTCAGATGATGGGCAATGTGGGGAAAGCGCTGGAGAACGCAAAGTATTTCACGTTCTTCACCCTGTATGATCCAAACGGGATCCTTGCCGGTGAACGCGGGGCCTATGCGGGGATCGGAATCTTGTTGATCGGCGCGCTGGCGCTGTATGCCGCCGGGATTCTGGTGTTTTGCAGGAAGGATCTGTCCATATAAAAAGCTGCCGGCCGTGAAAATCCTTGGGCGCATGACCGGCGGTGATTATCCCTTTCGGGCAATCGGCAAAAATGAAAACCGCTCTAAAGAGAGTTTTCACCTTGCAATTGAACGGAGATGGCGGGCAGCGATCGTTGGTTTTCTGAATTAAATCGGGGGATTCTAACCATGTATTCAAACATTCGGGGATGGGGCGGCAGCTGTTTCGCGCTTTGCTATTTTTGCTATATGGGGGTTTATATCAGCCGGAACAACCTGTCCATTATCAGTCCGCAGCTTCAAACGCTGGGGATCGCCACCGCCGCGCAGCTGGGGCTGCTGACCGGCTTGTTTTCGTTGGGTTTCGCGGCGGGCAAGCTGCTGACCGGGCCTTTCGGCGACCGGTTCAATCCGAAGGTTGTGGCCGCGCTTGGCGTGGGGTCTGCGGGCTGCGCCAACCTGCTGATCGGCCTGCTTTTGCGCGTTTATCCGTTTTTTCCGCTGATGCTTTTATTGTGGGTGATCAACAGCTTCGGGCAGGCGATGGTCTGGGGCCCGCTGCTGCGTTTGATCTCTTTGAATTTTGAAAGGGAACGGGCCCCGTTTGTGACGGCCATGCTGGTGACCACCACCGCCACCGGCGGCATGCTGGGGATTCTGCTGGCTTCGGCGGTGAGTGAAAAAAGCCCCGCGCCGGGCTTTTTCGTGCCGGGCGCGGTGAGCCTTGCCGCGGCCCTGCTGCTTTTCTTTTTGTTTCCGGGCAAAACTGCGGGTGATAACGAGCAGCTGGCGGTTCCGGTCAAAGGCGCGATGAAAAACGCATTTCGGCTGCCGCAGGTGAAAAAAATGCTGGTCCCGGCCTTTTCGCAAGGAGTGATCAAGGATAATGTGTTGGGTTGGGCGGCGCTGTATCTGGCCGCCCGTTTTGAAATGGATTTAAAAAGCCTGCCGTTTTTTGTGCTGCTGATCCCGGCCGTGAGTTTTTTGGGGCGGATGTGCTATCCTTTCTTTTATCAGCTTTGCGGCCACCGGCAGGAACGGGTTTCGATTCTGTGCTTTCTGGGGGTGGGGGCGCTCTGCCTACCGCTGATTCTGGGCGGCGGCAACCGGATTGTGGCCACAGTGCTTTTGGTGCTGATCTCCACGCTGGGCAATATGATGAACACCTCGTTCCTATCGATTTTTCCTATGTCGATGCATCACACGGGGCAGGTATCCGCCGTGGCGTCGCTGATGGATGTGGTCACCTATTCCGGCCTGGGGATCAGCTCCGCCCTTTTCGGCAAGCTGATCGGATGCTTTGACAGCCTTGGTTACCAGCTGATGTTCGGTGCCTTTCTGGTCTTTGCGGTGATCGGGTGTACTTCGCTGCTGTTCGGCGGCTCAAAAAAGAAAAAGGAGGCCTGAGGGATGACGCCAGAGGTAGCGGTTGTGCCCTGTCATAGCTATGAAGAAACGGCGCTGCTGGTGGCGCTGGAGGCGCTGTTGGCGCCCTTGGGCGGGCTTTCCTTTGTGCGGCCGGGCATGAAGGTGGTGCTGAAGGCCAATCTGGTCAGCGCCATGCGGCCCGTGCAGGCCGCCACCACCCATCCGGCCCTGCTGGCGGTGTTGACGAAGCTGCTTTGCGCCCGGGGCGCTTCGGTCACGGTGGGCGACAGCCCCGGTGGGGTATGGAGCGAGGCCCATCTGAACCATGTCTATCAGGTCTGCGGCCTTGGGCAGGTGGAGGAAGCGGGCGGGCAGCTGAACCGGGATCTTCGGGTGAAGGAAGCGTTTTTTCCCGAAGCTAAACGCGCCAAGCGCTTTGCCTACACCGCCTATCTGGACGACGCGGATCTGATCATCAACTGCTGCAAGCTGAAATCCCACGGCATGATGGGGCTGAGCGCCGCCGCCAAAAATATGTTCGGCGCGGTGCCGGGGCTTACAAAGCCG
This sequence comes from uncultured Eubacteriales bacterium, assembly GCA_964428505.1. Lineage (GTDB taxonomy): Bacteria > Bacillota > Clostridia > Oscillospirales > QAKW01 > QAKW01. The sequence continues at coordinate 20,609 of CAYRYQ010000009.1, forward strand.
CAGTATCATTACCGGTTTCCCGATCCGATGGATTTTGCCGACATGATCGTGGATCTGAACGCCTATTTCAAGCCCTGCCTGCATCTGATCGACGCGGTGGTCGGCATGGAGGGCAACGGCCCCACGCAGGGCACGCCCCGGCCGATCGGGCTGCTGCTGGCGGGGAAGAACCCCCATCAACTGGATCTTTTGGCTGCCGCGCTGATCGGGCTTGCGCCCGCGTCGGTGCCCACCCTAAAAGCGGCGATAGCGCGGGGGCTTGCATCGGCGGATCCCGCGGCGCTTCACTGCAATCAGGACTGGCAGGCGCTCCGGCTGCCGGATTTTCGCTGCCAGCCCGTGCCGAAGGCGTTTTTGTTTCTGGCGGGGGAGAATCCGTTTTCCCGCCTGGGGCTCCGGGCACTGCACGGGGTGCTGGATACCAGGCCGGTGGTGCGGAAGCGGGAATGCGTGGGCTGCCGGAAGTGCGCGGAGATTTGTCCGGCGCAGGCAATCCAAATGAAACAGGGGCGGCCGGTCATCGACCGGGGCCGCTGTATCCGCTGCTTTTGTTGCCAGGAATTCTGCCCAAAGGGCGCAATGAAGGTGCGCCGGGGGCCGCTGCCGTTTTTATTTTCAGCCCGGTAAATGCGCCGTTCCCGGCGGTTTTTGCCAAAATAAACAGCCCCGGCTTTGCATTTTCTTGCAAAATCGGGGCTCAGCGTGTCGAAAAACCGGTTTTTCGACACGCTCTCGAGACTGTTTAAAAAGCGCACAGACCAGGACATGCCGCCTATAGGCGTATGTCGATACGGTAAGGCGGCATGGACGCCATAAGCAAAAAAATTAGATTTTATGCGGCAAAACGCCGCATTTTTTCTTTTCCTATGCTGCTGAATCTACTTTTAAAAAGCAGTTTACCTTTTTTTAAAAATCAAATTTTCCCTTTCGATTTTTTGCGGTGCGGGACTTTTTTGACAGTCTGAAGCGCCCTTGAGACAAGAGTTAACCTCTTGCCTCAAGGGCGCTTTGCTTAGGCTTCTATTTTTTGGGCTGCGTCTTACAGCACCAGGCTGGGCGCGGTATAGACTCTGGCGGCCAGCTCGCTGTCCAGCAGATAAAGCCCTTTGCCGTCGTGGGCAAACAGCTCGTATTTTTTGATCAGCTCATCGGTGTTTTTTTCTTCTTCGCCCTGCTCCTTTACGAACCAGTCGAGAAACTGCACCGTGCGGTAATCTTTAACGGCCAGCGCCGCGCTGTAGATCTCGTTGATGGAGGCGGTCACATATTGCTCGTGGACCAATGCCTCGGTCAGCGGCGCCTTCAGGTCGCTGAATGCTTTGTCCGGCTTTGCAATGGCGGAAAGCTGCACGCGCTCACTGTTGTTCAGCAGATAGGTCATAAACAGGTTGGCGTGATCCCGCTCCTCCTGCGCCTGAATGGTGAACCAGTTCCCGAATCCGTTGAGGTTTTCATATAGATAATAGTTGGCCATATCCAGATAGAGATAGGCGGAATAGAATTCCTTGTTTACCTGTTCGTTCAGCAAACGAACCACTTCGTTGTTCAGCATGGTTACACGCTCCTTTTTTAGAATATCGGCGGAGGCATCCCTTGGGACGCTTCCTGCTTTTTCCTATTATAACACAGGGGAATCAAAAGCGCAACCGCCTGTTGGAAAACGCTTCCCGCCGGATTGCCGGTTTTTAAAAAAACGGGGAAGCAATCCGGATTTTCATGCAACAGCAGTATAATTTGGGAAAAGTTTGAGATCCTTTCTTTATAGACGTTTTTGTATTGGGAAAAGCCAACAAGATGAAGCATAGTATATAATAATAGATTACAATGTAAAATCAAAATGTAAAAATATAACAAATTCATCTTGCATTTTCGCAAAAAGGCTGGTATAATGGTTTCAAGGAATAAAATAGACCATAAGCGGAAAAAAGGCACATTTTTCAAGCAAAGCGATCAGACAGTTTATTTTAAAGGAGGAAATTAAGATGAAACGTGTCGTATCCATGATTTGTGTGCTGGCGATGGCCATTTCCAGTACCATCGGCTTATCGTCCTGCGCCAAAAGCAGAAGTACCGGTTCCGTGTATTATCTCAATTTTAAACCCGAGCAGGATCAGGCCTGGCAAAACCTGGCGAAAGCGTATACTGATGCAACCGGGGTGAAGGTCACGGTGGTGACTGCGGCTTCCGGCACCTATGAGGACACGCTGTCGGCAGAGATTGTGAAAAGCAACGCGCCCACCCTCTTTCAGGTCAACGGCCCGGTAGGCCTTGCCAACTGGAAGGATTATTGCTATGATCTTTCCGGCACGGAGGTGTACGGACAGCTGACCAGCGATGATTTTGCCCTGAAGGAAAGCGGCAAGGTTTACGGCATTGCTTATGTGATCGAAACCTACGGCATTATTTACAACAAGATGCTGCTGGACAAGTATTTCAAGCTTTCCGGCGCGAAATTTACCTCGCTGGACACGGTGAACAATTTTGCCGCCTTCAAGAGTCTGGTTGAGGATGTGCAGGCGAATAAGACCGCGCTGGGCATCAAGGGGGCCTTTACCTCTGCCGGAATGGATTCTTCTTCCGACTGGCGGTTCAAAACCCATCTGGCCAACCTGCCGATTTACTATGAATACAAGGCAGACGGCATTACCTCCAGCGCGGCGATCAAGGGCACCTATCTGGATAACTACCGTCAGGTCTGGAATCTTTATCTGAACAACGCGACCTGCGCGCCCACCGAGATCGGCGCCAAAACCGGGGATGAAGCGGCCAGCGAATTTAACAGCGGCGCGACGATCTTCTATCAAAACGGCACCTGGGCTTGGGATGATGCCATGAAGAACGGCGTCGGCGCGGACAATGTGGGGATGCTTCCCATTTATATCGGCGCGAACGGCGAAGAGAATCAGGGGCTTTGCACCGGCAGTGAAAACTACTGGTGTGTCAATGCCAAGGCCAGCGAAGCAGATCGCAAGGCCACGCTGGACTTTTTGAACTGGGTTGTAACGTCGGACACCGGCACCACCGCACTGGCGGATAATATGGGCTTTGTGGTTCCGTTCCAGAAAGCGAAAGCTTCTGCAAACCCGCTGATCAAGGCGGCAGACAAATATATTGCGGCCGGCAAGACTCCGGTTTCCTGGAACTTCTCCACCATTCCCAGCGAGAACTGGAAAAACGGCGTGGGCGCCGCGCTTCTGGCTTATGCACAGGGCGGCGAGACCGATGCGCTTTGGGCCAATGTGAAAACGGCCTTTGTGAACAATTGGAAAACCGAGTATGACGCCAACCATTAAAACCTGACGCGGGGGGAGGAAAGCTCCCCCCCTTTTTTTCAAGGAGGATTCGGATGAAACGCACATTGGGGAAATGGTTTCCGCTTTTTTTGCTGCCGACTCTGGTGGCATTCCTTTTGGGGTTTGTGGTTCCCTTTATGATGGGGCTGTATTTATCCTTCAGCGAATACGCCACGATCGACAGCCCCACCTTTGTGGGCTTTGCCAATTATCTGCGGGTCTTTTCCGCGGATTCTCAATTCTGGTATTCTTTGGGCTTCACCAGCCTGTTTACATTGGTCACCGTGGTGGTCATCAATGTGTTATCCTTTGCCATTGCCTATGCCCTGACCCGGGGGATCCGGGGCACCAACTGGTATCGCACCGCCTTTTTTATGCCAAATCTGATCGGCGGGATTGTGCTGGGCTATATCTGGAAGATGATTATCAACTATGGCGTTTTGATTCCGGTATTCGGCAAGGATTTAAGCTATAGCACCATTTTTGGCTTCTGGGGCTTAGTGGTGGTGTTGGCCTGGCAGCAGATCGGCTATATGATGATCATTTATATTTCCGGGCTGCAATCGGTGCCGGAGGATCTGGTGGAGGCGGCAAAAATGGACGGCGCCGGGCGCTGGCAGATCCTTGGGAAGGTCACGCTGCCGCTGGTCATGCCCTCGATCACCATCTGCACCTTCTTAACGCTGACCAACTCCTTCAAGCTCTTTGATCAGAATCTTTCTCTGACCAACGGCAAGCCGGGGCGTACCACCGAGATGCTGGCCCTGTGCATTAAAAATGCCTATGGCACCTCGCCCAAATCCCACGGAACGGCGCAGGCCATGGCGGTGCTGTTCTTTATCATTGTGGCGGCGATCGCGCTGGTTCAGCTTTGGCTGACCCACCGAAGGGAGGTGCAGCAATGACGCGGCGGGAAGAAAATCAAACGGCTGGCAGCCGGCTGCTGATGGCGCTGCTCGCGGTGGTCAGCACCGTGTATCTGATTCCGCTGGTCGTATTGCTGTTTAATTCACTGAAAAACAAGGACGCGATCACCAATCATGTGTTTATGGCGCCCACAAAAGGGAGCTTTGCGGGGCTGGCCAACTATGCGCGCGGAATTACCTCCATTCCCTTTGTGCGCTCGATCGGCTTCAGCTTCACGGTCACGGTGCTTTCGGTGGCGCTGATTCTGGTTTGTTGCTCGATGTGCGCCTGGTTTATTGCGCGGGTGCAGAATCCGTTTACCAGGATGGCGTATTACCTGTTTGTTTTTTCCATGGCGGTGCCCTTTCAGATGGTGATGTTCACCCTGCCATATATTGCGGATAAGCTGAAGCTCACGGCGCCCTGGTCGATTCCGCTGGTTTATCTGGGCTTTGGCGCGGGGCTTTCAGTGTTTATGTTTACCGGTTTTGTGAAAAGCATTCCACTGGAGATTGAAGAGGCGGCCATGATCGACGGCTGCAACCCCGCGCAGACCTTTTTCGGGGTGGTGCTGCCCATTATGAAGCCCACCTATATTTCAGTGGCGATTTTGGAAACCATGTGGATCTGGAACGATTATCTGCTTCCCACATTGGTGCTCGATAAAACCAAGGGGTATTACACAATCCCCATGGCGATCCAGTCTGCCATGACCGACAGCTACGGTACGGTGGACTACGGCGCTTTCATGGCGCTGCTGACCTTGGCGATTATTCCGATTATCATCTTTTACGCCGCCTGCCAGAAGTATATCATCAAAGGCGTGATCAGCGGCGCGGTGAAGGGCTGACGGCCAAAAGAACGGGGCCGGCATGAAAACGTTTGAACGAACGTTTTTGTGCCGGCTTTATATTGATTTGAAAGAGATCTCTTTCCGCGGGGGATCGCAGGTTGTCTGAGAAGCGCATTTTCGATGGAGCCTGCCGATTGTTTGGCAAGACCGAGGATGTTCAGCAAAAGTTCACGGTTCCTTATCACGATTTTCACAGTACTTTGTTATGATAAAACAAATAAAGAGTCGCTTTGATTTCGGGTCGGCCGGGAGACCCACCCGGGCGTCAAAGAGGGGGGGAAAAACCACATGGCAGTAAAAACCGCAGAATGCATCCGAAGCACATGGGAAGGCTTTGGCACTGTGAACGGACTCTGCATTTACGGCACCGACAGAACAGAGCTGCTGGACCGTGTAAAGCAGCGCATGCAGGATCTGGAGTGCAAACTATCGGTGTTCCGCCCGGACAGCGAGATCTGGGCGCTTAACCGCAGCGCGGGCAAACAGCCGGTCCCCGTGAGCCGGGAGACCTTCCGTATTTTGGCGGCCGCCAAAGAATGCAGCGCGCTTTCCGGCGGCGCCTTCGCGGTTACGGTTCGGCCCTTGACCGCGCTTTGGAAGATTGGAAAGCCGGGAAGCGCCCTTCCGGAGCCGGAAAAAATCGGGGCTGCAAAGGCGCTTATAAACGACAGCGCCCTTATATTGGACGCGGCGGCGCAGACCGCCTTTTTGTCCATTCCGGGCCAGGGCGTGGATCTGGGGGGCATTGCCAAAGGCTATGCCGCGGATGAAATTCGATCATTGCTGACGCGGGAAGGGGTAACGAGCGCCCTGATCAATCTGGGCGGCAATATTGTGGCGGTGGGCGCGGGTTCTGACGGTCGGCCCTGGCAGATTGGCATTCAGAATCCGGCTTCTGTTCGCGGCGAGGTCCTCGGCACCGTAGCAGTCGTCAACAAAACAATGGTGACCTCCGGGCGCAATGAGCACTTTTTTCTGAAAGACGGTATTTGTTATCACCATCTGATGGATCCGCGGACCGGCCGGCCCGCGTTGAGCGGCTTGCTGAGCGTAACCGTGATCGGCGAGAATTCCATGGAGGCCGACGCGCTGTCTACCGCGGCGTTTGTGTTGGGGCTGCGGGAGGGGATGGCGCTGCTGAACCGATGCCGCGCGGAGGCTGTATTTGCCACGGACGACTATCAGATTTTTCTGAGTCGGGGCATGGTTTCGCAATTTAAACGGAAAAAGGATTTAGGGGATTAAAAAATGAACAAAAAAACAAAAAAGATCCGTCTCATACGGATCTTAAGAGCCCTGTCGCAGCTGCTTTTCTTTCTGCTTCTGCCAGGGCTTTATGTCGGCGTCTTCGCCAGCGTCAAACAGGTTTATCGGAGCCTGATCCAACACACCTTCAGCGTTTCGGGGCTGCTTCCGCAGCTTGTGGGAATCGTTGCGATCATTCCGGTCACCCTTCTTTTGGGGCGTTTTTTCTGCGGCTGGATGTGTGCTTTTGGCTCCATGGGCGATTTTCTTTCGGCCATTTCCCACCGGCTGTTCAAAAAAAGGAGGTTTCGTATGCCGGAAAAGGCAGACTGTGTGCTGAAGGGCACAAAGTATCTTTTGCTTTTGTTTTTGATCGTTTTGATCTGGAGCTTTGGCGTGGACGCGTTTAAAAGCGCGAATCCATGGGATGCGTTTGCGCTGTTGCTGACGCCGGGCAGTATGCCCGATATCGGATATGTGGCGCAGAATTTAATGCCCGCCCTGCTCCTGCTGATCGCCATAATCATTGCCTCGCTGTTTGTGGACCGCTTTTTTTGCCGGTATCTGTGTCCGTTGGGGGCAATTTTCGCCATCGTTTCCAAGCTTCGGCTGACCGGCATTAAAAAGCCCTCCGCCAATTGCGGGAAATGCCGCATCTGCACCGGCGCATGCCCGATGGGCATTCCGCTTTATCAAAAGGATCAATGGAGATCGGGGGCGTGTATCGACTGTTTTGCGTGTCGGGAAGCTTGCCCCCGCGGGAATGTGGCGGTCACCGTTTCCGGCGGGGATGTGCGGCCTGCTCTGGCAGGCACCATGGTGGTGGCGGTGATGACCGGGGTCTATTATGCCGGGTCTTTTGCTTCCGATATCTTGATCAGCGGGGTCACCGGCAGCACCGCTGCCGCGGCGGAAGAAGCGGCGCCCGCGCAGCAGTCCCCGGTCGTTTCATCTGAAACCGCAGACGAAACGACCGGCACATCCGGTTCCGCCGCGTCTTCCGGCGAAACGAGCGGCACCTCCGAAACGTCGTCTTCCATCTATAAGAACGGGACCTATCGCGGAACGGGAATCGGCTATCGCAGAGCCACAACCACCCTGTCGGTGACGATTCAGAACGATCGGATCACGGATATCACGCTGATATCCAACGGGGACACGCCAACCTTTTTTCAGCAGAGTTTTTCAACCGTTGTCGCTGAAATTCTCAGCGGGCAGTCGGCCAATGTGCATGCGGTGTCCGGCGCCACCTTCAGCAGCAACGGCATCATGGAGGCGGTTGCCGACGCGCTCAGCCAGGCAAGGAATTAGAAACGAATGCGGCGCGTTAATGAGAAAAGCGCCATAACGGAGCCGGAACGAAGCGTGGTCTTGTCCGTCATTTTGCCAAAGGGCATCAAAAAATTTTTTTCTAAAAATAATTGAAACGGCAAAGGCCGAAAGGATTCCCACGATTCCCCCAAAGAAAAAGGGCGCGTCGGAATTAATGCCGTTCCACAGCAGGCCGGCGATCACCGAGGAAAAAAGCAGACCGACGCCCTGCAGCATTCCATAGAGCCCCAGCACCGTACCCTTAAGGCCTGTCGGCGCATTTTCTGCGATGAATGCCCGCTCCGCGCCGCTGATAAAGGCGTTGTAAGCGCCGTATGCAACAAATAGGAGCAGGATGGCAGGCTTTGCGGAAAAAAGCGCAAAGCCGAGATAGACAAGGCCGTAAATCAGATATCCCGGAACCAGAACCTTGCTCCTGTCGAACCGGTCAGACAGCTTCCCTGCCGGAATGGCCAGAACCGAGGCGGCCACATTGAAAATCAGATAAAGCAAAAGAACCTGCGCAGCAGAGAAGCCCTGGCGCTGCGCCTTCAGCAGCAAAAAGGCGTTGGAGGAATTTCCGAGGCAGAAAAAGAAGAGGACGGTGAGATAAGCCTTCAGCCTTCCGTCCAGCCGCAGGCCCCTCAGCGTGAGCCGCTCACAGGCAACTTGGCCGCATTTTTTCTCCCTGACGGCGGGGATAATCAGAATCCCGGCAATGGCCGGAATGACCGAATACACGAAGGCGTTACGATAGCCGAAGTTTGTTGCGATAAAGAGATAGGCAAGCAGCGCCCCGATCGACGAGCCGGCCATATCCAGCATTTTATGAAGGCCGAAGGAACCGCCGAGCTTTTTGCTGTCGCTGGATTGCGCCACCAGCGCGTCGCGCGGTGCGGTGCGGATTCCCTTCCCGGTGCGGTCAATCATTCTGGCCAGCAAAACGCCCGGCCACGATGCCGCCAGAAGCAGCACCGCCTTATAGAGCACAGACGATGAATACCCGATAAAAGTAAGACGTTTTTTATTGTGATACACATCTCCGATATATCCGCTGAACACCTTTAAAAGCGAAGCAACGCTTTCAGCGATGCCCTCGATGATCCCCACAATGGCGGGGGAAGCCCCGAGGGTGGCGGTCAGAAAAAGGGGAACCAGCGGATAGACCATTTCGGTGCTCATATCGATAAACAGGCTGACCAGCCCCAGCAGAACAATGTTGGATAATACAATTTTCTTTTTCATTATTATTTCCTATAGCCTTTCCTATAGCCTTTTGCGATACGGATCATATTTCCCACCGAAAACCATCCGGCAATGGGCCTCTGCGCCTTCTTTTCAGTGCTTTTTATGCGGAATGCGGTGCGCCAGGGGGGCTGATTGCGCCCCTTATACGCCCGAATCTAAAAAGATTGTAGCACCAGCGCTTTCAGATTTCAATACCCAGGGGCACATTTGCCGGCTTCAATGCATTAAAAAGCGGTTTTTCAACAAGCTGAGACGCGGCATAAGAGAACATCTTATGCCGCGTCTCAGGTCATGCGCAATAGGGGGCGCGTTCCTGTTTTTATTAGATAAGGGAGCTTTCGCTGTTTTTCAAAATTGCTGCGATTTCGTCTGTTTTCAGCACTTTTCCGAAAGCGGCCACTTTGCCGTCGATCACCAGTGCGGGGGTGCTCATCACGCCGTATGCGGCAATTTGCGTAAAGTCTGTGACATGGTCGACTGCCTGCTCCATTCCAAGAAGTGCCAACGCTTCGAGGGTGTTGCATTCAAGCTGGCGGCATTTCGCACAGCCGGAGCCCAGAATCTTGATCCGGGCATCGCTTTGCCCGTTTCCCATCGGTGCTTTGGCGCTTTCGGTATTCACGCCTGCTTCGCCGGCCTTCTTTTTAAATAAACCCATTTTTGTTTCCTCCTAAATAAATAAATATTGAAAAGCATTGAACAGATAGCCGACAAGGATGATTCCGACCGTGCAGATCCCGATAAAAAGCGCAAGAAGCCGGGGCTTTACCGCTTTTTTCAGCAGGATGATGGAGGGAAGCGAAAGCGTGGTCACCGCCATCATAAAAGATAACACCGTGCCGAGCTGCGCGCCCTTGAACAGCAGCGCTTCCGCAACCGGGATCGTTCCGAAAATATCGGCATACATCGGCACGCCGATGAGCGTGGCCAGAATGACGCCAAACGGATTGTGGTTCCCAAGCACCGCCTCAATCCAGCTTTCGGGAATCCAGTTATGAATGACGGCGCCGATGCCGACACCGATTAAAATATAAGGAAAAACCTTTTTGAAGGTGGAGAGCATCTGCTCTTTTGCATAGGAAAGGCGCTCTTTTTGCGTGGGTGTGGGCGATTCGATTTCCAAAGAGCCCGCGTTTTTGATAAAATCCTCCACATACCGCTCCATCTTCATTTTTTCGATCAGGGTGCCTCCGGCCACCGCCATCATCAGACCCAAAACAACATAGGCAAACGCAATCTTCCAGCCGAAGATACCGGCCAAAAGCAGCAAGCTGCCGAGATCGACCATCGGGGAGGAAATCAGAAAGGAAAACGTTACGCCAAGGGGCAGCCCGGCGCTGGAAAATCCGATGAACAGCGGGATGGAGGAACAGGAGCAAAAGGGCGTAACCGTGCCGAGCAGCGCGGCGATGAGATTCGCCCCCAGTCCGTGGAATCGCCCCAAAAGCATTTTGCTTCGCTCCGGGGGGAAATAGCTTTGAATGTAGCTGATCAGAAAAATCAGAACGCACAGCAGGAGGGTAATTTTAATCACATCATAGAGAAAAAACTGGATGCTGCCGCCGGCCCGGCCGGTGGTATCCACCCCCAGGGCAGACAGCCCCGCGCCGATCAACGCATTCAGCCATTTCATCCCGAGAATTTGATTTTGAATAAAGTCGGATCCTATCTGCATGCCGAATCGCCCTCCTTGCGCGCGTTTAACGCGGCGATAAATGCTTTGAAAGCCGCCCATGTTTCGCCGTTTAGGGCGTAATGGGTCCACTTTCCCTCCCTGCGTCCGTTGACCAGCCCGCAGTCGCAAAGAATTTTCATATGATGGGAAAGCGTCGGCTGCGTAATATCAAAAGCCTCCAGCAGCTTACAGCCACACTTTTCGCCATCGGATAACAGCCTCAGAATCCGCAATCGGTTGGCGTCTCCCAGCGCTTTGCAAATCAGCGCAATGTCCATTTCCTGCATGTGCAACACCTCACATAGATATTTGTCTATATGTTATCATACGTATAGACGGTTGTCAATATGTTTTTTTCAGTAGCAGCCTTTATTTTTCAGCCTCGGTGAAAAGCCGGGCGCACTCCCTGCAAAACCGCCGAAATTACTGACTGCACACATCAAATTCCCGGCTTTTTGATTAAATTTCACGGTTTGTACGTTTGTTAAACAATTTTGTACAGTATAGGCATAAAGGAACTCCAAGGGAGAGTTCCAGCGGAGGGGACGCATGGGAATGTGGTTGCTGCGGTTTTGGTGGGCAGCTCGCTGCCCACCAAAGTCTGCAAGGGAGTAAAAACGATGGGTGTTGTAAAAGCGCCTTTAATCCTCACGGTGGCTGCGCTCGACCTTCCCATTGTGACGCGACGTGTAAGGTCGAATCAGCTTGTGGCGGATTTTCAGGTTCATCGCGGTTGCTTCAAACAGGGAGCAAGAGTCCTTTTTACTGGCTGAAAAGTGGTTGGTGAATTCAAAACCGTTATCGGTTTGCACACACTCCACTTTGATCCCATGTCAGAAGATGCTCTGTCGTGATCTTCCCAATGCGATTGATTTATTTGTTGCACAATTTGATTGCCAGAAGTTGAATCAGGCTTTGGTACTAGCCAAAAAACAAGCCAATATCCGTCAGTGGCTGAAAGACAGCGAGTACTGTGCTTTTATTGCAAATGGAAGCATTTTGCCAAGATCAAAAAATACCGAATTGCCCATGATGGATGCTATTCCCTTTCAATCTGTCCCCGAGGATACGGTGGAGGTATGTGGTGTATTTGGGATGGGTATTAAACGTGGTGTCACAGTCATCACCGGTGGCGGTTATTCTGGAAAATCAACTCTTCTTGATGCAATATCTTCCGGAATCTACGATCCTGTATTAAAGGATGGCCGAGAACTTTGTATTACCGATAATAGCGCCATAACAATATCCGCGGAGGGTGGGCGAAGTGTCAAGAATATCAATATTTCTCCCTTTATCAAGTGGATTCCGGGCAAAGACACCAAAAACTTTTCTACAGATCGTGCTTCTGGATCTACTTCACAAGCAGTAAATATTATGGAAGCAGTAGATGGTGGTACAAAATTGTGTTTGATCGATGAGGACAGAAGTGCAACCAACTTTATGATACGCGACAAAATGATGAAGGAACTAATTAAAAAAGAACCAATTACGCCTTTTACAGATCGCGTGAATGAGCTTTATAGAAAAATCGAAGCGGAAGGGCTTGATATCCTCTTTTTCAGTCATTTTATAACCTGTCAGCGTTTTTTGGATTTGCCAAGAAAATTTGAACTTTTTATTGATACCACTACCGTATCCGAATTTTAAAAGGTAAACGGTAAGAACGTACAGGATGTGGTTATCAATTATAAATTCGTTAGTAATTTGCAGAAGCTTTTAAGCAAAGAAAAAGATGCTGCATAAGGAAAAATCCTTATACAGCATCTTCATTGGAATTAGTAATGACGAACCGTGTAAAATTGGTCATTACTAAATGGCGGAGAAAGAGGGATTTGAACCCTCGCGGCGGTTGCCCACCCTACGCCCTTAGCAGGGGCGCCTCTTCGGCCACTTGAGTATTTCTCCGAATGGACGAAAATAAGATTTGATTTTGCGTTAGTAATTATATAATACCATGGTTGAATTGTCAAGCTATTTTGCAACCTTTTTAGAAAAGCGGGCGGGAGATCCGGCGCCTTGGATAGGTGGCCGGTCTCCCGCTTTTTTATTTGTGACAGTGGCAGCAGCTGTCGGTACAAAGCTTTTCCGTGTCATAGGGGATCTGGTTGCGGTCGTAATAATCCTTGATTGCGGCCTTGACCGCCTCTTCCGCCAAAACGGAGCAGTGGATTTTATGGGTGGGCAGCCCGTCCAGTGCTTCCACCACGGCTTTGTTGGTCAGCTCCAGCGCGTCTTCCACCTTTTTCCCTTTGATCATTTCGGTGGCCATGGAGCTGGTGGCGATGGCGGAGCCGCAGCCGAAGGTGTTGAACTTCACGTCGGTGATGATTCCGTCCTTTACCTTGATATACATCTTCATGATATCGCCACATTTGGCGTTGCCCACCTCGCCGACCCCATCGGCGTCTTCAATTTTGCCCAGGTTCCGCGGATTGCGGAAGTGATCCATAACCTTTTCGCTATATAACATGATTCTTTTCTCCTTTCTCCAGTTCCTCCCAAACGGGGGAGATGTTTCGGAGATACTGCACGATCTCCGGCACGTTTTTCACAATATAATCCATTTCCTCCATGGTATTGTAGTTGCCGATGGAGAGCCTTAAAGAACCATGCGCCACTTCATGGGGCAGCCCCAGGCTTAAGAGCACATGGCTGGGATCCAGCGAACCGCTGGTGCAGGCCGAGCCGGAGGAGGCGGCGATGCCGCGGTCGTCCAGCAGCAACAGCAGCGATTCCCCCTCGATTCCTTCAAAGCAGAAATTCACTGTGCCCGGCAGCCGGTGGACCCGGTCGCCGTTTAAGCAGCTGTGAGGAACTTTGGAGAGCCCTTCAATCAGCCGGTCCCGCATGGCCGCGATCCGCTTTCCGCTTTCGTCCAGATGCGCCGTGGCTTCATACAGGGCGGCCGCCATGCCGGCGATGCCCGGCAGATTTTCGGTTCCTGCGCGCTTGCCCCGCTCCTGCGCGCCGCCCTCGATCAGGGAGCGCAGCGGCAGCGTTTTGCGCACATACAGCGCGCCCACGCCCTTCGGTCCGTGAAACTTATGGGCCGAAAGAGAAAGCATGTCGATATTGTGTTCCTTCACATTTACGGCGATATGCCCCACCGCCTGCACCGCGTCGGTATGAAAGGGAACGCCTGCCTCCCGGCAAACCGCGCCGATGGCGCTGATGGGCTGCACGGTGCCGATTTCGTTGTTGGCAAACATGATGGTGACCAGCGCTGTGTCCGGCCGGATTGCCGCCAATACCTGCTCGGCGGTGACCAGCCCTTCCTTGTGGACATCCAGCAGCGTGACGCTGAAGCCTTCTTCCTCCAGCCGCTTTAAGGTGTGAAGCACCGCGTGGTGCTCAAAGGCGGTGGAAATAATATGTTTCTTTCCTTTTTTTGCGCCCCAGTAGGCGGCGGACCGGATCGCCTGGTTATCGGCCTCGCTGCCGCCGGAGGTGAAGTAAATTTCCCGCGGCTCCGCGCCCAGCAGGGAAGCGATGGTCTCCCGCGCCTGCTCCAGCGCCTCTTTTGCTCGTTGCCCCGCCATGTAAAGGCTGGACGGGTTCCCGTATATTTCATCCAGATAGGGAAGCATGGCTTCCTTTGCCGCGGCGCTTACCCGCGTGGTGGCGGCATTATCGGCATAAATCTGCATGGATGATTCCTCCTTTTTCCTTTTTGTCGTCTGTATCATAGCACTTATTTCCTATCTTGTCAATAGGAATTAGAAATAATTTCAATTTTCGTCATATTATTTCCTCCATAAAGGTGGAAGCCCCGTAAAGCGGCACGGATCGCCCTGGTGATCAAAATCAGCAGCATAGCTGTTTTCAATTATTATACCAGAAAACGAAAAAAAATAAACTGTTTTACAAAAAACTTTGGAAACCCAAAAAATGAATAATATTCTAATTTTATGCATTTTTAGGCGCCGCTGTCGCCCTTTTCTTGCCAAAAGTGCCAAAATCAAAGAAAAATATGGAAGAATCCTTGCGCAATTAGAAAAAAAGAAAAAGGTTTTAGAAAAGGCTTGCATTATATAGGGGGATGTGTTAAGATTTATTCGTAATAAATGAATTTTATTCAATTGGAGGAGCATAAAATGAATAAAGAGCAGATCAAAAAGGTTGTTTTGGCTTATTCCGGCGGGCTGGACACTTCCATTATTATTCCCTGGTTGAAGGAAAACTATAATAACTGCGAAGTGATCGCGGTGAGCGGCAATGTGGGGCAGGCCGACGAGCTGGAAGGGTTGGAGGAAAAGGCGCTGAAGACCGGCGCTTCCAAGTTGTACATTGAGGATCTGACCGAAGAGTTTGTGGAAGACTTTGTGTTCCCCGCGGTGAAGGCGGGCGCGCTTTACGAGCATTACCTGCTGGGTACTTCTTTGGCTCGCCCGGTGATCGCCAAGCGGCTGGCCGAGATCGCGCTGAAAGAAGGGGCAGACGCCATCTGCCACGGCTGCACCGGCAAGGGCAACGATCAGGTGCGTTTTGAGCTGGCGATCAAGGCCTTTGCGCCGGAAATGGCGATTATTGCGCCCTGGCGGGAATGGACCATCAAATCCCGCGAGGAGGAGATTGAATATGCGGAAGCGCATCAGGTGCCGCTGAAGATCAACCGGGAAACCAACTATTCCAAAGATAAAAACCTCTGGCACCTTTCCCATGAGGGGCTGGATCTGGAGGATCCCGCCAA
>CAYRYQ010000010.1:0-34689 GCA_964428505.1 uncultured Eubacteriales bacterium
GGCGCTGGGCGATGAGCGGGATCTGAAGAGCGACGTGAAGTGTCAGCGGGCGGTGGACGGTGCTCTGGTGATCGCCGCGCTGGATTGCTCCGGGCGGGGCGGGCTTTCCTTTGAGCTGCCGTTGCCCACCCAGAAGATCGGCGGTTTTGATACGGAACTGATCGAAGAGTTTTTTACGGCCTTTGCCCGGCAGGCAGAGCTGACGCTGCACCTGCGCAAGCTGGCGGGGACCAATTCCCATCACATTGCCGAGGCAGCGTTTAAGGCGGCGGGGCGGGCGCTCAAAGAGGCAGTCTCCATCGATCCGGCGCTGGGAGATGAGATCCCCTCCACGAAGGGGGTGCTGGCATGATCGGCATTATTGATTATGGGGTCGGGAATCTGTTTTCTCTGCGGTCTTCCTTCGCCGCCATTGGTGAAGACGCGGTGGTTTCCGGCAATCCGGGGCTGCTGCGGGAGGCGGATCAGCTGGTGCTGCCCGGTGTGGGGGCCTTTGGCGACGCCGCGGAAAAGCTTCGGGCGCACGGGCTGGATGGCTTTGTGCGCGAGCAGGCGGCGGCGGGGAAACCGCTGCTCGGCATTTGTCTTGGCATGCAGCTGCTGTTTGAAGAAAGCGAAGAATACGGATTGCATCAGGGTTTAGGGCTGCTGCACGGCCGGGTGGTGTCGATGGAGGGCTTCCTTCCCGCGGGGCTGAAGGTTCCCCATATCGGCTGGAACGCGCTGACCTTAACCCAGCCAGACTGCCCGCTGTTTGCACACAGGAACCCCCGGGGGGATTATGTTTATTTTGTGCACTCCTTTTATGCCACCGGCTGCGAAGACAGCCTGGCGGCATTGACGGAATATGGCATTCCGCTCACCGCGGCAGTGGCAAAGGGCAACGTTTTCGGCTGCCAGTTTCATCCCGAAAAAAGCGGGCCGGTCGGGCTGGAAATTTTGAAGGCCTTTGCTGCCCGGAAGGGGGGGTAAGCAGATGGAGCTTTATCCTGCGATTGATTTGTTTGAGGGGAAAGCGGTGCGTCTTTTAAAGGGCGATTACCGGCAGATGACCGTCTATAGTGACCGGCCGGAGCAGGTGGCGGCCCAGTTTGTGAAAGAAGGCGCCCGCAATTTGCATCTGGTGGATCTGGAGGGCGCCAAAACCGGCGGAACGCCGAATCTTGCATCCATCCGGACCATTTTGAACACAACCAATCTTCTATCGGAAGTAGGCGGCGGCATCCGCAGCATGGAAACGGTGAAAACCTATCTTTCCATTGGCGTCGGGCGGGTGATCTTAGGAACCGCGGCGGTGACCGACGAAGCCTTTTTAAAAGAAGCCCTTTTTCGTTACGGAGACCACATTGCAGTAGGGGTGGACCTGAAAGACGGCTATGTGGCCATCAAAGGCTGGACCGAGCGATCCGCGCTGCGGGCGGAAGCCTTTTTTGAAAAGCTGGAAGCGCTGGGCGTGCAGACGGTGATCTGCACGGATATTTCCAAAGACGGGGCCATGCAGGGCGCCAATCGGGCACTTTATCAGGCGCTCTCGCAGCGGTTTTCTTTGCGCCTGATCGCTTCGGGCGGGGTTTCTTCGCTGGAAGATATTCAGGTGCTCAAAGCGATGGGGCTTTACGGTACGATTATCGGCAAAGCCTATTATGTGGGCGCGGTTGATCTGAAAGAAGCGCTGGAGGAGGCGGAAAAATGATCACAAAACGGATTATCCCCTGCCTGGACGTGCGAAGCGGCCGGGTGGTCAAGGGCGTGAATTTTGAGGGGCTGGCCGATGTTTCATCGCCGGTGGTGCTGGGAAAGTATTACAGCGATCACGGCGCTGACGAGCTGGTGTTCTATGATATCACCGCCTCCGCGGAAGAGCGGTCCTTGTTTACGAATATTTTAAAAGAGGTGGCCCGTTCGATTTTTATTCCGCTGACCGTTGGCGGCGGCATCAACACGATCGAAGATTTCGACCGGGTGCTCAAATGCGGAGCAGATAAGGTCAGTGTGAATTCCGGCGCGATCCGCAACCCTGCGCTGATTCGGGAGGCCGCCGAGAAATACGGAAACCAGTGCGTGGTGATCAGCGCCGACGTGAAGCGGGTCGACGGGGCGTTCTGGGTCTTCGCCAAGGGCGGCCGGGAAAACACCGGGATGGAGGCCGTTTCCTGGATCCGCTCCTGCGTGGAGGCGGGCGCAGGAGAAGTGGTGCTCAATTCCATCGATACCGACGGCGTGAAGGGCGGTTTTGATCTGCCGATGCTGAAGGCTGTGAGCGACGCGGTGCGGGTGCCGGTGATCGCTTCGGGCGGCGCGGGCTGTGTGGAGGATTTTGTTACCCTGTTCCAAACGCTGCCCAAGGTGGACGCGGGTCTGGCCGCCTCCATTTTCCATTTCGGCGAGGTGTCGATTCCCGCGTTGAAACAGGCGCTGCGCGCCAATAACATTGAAGTGAGGGTATCACAATGATCCGACTGGAGGAGCTAAAATTTGATCAAAACGGGCTGATCCCCGCGATTGTGGTGGACGCCGAAAGCGGCAAAGTGCTGACGCTGGCCTATATGAACCGGGAAAGCCTGCAAATTTCCATGGAAAAGGGGCTGACCTGCTTCTGGAGCCGCTCCCGGCAGAAGCTTTGGCTGAAAGGGGAGGAGAGCGGGCATTTTCAGCATATCCTTTCCATCACCGCCGACTGCGATAAAGACGCGCTGACGGTTTTGGTAAAAAAAGACGGGCCTGCCTGCCATCTGGGCACCGATTCCTGCTTCACGCAGCCGGTGATGGGCGAAGAGGCCGGGTTCTCTATGGAGGATCTTTATCAGCTGCTGGAGTGCCGCAAAAAAGATTTGCCGGAAGGTTCCTATACCACCTATCTGTTTCAGAAAGGCATCGACAAAATGCTGAAAAAAGTGGGAGAGGAGTGCACCGAGGTGATTATTGCCGGAAAAGCCGGAGATGCAAAGGAAACGGTGTATGAAATCGCGGATCTGGCTTATCACGTGATGGTGCTGATGGTGGAAATGGGCATCTCGGTGGGCGATATCCGGCGGGAGCTGGCCGGTCGGCATGTAATCGACCATAAGGTCAAGCAGGAGAAAATGACATGAACTGGGCGGATCTCCATGTCCACTCCACCTTTTGCGACGGCAGCGATACGATGGCCGATATGGCCAAAGAGGCGGCCCGGCGGGGGTTTAACCTGCTGGGCTTTTCCGGGCACAGCGCGCTTTCGTTCCCCTGTGACTGGTGCATGAGTCCGGCGGACACCGCCGCCTACCGGGCGGAAGCGGCCCGGCTCAAAGAGGAATACCGGGGAAAAATGGACCTTCTTTGCGGCATTGAGCAGGATGACCTGTCGCAAGCGTCCACAAAGGGCTACGACTATGTGATCGGCTCGGTGCATTATCTCAAGGTGGGAGAGGGCTATCTGCCGCTGGATGAATCGGCGGACCGCTTAAAAGAAGGGATAGACCGTCTGTTCGGCGGGGATCCCTATCTGCTGGCCGAACGCTATTTTGCGCGGGTGCGCGCATTGCCCGAAACCACCGGTGCCACGGTGGCGGGGCATTTTGATCTGATCACCAAGTTTCAAGAGCAAGCGCCGCTTTTTGAAGAAGCGCACCCCCGCTACCGGGCGGCGGCGGAAGACGCGCTGGCCGTCCTCTGCGAGCAGGGCCTTCTCTTCGAAGTCAACACCGGGGCCATGGCCCGCGGGCTGCGCACCGCGCCCTATCCGGCGGAGCCGCTGCTGCGCTCGATCTGTGAGCGGGGCGGCAAAGTGCTGCTGACCAGCGACTGCCACAAAAAAGAGAAGCTGGGCTTCCGGTTTGCGCAAGCGGCGGCGCTGCTGCGCCGCTGCGGCTTCACCCGCCGCCTGCAGCCGACCGCAAATGGGTTTGACTGGGAAAATCTTTGAAAAAGAGAGCATCATTATTGACATCTTCTCAAAAATATAGTATGATTTTATCAAAAAAAATGAGAATTTTTCCATGGAAGATACAAATCAAACTCAAGCGATGGAACAAACACAGACCGATGGCATGAAATTCTGCAAGCACTGCGGCGCAAAGATCGTGAAAGACGCCGTCATTTGCACCACTTGCGGGCGGCAAGTGGAGGCACTCGGCGGGGTGGCTCAGCCGCAGATTGTGATTAACAACGCCAATTCCAATGTGAACACCAATGTGAACACCAATGTGACACATACCGGGAGACTGCTGAATAAATGGGTGGCTTTTTTCCTTTGTTTATTTTTTGGAATCTGTGGCGCCCATAAGTTTTATGAAGGAAAAATGGGCATGGGGATCCTCTATTTGTTTACAGGTGGACTGTTGGGCATTGGGGTGATTGTGGATCTGATCGCATTATTAATGAAGCCGAATCCCTACAGCGTCTGAATGATCTCGATTGAAAGCTTGCGTTATGGACCATCCGCTTCAAAAAGGAGCGTTTTGTGCGTTTGATGCAGTTTGGGAAGAAAAGCAGGTTCAATCGTAAATCGCGGGTATACGGATGAGCAGAAAGCGGCGCTTGTGGTCGTTTATATGCGGGGTGGCGGATAGACAAACAATCTTATTTTTATCAAAAAAAAAAGAAGATCCCGCACAATGAACTACCCCAGATTGTGCAGATCGTACAAAGAAGGGCCTATGGCGGGACCGCGGGAACGATTAAGTTTTAAGTGACAAGCTGACATCTCATTTCATGTGATGTCAGTTTTTTTAATTTGAATGCGCTCATTATTATAGAAGTTTGTATAGCACCTATAAGGAGGCACGCCTCCTCATAGGTGCGGATCTTCGTGTGGTAAATGCACGCGGTTTTCAGAATAGAGAAAAGTTTTTAGTTAATTTTTTATAGTACAAGGATGAAAACGGAAAGAGAGGGGGTCAATTATAAAGAAGAATTTTCCAAAATAAAAGTCGCGGAGAAGCGTGGTTTTTCAGGAGACAGCTCAGCTTTTCGCCTGCTCCAGCAGGTCGCGGTAGTAGGCGCTGACCTCCCGCATATAGCGAAGCGCCGCCGGGAGGAGGGCCGGCGCCTGATGCACGATAAAGTTATCGGCCTCCAAGGTGAATAACCCGTTGTAACCCGCCTCGCCCAGTGCCTGAAAAGCGGCGGACAGATCCAGCTTGCCGTGGCCCGGCAGGGTGTGGGAATCTTCATGATAATTGTTGTCGTGGATATGCAGCGCCTCGATACGAGAGCCCAGGGCCCGGATCATCCGCGGCAGCTCCTCCCCCACCAGCGCCACATGCCCCAGATCCAGACAGGCGGCGAAATAGGGGCCACACTGCGCGTTGAGGGTGTCCACATACCGGCAGAATTCTTCCGGCCTTGAGCAGACGTCGTGATCAATGCACCGGCGCAGCCGGTTGGTTCTCCACATGTTTTCCACGCAGACCTTGACGCCATATTTAGCGCAGACCGGCGCAAAACGCCGGTAATAGGCCATATTGGTTTCAAAGGCTTTTTCTTCGTTGCCGAAATAGGCTTCGTGGTGGATCGGGTGCACCACAATCCGTTTGGCTCCGGCAATGGCTGCAATTTCCACGCCCCGGTCGATGACCGGAAGGATTTCTTTTTCATAATCGCAGGAATTAAAAGGGAAGGAAAAGGGCGCGTGGGCCTGCAGAATCGGGATCCCAAGGCGTGCCGCTTCATCGCCCAAAAGCCGGGCCTCCTCCTGGTAGCGGTCTCCCATCCAGCGGGTCGACGCGGTCATATTGAAAAGGGAAAGATCCGCCGCATCAAAGCCGGCTTCCGCCAACATTTTTAAAGACTGCTCCTTGGTGTAATGCTGATTCAGAACGTCGGTCTGGGTGCAAAGCTTGATCATTTAAAAGGTCTCCTTTGTAATCAGGAATTGAAGAGCTCCTGTGACTTGATAGGGCCCCAGCTGGTCGGGCAGATAGCAGCAGTCGCCCGCTTTCAGCAAAACGGTGACGCCGCCTGCGGTGATCGCGCCGCTCCCCGAAAGGATCAGCAGCGCCTGAAAATGGGTGGCGGTATCCGAGTAAGGCGCATGCTGCAGAAAGACGCTGAAATAATCACATTGCACCAAGCCGGCGCGCCCTTTGGCAAAGCGCAGGGCCTCCACTTCTTCGGGGGTGAAGGGCCTTAAAACCTTTATTGCCTGCTCCACATGCAGGGGGCGCTTCCGGCCGTTTTGATCTGCCCGGTCATAGTCATAAACCCGATAAGTAAGATCGCTGTTTTGCTGAATTTCAGCCACCACAATGCCGGCTCCGATGCCGTGCACCATTCCGGCGGGGATAAAATAGCACTCCCCTTCCCGCACCGGCTGATAATGAAGCGCCAATTCCGCGCTTCCCGCTTCCAAAGCGGCGCGGAACTGCGCGGCCGTAATGCCGGGCTTCAGCCCATAGATCAAACATGCCCCGGGGTCGGCGTGGAGGATATACCACATTTCGGTTTTTCCCAGATCTCCGAACCGGGCTGCCTCCTCGTCATTGGGATGCACCTGGATCGAGAGCTTGTCGCAGGCGTCGATCAGCTTGATCAGCAGCGGAAACGGCCGGTGCGCGTCTCCCAGATAGTCCCGCAGGGTTTTTCCCGCGGCGGGGCCGTTTTGAATCACACTCTGTTGATCAGGGCGGACAGAGAGCTCCCAGCTCTCACCGCATTTTTCAAAAGACGATGATTTTCCGTAAAGCTTTTCCAGATTGTCGCCGCCCCACGGGGCGGTTTTGGGCAGGGATCCCAGCAATAAGGGATAATTATGCATCGGGCTCCTGCTCCTCTTTCGCTGCGGCGGACGTTGCTTCTGCAGCCTCCGCTGTTTCCGCGGATGCTGCCGTTTCTGCTGCCGCTGCTTCTTTTTTTCGTTTGAGGAACAAAACGGCGGCGCCGCCCAGCGCCAGAACGCCCAGCCCAATACCCAGAACAATCCACAGCGTGGGTTTATTTGCGGCGGGCATTTCCAGGGCCGTGGCGCCCAGCTGCTGCTGAACGACGTTCAGCTTGCCGTCTTCCTGCTCTTCCACCGTCAGCTCTCCGGCCTTCTGCCCGTCCTGATAAAGCGTTACCCGGTCGGTTTCCCCGCTGCTGTCTTTTTGATAGTCGCCCTGATAGGTGGTCAGGGTACCATCCTCCTCCAGATGCAGCACAGTGTCCTGGTCGAAGATCCAGCTGCCAGTCGGCGCGGTCGGTCCGGTGGGCGTTTCAGCGGCAGTGGCGTTGTCGTTCGCGCTGCCGTTGCCCGCTCCGTCGGTGCCGGTGCTGCCGTCGTCGGTTGTTCCCTCTTCGGGCGTCGATGTGCCGCCGGTGCCCAGCACCTGAATCAGGCAGGGCTCAACGGTGGTGGTCACATCGCTGAGATCCGCCTTCGTGAATTCGGAAAACGCCACTTCCACCGGAGAACCTTCTGCATTTGCGGGGGCGCCGATAATCTTGAAGGCTACCGAAAAAAGAGCGGTGTCGCCTTTGGCGGCCAGGGCTGCGTCGGCAGAGAGCGCGTTGACGGCCTTTTTGCCGTTATAATTCGCATCGGTATTAATCATGAACAGGCCGCTGCAATCCAGTTTTTTTCCGCTGACCGGCTCCAGAACGGCGGTGTCGTAGGTCATGATCACCTGAAAGGAGGCGATGGCGGGCATATTCTGCACGCTCCCCACCACGGTGACGGTGTCGCCCACATTCCCAGAAGCACCTTCCAGATGGAAAACGGGCTGGTCTTCCGCGGCAGATACTGCCGGGATGAGGAGCAGCAGGGAGAGAAAGAGAGCAAAAATACGCTTCATGTTACAGATCCTTTCACATTATAAAGTCGTTTGAATTCCCGGGGTGTCATGCCCATCTGGCGTTTAAACACCTGGTTGAAAAATTTAGCGTCGGAATAACCCACCAGACCGCTGATTTCCGCAATCTTTTTGGGGGTGTTGGCCAGCAGACGGCAGCTTTCCCTGATTCGCACCGACTGCAGATAGGCCTGAAAGGTCATGCCGGTTTCCTCTTTAAACCGCTTGCTCACATAAGCCAGGCTGTAAGAGCAGCGACGGGCCAGTGTTTCCAGCGAGAGCTTTTCCATAAAATTCTGGTCGGCCTGCGTGATGATATACTGCACCAAGCCACTTTCTCCCGGCTCCGGCTCCGGCCGCTGCAGCCGGCGCATGGTGTCGATCAGCACTTCGATCAGCAGGCAGCGCATCATCTCCTGATGGCCGGGTCGTTTTTCATTATATTCCAGAGAGAGGCGGCTGATCAGCTGCCCGATATGCCCGTCGGTATCATGGTAAATCAGCCGGGTGGGGCGCTCTTTCAGGTTCCGGTAATTGAATTTAATCAGATAATTGTCTGCCAGCTCCTGAAAATGACGGCAATTGGAGAGCGTTTCATCGATCAGGCGGGGCAGAAACAGGCAATTGATCACCACAAAGGGGGTGTCCCCAATCTGGGTGTATTTATGCCGCACGCCGTAATCCACAATGAAATAATCGTTTTGCCCGATCACGGAGGTCTGCTCCCCAAAGATATGCTCGGCCAGGCCCTGCACCACATAGGTGAGCTCCAGAAAGTCGTGGTCATGGAACGGCGCATTGGGGGAGGAAGAGGTGGTCATTAATATTTTTTCTTCCTTCAGTTTAGAAAAATATTTGGTTTCCAGAACAAATTCACCCCCTGTTTTATCAAGGACAACGGTTGATTTTATTATACCACCCGCGCTATAATAGTGTCAACAAAATATCGGGAGGATTATTGATGCTTTATAAAAAAAATCGCGGGAAAGAGCTCAGTGCAGAGTTGTTCCGGAATCCGACGGCGGAATACCGGGGAACTCCCTTCTGGGCATGGAACTGCAAGCTGGACCGGGATCAGGTGCTGCGGCAGATCGATTATTTTAAAGAGATGGGCTTCGGCGGTTTTCACATGCATGTGAGAACCGGCATGGCAACGCCTTATCTGAGCGAAGAATTTATGGGGCATATCAAAGTCTGCGTGGAAAAGGCGAAAGAGCAGGAGATGCTGGCGTGGCTTTATGATGAGGATCGCTGGCCCAGCGGCGCGGCCGGCGGTTTTGTGACCAGGGAGAAGAAATTCCGGATGAAAAGCCTGTGCTTTTCTATGGCGATGCCCGCGGACGCTCTCCCGAAAGAAGAAGCCTACGCCAACGGGAAGCCTTATTATCTGGCATCCTACGATGTGGAGCTGGAACCGGAAAGCGGCATGCTGAAAAATTACCGGCGGATCGGGCGGGACGAAAAAGCTTCCTGCCGAAAATGGAACGCTTTTGTGCGCGTGGAGCCGGATACTCCCTGGTACAATAATCAGAGCTATCTTGATACCATGGATGAAGAGGCACTACAAAAGTTTATCGACGTTACTTATAATGCCTATCAACGGGCGGTGGGGAAAGACTTCGACGGCGCGGTCCCCGCGATCTTCACAGACGAGCCCAACATCGCCGCTCGGGCGCGGAATTATCTGGACTACGCGCTGTCGGAGCAGGAAATCGGTCTGCCCTGGAGCCGCTATTTCGAAGAGCGTTATCTGGAAAAATACGGCGCGGATCTCTTAGACAAGCTGCCGGAGCTTTTTTGGATCACAGAGGACCGCCGGGACACGGAAACCAAATACCGCTACTATGACTTCTGCGCGGAACGGTTTGCCGTGTGTTTTGCGGATCAGTGCGGCGCCTGGTGCGAGGAGCACGGGCTTGCGCTGACCGGCCATGTGCTGCGGGAGCCCACGCTGGAGGATCAGGTGATGGCGACCGGGGATAACATGCGGCAGTATCGTTCCTTTACCATCCCCGGCATCGATATGCTGTGCGACCGGGTGGAGCTGACCACCGCCAAGCAATGCCAGTCGGTGGTGCACCAGATGGGCAAAGAGGCGATGCTCTCAGAGCTTTACGGCGTGACCAACTGGGACTTTGATTTCCGGGGCCATAAATTTCAGGGTGACTGGCAGGCGGCGCTGGGAGTGACCGTCCGGGTGCCGCACCTGTCATGGATGTCGATGGCGGGGGAGGCCAAGCGGGATTACCCGGCATCGATCTTCTATCAGTCCGCATGGTATCAAGAATATCCCTATATCGAAAATCATTTTGCCCGGCTGAACACGGCGCTGACGCGTGGCACGCCGATCGTGCGCGTCGGGCTGATCCACCCGGTGGAGAGCTTCTGGATCCAGTGCGGTCCCAATGATCAGACCGGTCAGGAGCGCCGGGCGCTGGATCAGAATTTCTTGTCGGTTACCCGCTGGCTGCTGGAAGGACATCAGGACTTTAACTTTATCAATGAATCCCTGCTGCCGTCCTTAGTGGAAGAGGGGGCCCCCTGCAAGGTGGGCCAAATGGAATACGACGCCATTGTGGTGCCCGACTGCGTCACCCTGCGTACCACAACGATCGCTTATCTGCAGGCGTTTCAGAAGGCGGGCGGGAAAGTGATTTTCATGGGAAGCTGCCCCGCCTTTGTGGACGGAAAGAAGAGCGGCGGGGCGCGTGAACTGTTTTTACAGTCAGAGCAGATTTCCTTTAATCAGTCGGCCCTGAGCGCCGCGCTGGAGCCGTTCCGCATGGTGGATATCCGCAAGGAAAGCGGAATGCCGGCAGACAAACACCTTTATCAGCTGCGTCGTGACGGGGAAGATCTGTGGCTGTTTATCGCCCGCTTCCAGCGGGAGAGCACCCCCAGCCACGCGCTGCAGGACCGTCAGACCGAGCGCACGCTGGGCGAGCCGACGCGGATTGTGATCCGCGGTACCTACGAGCCGCATCTTTACGACACCTTAAACGGCCGTGTTTTGCCGGTGTCCTTCCGTCACGAGGGTGGCAATACGGTGGTGATGGATGCGCTTTTTGAATCTGACAGTCTACTGCTGCGTTTTTCGGCGCCGCATTATCAGGAATTTATTCAAAAGCCCGCCGACCCCTTTGTGATCGGCCGGATCCATTACAAGCGAACGATTCCCTATCAGTTGACGGAGCCGAATGTGCTGCTGCTGGATCAGGCGGAATATCAGCTGGATGACGGCACCTTCCAGACCCGGGAAGAAATTCTGCGGCTGGACAATCAGCTGCGGGATCAGCTGGGCTATCCCTCCCGCCGGGAAAAGTTCGCGCAGCCCTGGGTAATTCCGGAGGAGCCGATTTCGCATCATGTGACGCTGCGGTTTACCGTTCACAGTGCCATCAAGGTCAAAGAGGCGTATCTTGCGCTGGAAGACGCAAAAAGTGCGGAGATCACCTGGAACGGGAAACCGGTGGAGACCCGGGCGGTGGGCTGGTATGTGGATGAAGCCATTCAGAAAGTGGCGCTGCCCGGCATCAAGAAGGGCACCTCGGTGCTGACCGTGCGGCTGCCCTTTGGCAAGCGCACCAATCTGGAGGACTGCTATATTCTGGGAGACTTTGGGATAGAGGTGCAGGGAACCGAATGCCTGATCGTGGAGCGGAAGGAAGCGCTGGGACTGGGCGACCTGACCCGTCAGGGACTGCCGTTTTACGGCGGCGCGCTCACCTATTGCTTCCCGGTCGAGGTGCCGGTAGAGTGCAATGTGGAGGTGCATCTGGGCAAATATAAGGGCGCGCTTTGCAAAGTGGCGCTGGATGAAGAACCGAGCCGGCCGGTGGCGTTTGAGCCTTTCGACACCACCTTCCAAAAGGTGCCGAAAGGGCGTCACACGCTGAAAATCACGCTGTTTGGTCACCGGTTCAACACCTTCGGCTGTGTGCATAACTGCGCCGACCGGTATGACTGGTTCGGGCCCGACAGCTGGAGAACGCTGGGAGACAGCTGGTGCTATGAATACCGGCTCAAGGAGATGGGGCTGCTGACCAGCCCGCGGATTCTTCTTTATAAATAATAATAAATAATAAATAAGGAGCAGCCTATGGAGCAACTAATTGAAATTATAAAAGAAGCGGGGCGGATCATGACGGCCGGCGGGCAGGTGCAGGCTACGTGCAAGGGGCGCAGCAACTTTGTAACGAACATGGACGTGGCGGTGCAGGAATTTTTGCGCAAGGAGCTAAAGCGCTTAACGCCGGACTTTTATTTGCTGAGTGAGGAGCAGGAGAACCATCCCGATTTTTCGCGTCCGGTCTGGATTCTGGATCCGATCGACGGCACGGCGAATTTTATTGCCCATTATGGACAAAGCGCCATTTCGCTGGCGCTTTGCATTGAGGGCCGGATTCAAAAGGGGCTGGTTTATAATCCGTTTTCCGGGGAGATGTATACGGCGGAGCTTGGAAAAGGTGCGTGGAAAAATGGAGAAAAGCTGCCGCCTTGCAAGCAGGGGGCGCCCCTTTGCACACTGCTGGTGGATCTGGGCACAGCGCCCTATGATAAAAACCGGGCGGAGGAAGCGGGGCGCTTAGCAACGGCGCTGCTTCTTCAGGCTGCGGATTTGCGCCGCCTCGGAAGTGCGGCACTGGCCCTTTGCTATGTGGCGGAGGGAAGAACCGGCGGGTTCCTGGAGGGCATTTTAAACCCCTGGGATTATGCGGCCGGAGCGCTGATCGCCAGCGAAGCGGGTGCGCAGGTGGGCGACTGGAACGGTGAAGCGCTGTGCTATGACCGCGCCACCTCCGTGCTGGCCGCGCAGGCCGATGTTTTTCAGGAGCTACTATTATTGATTCAGGGGGTGCGGAAAAATGCAATGGATTAAATCACCGTTAGACACCAAAAAACAGGCCGTCTATTTTCAAAAGGAAATTCTGTGGAGTGCGGTTCCCACAAAAATCACCTGCACCGCCACCGCGATGGGCGTTTATAACCTGCTGGTCAATGGGCGGAAGGTGGGCAAGCAGCTGCTGACCCCGGGCTGGACCTCCTATCAAAACCGGGTGCAGGCGCAGGTCTATGATCTGACCGAATCCTTTGCCGCGGGCGGGCTTCTGGCGTTGGAAGCGGGCCAGGGCTGGGCCGTGGGCACCATCGGATATGGAAACACCGACCATTATTTTGCGGATCAGGTATGCGTTGCGGCAGAGATCACCGCCGTTTATGAAGACGGCGGAAGCGAGACTGTTTCCACCGGGGCAGACTGGCTTTGCTATACCCATCCGGTGTTGGAAACTGATATTTATAAAGGGGAGAGCTGGGACGGCACCTTGACACCCGCGCTGCTGGGCAACGCGGTGGGGGAGGCGCTTTCCACCCGGATCATCCCCCAGGAAGGGGCGTGGATCATGCCCCAGGAGCGCTTGGCGCCGGTTCAGGTCTTTCTGACCCCTAAGGGGGAGCGGGTGCTGGATTTCGGGCAGAACATGACTGGCTTTGTGGAGCTGCGGGTTCACGGGCCCCGGGGCGCGGTGATCGCCTTTGATCACGCGGAGGTGCTGGACCGGGAGGGCAATATCTACCGGGATAATTACCGCAAGGCCGACGCGCTGGCCCGGTTTGTGTTAAACGGCCAAGAGGAAACGCTGGCGCCGCATTTTACCTTTTATGGCTTCCGGTATATCCGCCTGCTGGAATACCCCTTTGAGACGGTGGATCCCGCCCAGTTTACCGCGGTGGTGGTGCATTCCGAAATGAAACAGACCGGGGATTTCCATTGCGGGAACCCGCTGATCAATCAGCTGTACCACAATGTGGTCTGGGGCCAGAAGGGGAATTATCTGGACCTGCCCACCGACTGCCCGCAGCGGGACGAGCGGCTGGGCTGGACCGGAGACGCGCAGGTATTCTGCCGCACTGCCGCGATCAATTTTGATGTGGAGCGTTTTTTCACCAAATGGCTGGGCGATATGATGATTGAGCAGGGGCCGGACGGCATGGTGAACGGGATCGTTCCCAACGCGCTGAAGAATACCAAAACCCGCGCTTCCGCCGCCTGGGGCGATGCCGCCTGCATCTGCCCTTGGGAGCTTTATCTGGCTTACGGCAACAAAGCGCTGCTCCGGCGGCATTTCCCGATGATGAAAAAATGGGTAGACTATATCCATCAGGCCGGTAAAGAGGAATTTCTGTGGCTGGACGGGCATCATTACGGGGACTGGCTGGCCATGGATGCGGGCGACGGCATCACCGAAGGCGCCACCCCCACCGATCTGATCGGCTCGGCCTTTTTTGCTCATTCCTGTCATCTGGTGGTGCAGGCCGGTGAAGCGCTGGGCGAAGAGGTTGGCGCTTACCGGGCGCTGGAACAAAAGGTGCGGCAAAAATTCCGGGAATGCTATATTGAAAACGGCGCGCCCACGATCAAGGGGCGGGCGCTTGAGAACGAGCATCTGGTCAAAGCACCGCCGGTCATCAACCCCGATACCCAGACAGCGCGGGTGCTGATGCTGCACTTTCACCTCTGCGAAGAAAAGGACCGGGCAGGGCTTGCTTGTCAGCTGGCGGAAATGATCCGGAAGAACGGAACCCGACTCACCACCGGTTTTGTGGGCACGCCCTATCTGCTGCATGCCTTATCTGAAAACGGCTATGGGGAGCTGGCCTACGACCTGCTGCTGCAGGAGGCGTTTCCTTCCTGGCTGTATGCGGTGAAAAAGGGCGCCACCACCATGTGGGAGCACTGGGACGGCATCAAGGAGGACGGCTCTTTTTGGAATCCGCATATGAATTCCTATAACCACTATGCCTACGGCGCGGTATACGACTGGATCTTCGGCGTCGCTGCCGGCATTCAGGTGGAGCCGGACGGCGCCGGTTACCAAAAAATCCGGATCCGGCCGCTGACAGATCCCCGGCTGGGGCATCTTTGCACCCGGCTGGAAACAAGGCGGGGCACGCTGCTTTCCCAGTGGCGTTATCTGCAGGACGGTTCGGTGATCTATCGGTTTGAAATCCCGGAAGGGTGCGCAGCGCACCTTGTTTTGCCCGATGGCCGGGAAACGGTGCTGGGCGCCGGCAGCTATCAATTTTAATTTTTTGTTTGACAAGCGGCGCTTTCTGCTATAAAATGAGGAAAAACCATTTTTAATAAGGAGGACCGGCATGAAGCGGTTCCTTGCAATAGCGCTTGCGCTCCTACTTTGTATCAGCTTGGCGGGCTGCAAAAAGAAGACGGTACTGCCGCTGCCCGATTTTCATTATTACGAAACAACCTACGGCGGGCGCACCTATACCACCAACGGGCTTCCGTTTTACTATGAGGCGGAGGACGCGGCAAGTGGGTTTCTCGCTGGCAAGAATCAGCTGCTGGGCACCGCGGAGGAGCTGGGGGGGACCTTTCCGGCCAACACCCGGTTTTACAGTATTAACGGAGCCAGCGAGACGGTGGAGATTCTGGCGGTGATGGAAGACGGGTATCATTATTTTCTGGTCACGAGCTATGACACCGTGAAGATCCGGAACGGGGATGATATTCTCCGTGTGATCGGGCTGGAAAACAACTTGGCCTCGCTCTATGGCTATAATCAAAAGAAGACCGCCATGTACGCGCTGCCGCTGAACGCTATGGAGATTGATCAGTTCAACACCGCTTATCTGGAGGGCGGGCTGATTGCCCCTTCCGGGGAATCGGTGGAGCTGGTGGCGAAGAGCTTTACCGGCGTGATCGCCCGGTTTACCCTCTATGAAAACGGCGCGATCGTTTTTGAGGGCTGCCCGCAGGTTGCGGTGGATCTGGGCGAAGAAACAGCGGCAGTTCTGTGGAACGCAATACGTTAAATTTCATTCCGTTAAATTAGAGAAAAGAATAATTAAAATCAGGCGTCTTTTGTCGAAAACACCGAATTTGTTGTTGGGTGTTGACAAAAGACGCCTGATTTGATACCATGGGAACGTAAATGAAATAAAAGTTTTTGCCAGTATAGATCCGGATAGATGGGCCGGATGTTTCTACCGCACACCGTTCAGCTGCGACTATTGGTTGTAAAGAGTCTTTCTTTCCTTTATGCAAAAGGTGTTGAGAGAAGCTCTTATTGGCAAACAGACTGAAAAACGGTCTGTTTTTTTATTTTTACCGGTGTTCAGGCGGCAAAGGAGGGTCCTCGTTTTTCATGAAAGCATTGGAAGAAAAGATCCGGAAAGAGGGCGTGGTATTACCCGGCGATGTCCTCAAGGTCGGCAGCTTTTTGAATCATCAGATGGATGTGCCATTTATCATGGAGATGGGCAGGGAAATGGCCAGGCTGTTTGAGAAGGAGCAGGTCACCAAGGTGCTGACGGTGGAGGCCTCCGGAATCGCTCTGGCCTTTGCGGCGGCCAGTTTTCTGGGCGTGCCGCTGCTGTTTGCAAAAAAGAGCAAGACCAGCAATGTGGGATCCGATGTTTATTCCGCGTGTGTGCATTCCTACACTCATGGAAAGGATTGTCAGGTTCTGGTCAGCAAGGAATTTTTGGAGCCAAACCAGCGGGTGCTGATTGTGGATGATTTTCTGGCCAACGGCTGCGCGCTGCGCGGGCTGATGGAGCTGGTGGAGCAGGCCGGCGCTGTGGCGGTGGGCTGCGCGGTGGCCATTGAAAAGGGCTTTCAGGGCGGCGGAGACGCGCTGCGAAGGCAAGGCGTGCGGGTCGAATCCCTTGCGGTGATCGACCGGATGGGGGAAGGCGGCATCGTTTTCCGGCATGGCGCCATTCAAACTTAGGATGTAATCGTTGTTTACATACATCAAACAAAAGAGCCCGACAGGGCGAGGAGGAAGAAAAGAATGAAGAAGTTTCTGGCAATTCTGCTGGCGGCCTGCATGCTGTTCACCGTTACGGCCTGCGGCAAGGCAAGCGATGAGAAAAAAGCACTGAAGATCGGGGTGATCCTCGTTGGGGACGAGAACGAAGGTTATACCAACGCGCATATTATCGGCATCAAAAAAGCGGCCGAGGCGGTGGGGATCGACGAGAGCAACATCATCTGGAAATACAGCATCCCGGAAGACGAAACCTGCTACGACACAGCAGTGGATCTGGTGGAGCAGGGCTGCACCTATATCTTCTCCAATAGCTATAATCACCAGTCCTATATGCAGCAGGCAGCCAAGGAATATCCGGACGTAACCTTCTGCGCGGCAACTGGCGATACCGCGGGGCAGAGCGGTCTTTCCAATTTCAAGAACTATTTCAACAACATTTACGAAGCCCGCTATGTTTCCGGCGTGGTGGCCGGCATGAAGGTGGCGGAGCTGGTGAAAGACAATAAGCTTGCCGCCAACAACTACGATGCGGACGGCAACGTGAAAATCGGTTATGTGGGCGCTTATCCCTATGCCGAGGTGGTTTCCGGCTATACTTCTTTCTTCCTGGGGATCAAGTCGGTATTCCCGAAGGTTTCCATGCAGGTGGTATATACCAACACCTGGTTTGATATCGCGGCGGAAGGAACCGCTGCGGAATCGCTGATGGCGGGCGGCTGTGTGATCATCGGCCAGCATGCGGACTCCACCGGCGCTCCGGCTGCGGTGGAAGCGGCGCAAAGCAAAGGCACAGTCGCTTATTCCGTGGGCTATAACATTGATATGCTGAGCGTGGCCCCCAACGCGGCGCTGACCTCCGCTACCAATGAGTGGGATGTTTATTACACCTACGCCTTTACCTGCGCGAAGGAAGGCACTGCGATTGCGACCGATTGGTCGAAGGGCTATTCCGAAGATGCGGTTGCGATCACTGCGCTGGGCACTTCCTGCGCGGCGGGAACCCAGGCTAAGGTGGACGAAACCATAGCCGCTTTGAAGGCCGGCACCCTGCATGTGTTTGACACCAATTCCTTCACGGTTGGCGGCCAGAAGCTGGATACCTGCGTGGTGGATATGGACGGCGATTTCAAAACCGACAGCACTGCCGACAAAGAAGCCATCTGGGATGGATATTTCCATGAATCCGAGCTGAGAAGCGCGCCTTCCTTCTCGTTGAGAATTGATGGTATTACCGAGAAATAAGTTTTCTGATTGATATTGCTGCCAAAGGGGGGCTGTAAATTTACAGCTCTCCTTTTGCGGCTTTTTCCGGGGAAAGGGAGGAGAGGTCTTTTGAAAAACGAAATTGCGCTGCAGCTGCATCAAATTACCAAGACCTTCGGGTCGGTGGTGGCCAACGACCGTGTGAATCTCACTGTGGAGAAAGGGGAAATACTGGCCCTGCTGGGGGAGAACGGCAGCGGAAAAACCACGCTGATGAATATGATCGCGGGCATTTATTTTCCCGATAGCGGCATGATTGAGGTAGACGGTCACCCGGTTACCATCCGCTCGCCGAAGGATGCTTTTGCGCTGGGGATTGGCATGATTCATCAGCATTTTAAGCTGGTGGATGTGTTTAACGCCACAGAAAATGTGATGCTGGGTCTGAAAGAAAAACGGTTCAGCAAGCGGGAAACGGCGGCAAAGATCCGCGCCATTTGCGAAAAATACGGGTTTGAGCTGGATCCTTGGCAAAAGGTGTATAATATGAGCGTTTCGCAGAAGCAGACGCTTGAAATTATCAAGGTGCTCTACCGAGGCGCCAATATCCTGATCCTGGATGAGCCCACCGCGGTGCTGACCCCCCAGGAGGCGAATAAGCTGTTTGCGGTGCTGCGCAAGATGCGGGCAGACGGCAAATCCATTATTATCATTACCCATAAGCTGCAAGAAGTGCTTTCTCTTTCCGACCGGGTCGCGGTGCTGCGGCGCGGCACCGATGTGGGAACGGTGGAAACGCAGGATGCCAGCGAGATTTCCCTGACTGAAATGATGGTGGGCGCCAAGGTGAAGCTGGATATCGCGCGCAGCCTGCCGCAGTCTCCCGCTCCGCGCATCGAGGTGGAGCATCTCACTTGTTATAATAAATACGGTCTGCCGGCATTAAGGGACGTTTCCTTCACCATCAACAGCGGAGAGATTCTGGGCATCGCCGGTATTGCCGGCAGCGGCCAGAAGGAGCTGCTGGAGGCGATCGCCGGGCTGCAGAGCTGCAGCGGAGACAGCCGGATTCTTTATCATAACCCCAAAACCGACACCGATCAGGAACTGGTGGGCAAGAATGCGCTACAGATTAAAAACCTGGGCGTTTCTCTGGCCTTTGTGCCGGAGGATCGTTTGGGGATGGGGCTGGTTGGCTCCATGGGGATGACCGGCAACATGATGCTGCGCAGCTACCGGCATGGGAAAGGCCTGTTTATCGATACACGCCTGCCGCGCACGCAGGCAGAGGAAATCCAGGCACGCTTAGAGGTGGTAACTCCCAATATCAATACGCCGGTGCGCAAGCTTTCGGGCGGCAATGTGCAAAAGGTGCTGGTCGGCCGGGAAATCGCGGCCAATCCCACCGTGCTGATGACCGCCTATGCGGTGCGGGGGCTGGATATCAACACCTCGCTGACTATTTACCGTCTGCTGAACGAGCAAAAAGAACAGGGGGTCGCGGTGGTGTATGTGGGAGAGGATCTGGACGTGCTGATGGAGCTGTGCGACCGGATTTTAGTGCTGTGCGGCGGCCGGGTCAGCGGGACCGTAGATGGCCGCCGCTGCACCAAAGAGCAGCTGGGGATGCTGATGACCGGAATGGCAAAGGAGGACACGCATGAAGAAAACATCGGATAAATTGGAGCCGCAGGCGCCGCTTTTGCGCATTGCAAAGCGGGAGGATTTGCCGCTCTGGTATGCCTGGAGCGTGCGGCTGGCGGCGGTGCTGATGTCGCTTTTGATCTGTGCGCTGCTGATCTATGCGATCACCGGTTTGAATCCACTTTCGGTATACGGCGCCATGTTCAAGGGCGCGTTCGGCACCACCCGGCGCTCCTGGGTCACTGTGCGGGACACCATGATGCTGCTTTGCATCGGCGTGGGGCTGGCACCCGCCTTTAAAATGCGATTTTGGAATATTGGCGCGGAAGGGCAGATTCTGGTGGGCGGCATTGCGACCGCGGCCTGCATGATTTATCTGGATGCGCTGCCGACGCCATTGCTGCTGTTGGTGATGCTGCTGGTCAGCATACTGGCGGGCGCCATCTGGGGGGTGATCCCCGCGATCTTCAAGGCGCAGTGGAACACCAACGAAACGCTGTTTACCCTGATGATGAATTATGTGGCGATTCAGCTGACTTCCTTTGCGGTGGCCAAATGGGAAAACCCCATTGGTTCCAACGCGGTGGGGATTATCAATTCCACCACCCATAAGGGCTGGTTCCCCGCCATTTTCGGGCAGGCTTATTTACTGAACGTCTTAATTGTGATGCTGCTGACGGTGGGGATGTTCTTTTATCTGCGCCGCAGCAAGCAGGGATATGAAATTGCGGTGGTGGGCGATTCCGACAATACTGCGCGGTATGCCGGCATCAGCGTGCGCCGGGTGATTATCCGCACCATGATTCTTTCTGGCGCTATTTGCGGCGTGGCGGGCATGATCGCGGTGAGCGGCGCCAGCCACACCATCTCCACCTCCACCGCCGGCGGGCGCGGGTTTACCGCGATCATTGTGGCGTGGCTTTCCAAGTTCAATACGTTTGCGATGCTGATGGTGTCGCTGCTGCTGGTCTTTTTGGAAAAGGGCGCGATTGAGATCGCCTCCCGCTTCAATCTGAACGACTACGCCTCCCAGATGATCACCGGGATCATTCTGTTCTTCATTCTGGGCAGTGAGTTCTTTATTCAATACCGGCTGATTGTTCGTTGGAAGGGAGGGCAAAACGCATGAACAGCTTTATTTCGTTGTTTCAGGCGGCAGTAGCCTTCGGCACCGTGATCATGTTTGGCTGCATCGGCGAGATTCTGACCGAAAAATCCGGTAACCTGAATCTTGGCGTGCCGGGGGTGATGTATCTGGGCGGCATTGCGGGGCTGGCAGGGGTGTTTTTCTATGAAAAAAACACCGCCGATCCAAATCCGCTGCTCTGTGTGGTGATTGCGCTGCTCTGCTGTATGGCTGCCAGTGCATTCGGCGGACTGCTCTACAGCTTTTTAACCACAACGCTGCGCGCCAATCAGAATGTGACCGGGCTTACGCTGACCATCCTCGGCTCCGGCGTCGCCAATTTTTTCGGCGGGTCTTTGAATAAGCTGGCCGGCGGCGTGGGGCAAATCTCTGTTTCCGCAACGAGCGGCGCCTTCCGCGCCACACTGCCGGGCGCTTCCACCGCGTTTGGTACACTGGGGAAGCTGCTGCTTTCTTATGGCTGGCTCACCTATGTGGCCATTGTGGTGGCGCTGCTGACGCAGTATTTTATGAACCATACCCGCCAGGGCCTGAATCTGAGAGCGGTGGGGGAAAGTCCCGCCACGGCGGATGCCGCGGGGATCAATCCCACGCTGTATAAATATCTGGCCACCTGTTTGGGCGCGGCCATTTCCGGATTGGGCGGGCTGTATTATGTGATGGATTACACCAAGGGAACCTGGGCCAACGACGGCAGTATTGAAAAGCTGGGTTGGCTGGCGCTGGCACTGGTGATCTTTACCACCTGGAAAGCCAAAAACGCCATTTGGGGCGCGGTTCTCTTTGGAATTTTCTATTGGCTCTATGTGTATATTCCGGGGCTCAGCCGGAGCGCTCAGGAACTGTTTAAGGTGATTCCCTATGTCGTGACCATTCTGGTTCTGGTGGGGGTCAGCCTGCGTAAAAAGAAGGAAAATCAGGCGCCGCTCAGCTTAGGGCTGCCTTACTTCCGGGAAGAACGCTAAAAGGTTTACAAAAAGAGCCTTTTCAAATGCCGCTGTTTTATGCTATAATGGGAGACGGTTGCGGGAAGACGCCCGCAATCTTGAATTCCGTTTTGCGAAAAGCAGCGGTATTTAGTTTTTTTGATAAGGACGGGATATTATGGGTTATGATGTTTTGATCGTGGGTGCGGGCCCTGCCGGCATTTTCACCGCGCTGGAAATGATCCGCAAGGGCAGCGGGCAGAAGATTCTGATTGTGGAGAAGGGGCTGCCGGTGGAAAAGCGGCGGTGTCCGAAAGCCAAAACCAAAAAATGCGTCAACTGCAAGCCTTATTGCCATATTACCACCGGATTTTCCGGTGCCGGCGCTTTTTCCGATGGGAAGCTTTCCTTAAGCGCCGATGTGGGCGGCGATCTGCCCAGCCTGATTGGAGAAGAGCTGGCGCAGGAGACCATTGATTATACGGATCAGATTTATCTGGATTTCGGAGCGGATGGGCATATCGAAGGGATCAGTGATCCGGAGGCGGTAAAGGAGATCCGCAAGCGCGCGATTCAGGCGGGGCTCAAGCTGGTGGATTGCCCGATTCGGCATCTGGGCACCGAAAAGGCGCAGGATATCTATTTCGCGATCGAGCAATATTTGCTGGAGCACGGCGTGGAGATGCTTTTTAACCATGAGTGCACCAACCTGATGATTGAGCAGAACCGCTGTGTGGGCGGCTATATCAGCGACGGGAAGGACACCAGGGAGGTGCGGGCCGGATCCACCATTGTGGCCACGGGGCGCCGGGGCGCCGAGTGGCTGGAGCATCTTTGCACCGAGCATAAAATCGAGCATATGCCGGGCACAGTGGATATCGGTGTGCGGGTGGAAGTGCGCAATGAGATTATGGAAACGGTCAATAAGGTGCTCTATGAATCCAAGCTGGTGGGTTATCCCCAGCCCTTTAAAAACAAGGTGCGCACCTTCTGCCAGAATCCGGGCGGCTTTGTGAGCCAGGAAAACTATGACAATGATCTGGCGGTGGTCAACGGTCACTCTTATAAAGAGCTAAAAAGCAATAATACCAATCTGGCCATTCTGGTATCCCACAATTTTAATAATCCCTTCAATCAGCCGATCGCTTATGCGCAGAAGGTGGGGGAACTGGCTAACATGCTGGGCGCCGGGCATATCTTGGTGCAGCGGTTCGGCGATATTTTAGATGGCAAGCGCACCTGGCCAAAAGAGCTGGCGCAATCGAACCTGAAGCCGACGCTGGTGGACGCGGTGGCCGGCGATATCACCGCGGCGATTCCCTATCGCGCGATGATGAATATCATCAATTTCATTCAGGCGCTGGATCATGTGGTGCCGGGCTTTGCCGCCACCGAGACGCTGCTCTATTCCCCGGAGCTGAAGGTTTATAGCAACCGGGTGACGATGGACGCTTCTTTCACCACCAGCGTGCGGGGCCTTTATTGCCTGGGGGATTCCAGCGGCTGGACCCGCGGGCTGATGATGGCCTCGGTGATGGGGGTGCTGATGGGCAAAAAACTGGCAAAGGAAGAGGAGTAAAAAATGGAAGCATGGTCCACACAAGCGTTATACGATCTTCAGCACACAGCGGCAGCGCCGCTGCTGGAGCAAAGCCACTACCCCTGGGAGGTGCTTTGCAAAATCGGCGATTTTATTCTTTCGCTGGGCAAGCAGCTGGATCCGGCGGAGTATCTGCACCCCGCGCCCACCGTCTGGATTCATAAAAGCGCGGTGGTGGCGCCAAGCGCTTATCTGGGGGAGCGGATCATCATCGGCCCTGAAACCGAGGTGCGCCACTGCGCGTTTTTGCGCGGCAACGCGCTGATCGGGGACGGTGCGGTGGTGGGCAACTCCACCGAGCTGAAAAATGTGATTTTGTTTGATAAGGTGCAGGTGCCTCATTATAATTATGTGGGCGACTCTGTTTTGGGGTATCGATCCCATATGGGCGCCGGCGCCATTACCTCCAATGTGAAAAGTGATAAATCCCTGATCACGGTGCATGCCGGAGAATGTCGGCTGGAGACCGGGCTGAAAAAGTTTGGCGCGATGCTGGGAGACCGGGTGGAGGTGGGCTGCGGCAGCGTGCTTAATCCCGGCACGGTGATCGGGCGGGAGAGCCGGGTATACCCTCTGTCGATGGTGCGGGATTTTATTCCCGCCGGCAGCATTTATAAAAAGCGCGGCGAGGTAGCCGCGCAGTGGTAATGAAATATTTCAGGAAACCCACAAAACCTGAAACAATCTCCAGTTTTAAACCGTATGATGGGTGCGAGCGGTTTTTGGAGGCTGCTTGGCTTACCATAAAGCGGGATTGGTTTTGATGCATCTTCAATGATCAGTTAAAAGATTAAAAGAGC
Organism: uncultured Eubacteriales bacterium; assembly: GCA_964428505.1. Classification (GTDB taxonomy): domain Bacteria; phylum Bacillota; class Clostridia; order Oscillospirales; family QAKW01; genus QAKW01. The sequence continues at coordinate 23,861 of CAYRYQ010000010.1, forward strand.
GCTTACGCGGCAGGTTTCTGCCGTGTAAGCGCCTCAGACTGTCAAAAAAGTCCCGCACCGCAAAAAATAGAAAGAGAAAAATTGGTTTTCGTAAAAAGGGAAATGGACTCTCAAAAATAGATTCAGTAGCACAGGAAAAGAAAAAATGTGGCGTTTTGCCGCATAAAATCCACTTTTTTGCTTACGGCGTCCATGCCGCCTTACCGTATTGATATACGCCGACAGGCAGCATGTCCTTGTCCGCGTGCTTTTTAAACCTTCTCCCCGCTTGCCGAAAAACGTGTTTTTCGACAAGCGGGAGCGCTTACGCGGCAGGTTTCTGCCGTGTAAGCGCCTATTTTTATGGTTTTTTTGATTTTTAATCCAGCAGCTCCGCGATCTGAATCGCGTTGGTGGCGGCGCCTTTTCTGACCTGGTCGCCGCAGCACCAGATGGCAAGGCCGTTGTCCGCCGTGAGATCTTTGCGGATCCGGCCCACAAACACCAGATCCTGATCGGAGGTATAAAGGGGCATGGGGTATTGCTTCTGGGCCAGATCATCGACCAGCTTGCAGCCGGGTGCCCCGGCGATCACCGCCTGCGCCTCTTCCACAGAGACCGGCTTCTCCGTGCGCACGGTCACGGAAATGGAATGGCTGCGCACCACCGGCACCCGGATGCAGGTGCAATTCACCTTTAGCTCCGGCAGATGCATGATCTTCCGGCCTTCATTCTGCATTTTCATCTCTTCGGTGGTATACCCCTCGGTGCTCTCGCCGCCGATCTGGGGGATGACGTTATAGGCAATTTGATAAGGGAAGACCTTCGGAGAAACCGGAGCGCCCTTTGCCAGCGCGTCGACCTCTTCCATCAATTCCGCCGGGCCGCCGGCACCTGCACCGCTGACCGCCTGATAGGTGGAGGCCACCATCGCGGTGATCGGGCTTACACTGTTCAGCGCGTTGACCGCGGTGACGGTGATGATGGTGGAGCAGTTGGGGTTGGCAATGATGCCCTGGTGCTTTTTGGCGTCTTCCGGGTTGACCTCCGGCACGACCAGCGGAACCTCCGGATTCATCCGGAACGCGCTGGAATTATCCACAAAGACTGCGCCCGCCGCCACAATGGCCGGGGCAAACTGTTTGGCAAGGTCGTTGGAGGCGGCACCCAGCACCAGATCTATACCGGCGAAGGCTTCCTCCCGTGCCAGTTCCACCGTCAGCTCCTTCCCCTTAAACGGGATCTTTTTTCCGACGCTTCGCTCACTGGCCAGCAATTTTAAGGAACTGAGCGGGAAATTGCGTTCCTCCAGCACCTTGATCATCTCCCGGCCCACCGCACCGGTGGCGCCCAGAATCGCTACATGCTTCTGTTTCATCTGATTCATTCTCCTTATTTCACAAAGCTATTATATAATACGCGAATGGTATTGGCATAGTCTTTATTATCCACGCCCACAATAATATTCAGTTCGTCCGGCCCCTGCGAAATCATCCGGATGCTGATGCCGCTCTCTCCCAAACGCGCAAAGATCCGGCCGGATACACCGGGCCGGGAGGCCATTTTGCGGCCCACCGCCGCCACAACGGCTAAATGCTCGGTCACCTTGATCGCGTCTGGCTTCAGCCTTTTTTCCAGCTCGCCTAAAATGGAATACAGGCAGGAGTTGACCTTCGCGGCGTCCATCAGCAGCGACACACTGTCGATCCCGGAGGGAACATACTCAATATTGACATGATGGTCTTCAAACACGTCCAGAATCTGTTTCAGTGCTCCTACCGTGGAGGACAGACCGTTTTTGGTAATAGTAACGGCTACATAGTCCTTTTTCCCGGCAATACCAGTGATGAAGCGGTGCTCCGTGTCGGTCGAGTCATCAAAGCTTTCCATGATCAGCGTACCGGGATGTTCCGGCTCGTTGGTATTGCGGATATTCAGCGGAATATTTTTTTCCCGCACCGGATAAATGGTGCCCTCGTGCAGCACCTGCGCGCCGGCATGGCTCAGCTCTCTCAGCTCGTTATAGGTGACCCGCTCGATGGGCTGGGGATCTTCCACAATGCGGGGATCCGCCATCAGGATGCCCGAAACGTCTGTCCAGTTCTCATATACATCCGCACAGAGCGCCGCGGCGGCCAATGCGCCGGTGATATCAGAGCCGCCCCGTGTCAGGGTGCGAATGTGTCCGTCCGGCATGACGCCGTAAAATCCGGGAATGACCACGCTGCGGCCAGCCGCCTCTTTGGCCAGCGCTTCATAGGAAGCTTCCTGATCCACCGTGCCGTCAAATTTAAATTTGAGCCACAGCGCCGCGTCCAAAAAATCAAAGCCCAGATAGTCGGCCATCAATACGGCAGAGAGGTATTCCCCGCGGGAAACCAGCTCCTCTTCGCTCATGCCTTTTTCCAGCGCCCGACGGATCCGGGCCAGCTCTTCGCCGATATGGACTTGGAGCCCAAGCGCATCCGCGATGCTCAAATAGCGGTCGCGGATCATGCCGAACACCGTTTCACACGAAACGCCATACTGCATGTGCGCATAGCAAAGATAGAGCAGATCGGTGATTTTATGATCCTCTTTGAATCGCTTTCCGGCGGCGGAAACCACCACAACCCGGCGGGATGGGTCCGCCGTCACAATGTCTTTTACCTTTTTATATTGCGCGGCGTCTGCCATCGAAGAGCCGCCGAATTTTAATACCTTCAGCATCGTTTCATTCCTCCGACTGAACAGCAGCAACAAAGGTGTTTTTGTCGGCCGCTTTCAGTTCCTTCATGATTTGGTGCATTTCGCTGACGCTGATGCTGCGTGTCAGCACGCCGTCGCCCAGTGTCTCTTCCCGCAGCGTCTCCTTGAGGGGGCTTCGGGTGCGCAAATAATAACGATAGTGCACAAGCTCATTGGAAAGGCGCGTTTTTTGCGCCCCTGCCGCATAGAAGTGCCGTTTGCCCGCGGATAAATCCAGACAGTCCTGCACCACATTGGCTGCGGTGGGGTAGCGCCCCGCGCCCTGCCCATAATAGCTCATCCGGCCGGTATATTGGGTTTCATAGGAAATAAAGTTGAAATTAGAGGGAACAGAGGCAAACATCGTGTGCTCCGGCAGCAGGGTCGGCTGCACAAAGGCCGCGACCTTTCCCTGTTCCTGCAGGGCGACTCCCAGCATTTTGCAGACCAGCCCCTGATGCTTGAAATTCCAGACATCGTCATCCGTGATGGCCCGGATTCCAAAAACCGGAATTTCCTCCGGCTGCAGGGCGGCATCAAAGGCAATATTGGCGGAAAGCAGCAGCTTGTGCATGATATCCAGTCCGTCAACGTCCGCGGAAGGATCCGCTTCCGCATAGCCCAGTGCCTGCGCTTCGGAAAGGGCGGTCTCAAAAGAAAGCCCGTTATTGCTCATGTTGCTGAGAATATAATTGGTGGTGCCGTTCAGGATGCCTTCCACACGCAGCACCGGCTCTACCCGTTTCACCCGCTCCAGGGCGGTCAGCCAGCCGATGCCGCCGCCAACGGCGGCGGTGCATCTTAGCGTCACGCCATTTTCTTTTGCAAGCGTACACAATTCCTCGTAATAGGTCGCCACCAGATATTTATTGGCGGTAACGGCGTTTTTTCCGGCCTTCAGCGCAGCAGAAACAAATTCATAGGCTGGGTGCAACCCCCCAAGGACCTCGACCACGGTATCGACTGTTGGATCTTGCAGGATCGGATCGACGGACTGGGTCCATTCCGGAATACCAATGTCCCGCAGATCCAAAACATATTTTATCTGAAGGTCTTTCTGACCTTTCGTCAATTCATACACTCCGGCTCCGATCGTGCCAAAGCCCAATAATCCGATTACCATTCTTATTCTGCTCCCATTTTGAGATTTTGAAAAAAATTTGTCCTTCTCAAAAGGACAAATGATTTTGTGTTAGGAACAGAATATCATAGTACTTTCAAAAAAGCAAGAAAAATCCTTAAAAAGCCGGGGGCATTCAAAAAAATCAGCGATCGGCACAAAAATAGGCCGATCGCTGAAGCAAATTTAGGAATTGTTGATCGGATTCTGGCAGACGGAAACCCATTGCACCGCATGCGATAACGCAAACAATTCTTCCGGCGTCAGCCGCACGGCGCTGTTGGAAGAGCCGCAGGCCGGATAAACGGTTTCATAATCCAAAAGAGAAGTGTCCAGATAAACGGGGCAATGCACCCCGAAGGGGCAGATGCCGCCCACCGCGTGGCCGATCAATGCGAGAGCCCGCTCGGGAGAGAGCATTTTCGGCTTGAAGCCGAAAGCCTCCTTAAAAAGGCGGTTGTCAATCCGGCGGTCACCGGCGGCGACCACCAGCACGCAGCTTTCTCCGTTTTCAAAAGAAAGCGTCTTGGCAATATGGGCGGGGGCGCAGCCCAGCGCTTTTGCCGCCAGCGCCACGGTGGCGGAAGAGGTGTCGAATTCCATAACACGGTCTTCCATATGATGTGTCTTTAAATAATGATAAGCGGTTTCAAAGGACATCGAGCCATCAGTCCTCTTTCTTTTTTTCTGCCGAATAGATTTCCAATTTCTGGCGGGGCGCAGAAATGCCGGCCTGATCGAGCCGCTGCTTCACCTGCTCCAGCAGATCCAGCTGCACGGCGCCGAAATCCTCGCTGCTGCTCCAAACGCGGAGGGAAAAGGTGGACGCGCCGTCTGCGCTTTTGATCAGCCTTGCAAAGGGCTCGGGGTTTTTGAGGGCTTTTGGGTGCGCGGACGCGGTATCCAGCAGCAGCCGGGTAACGGTCTTCACATCGGCATCGGCGCTGACGGTAAAATCCAGATCAACCCGCCGCTGATTCATGGTCGAGGAGTTGGTGATCACGGAATTGGTCAGACTGCCGTTCGGAATGGTGACCGTTTTATTGTCCGGGGTAATCAGCACCGTGTAAAAGACGGAAATATCCCTTACTGTGCCACTGGCCGAGGCAGTTTCGATGGAATCCCCCACCCGGAACGGATGAAACAGCAGCAGCATCACTCCGCCGGCCAGGTTGCTCAAAGATCCTTGCATGGCAAGGCCAATGGCCACGCCGCAGGAGGCAAGCACCGTGACAAAGGATGCCATGGGAACCCCCAGAATTCCGGCAACGGTTAAAATCAGCAATACGTTCAGTGCAATGCTTGTGGCGCTGGAAAGAAAGGAACGCAGGCTGGGCTCGAGGTGGGAAAATCCGCGCCCGTTCCGCAGGCGGCGCACCACCCATTTGATCAGCTTCATCCCAACAATCAGCAGGATCAGGCAGAGAATCAGGCGAATCCCTGCGGTGGTGCACCAGGCAATCAGTTCTTGAACAAAAGATTGTAAAGTTTCCATGAATTTTCACTCCCCTTGTTTTTTTAGCTTTATTATAAGGGATTTTCGGCTAAAATACAAGCGCCATTTTATTGCGTAAATGGGACGATTGATTGACGAACGAAAAAGATCGTGCTATAATACATTCCATAGCCTTAAAAAGGAGGCGAGAAATGGATGTTTCGGACCATCGGTATGGTGCTTTATGTGGTGGGCTATTTGATCTGTGCGCTGCCGGGGCTGCTGCATGCGAAGCTGTTGGAGAAGAACCCGGAAAAGCACGACGCATTTTGCCGTAAAAAGGTTGTGGCGTTTGCAAGGCGCAGCTTAAAGGTCATGGGAGTTCAAACTGAGGTGCGGGGGCTTGAATGGGTGCCAAGGAACGCGACGCTGACGGTGTATAATCATCAGAGCTATCTGGATATTTTTGTTTTGATTGCCTATCTGCCGAACACGCACTCCATGGTGGCCAAGAAAGAGCTGGCGCATATTCCTCTTCTCAGCGACTGGATGCGGGCCGGGCACTGCCTTTTCATTGACCGCTCTTCGCCCCGGGCGGGGCTGGCGGTCATAAACGAGGCGGCGGCGCTGTTGGCACGGGGCGTCAATGTGACGATCGCGCCGGAAGGAACCCGCAGCAAGGGCGGGCCCATGGGGGAATTCAAGGGCGGCGCCTTTAAAATCGCGCTCAAGGCGGAAGCCCCGGTGCTGCCGGTGGCGATCGACGGAACCTATCTGCTTTATGAGGGCAACGGCAACCGGCTGCGTCCCGGATCGGTGACCATCACGATTCTGCCCCCGGTTCCCACGGCGGGCCTGACCAAAGAAGAGAAAAAAGCGCTGCCGCAGCGCGTGGAAGAACAAATTAAGAAAGTGGTGGAGCATGCGGAAAATGCCCCCGAAAAAGGAGTACTGGAATGAAAAAAGTTTCCCTGACGGCCCTGATGCTGGCTGGCGTGCTGGCGTTGAGCGCCTGCAGCGCCGCCAAAACCTATGAAAAGACCAACTTAAAAAAGTATGTGACCCTGGGTGAATACAAAGGGATCAGCTATACGGCCACCTCTACAGAGGTCACGGACTTCGATGTGCAGGTGGCACTCAATAAGGCGCTGTCCGGCGCCGGGTACGGCACCGCCTCTACCGACACCTTGACGGAGGGCACCGTGCAGGTGGGGGACACAGTCAATATTGACTATGCCGGCTATAAAGGCGGCGTGGCCTTTGAAGGCGGCACCGCGACCGGGCAATCTCTGAAGATCGGCAGCAGCAGCTTTATTGCCGGATTTGAAGAAGGACTGGTGGGGGCTGCGGTGGGCAGCGAGCTTGATCTGAATCTGACCTTCCCGGAGAATTACAACAGTGAGGAGCTGCAGGGCGCGGCGGTGGTATTTCATGTGAAGGTGAATTCCATCACTGCCAGAAACGTTTATCCGGAGCTGACCGATGCGTTGGCCAAGGAATTGGACTCCAGCGTGAGCACCGCGGAGGAATACAAAACCAAAGAGCGCGATACGCTGAAAACCTCCAAGGAAACGGATGCGGCAAGCACCGATAAGAGCACTGTGTGGAGTCAGGTGCTGAGCGGCTGCACCTTTGCCGACAAGCTGCCGGCCCCGCTGCTGAAAAGCGCGCAGGAGACCTTTACAAATTATTATACCAGCTATGCCTCTAAGTCCGGCTATTCTGATCTTGCTTCCTGGCTGAGCGCCAACAACCTGACGCAGGACACTTTTGATACCAAGGCGGCCAGCTATGCGGAATCGGTGGTGAAGAGCCAGCTGGTGGCTTATTCCATTGCGAAGGCAGAAGGCTATCAGGTCACCGATGAGGAGCTGACCGAAAAGGCAACCAATTTTGCGACCAGCGCGGGCTACAGCTCGGTGGATGATTATATCAATTCCATCGGTAAGGAATCCATCAAAGACCAGATCGTACTGGATTATGCCACCAATCTGGCCATGGAAAACGCGGTTGCCAAGAGCTGAGAGACGATGGAACGGATTTTAGTGAGCGCTTGCCTGCTGGGGCTTTGCTGCCGCTATGACGGCAAATCTAAAGCGGACGCGCGGGTATTGGCACTGCTGCAGGATACAGCCAAACAGCTGATTCCCTATTGCCCGGAATGCTATGGAGGGCTGCCGATTCCAAGGCCCCCTTCGGAGCAGCTGGATGGCCGGGTATTCAGCAAAAACGGCACCGACGTAACGGCGGAATATGAGCGGGGAGCCAAGGGCGCCAAGACGCTTTGCCGCCTCTATGGCTGCACGGCTGCGATCTTAAAAGCCAGAAGCCCCTCCTGCGGCAGCGGGGAGATCTACGATGGCTCTTTCAGCGGCAAACGCATCCCGGGAGACGGGATCACCGCCCGGCTGCTGAAGGAAACCGGAATCCGCGTGCTGACGGAAGAGGAGCTGGATCGGTTATAGGCAAGGGGACCCGGTGGATCTCTCCCGCATAGCCGCCGCTGTTACAGCGCACAGGGCATTCATTGACAGTCTAAAAGGGGCTCCGCTTTGAGCGGGAGCCCCTTTCTTTGTATTGGCGCGGGAGTCTTTTTTAGCTGAACGGCGGGGCATCTATTCCGCCTGGGTGCTTTGGGCGGCAAGAATGCTCTTTGCCGCTGCCAGCAGCATATCTTGCCGATTGGGCAGTTCTTCTTTTTGCACTTGCTCCAAAAGAAAACGAAGGGCAGTGCCCAATGCCGGGCCCCGGAAGCCCAACGCCAAAAGGTCCCGGCCATTGACGGCCAGCTTGCGTGCCGATAGGCAAAACCCTTCCCCCAGCGCTGTCTGCGCCAGCGTGGCCGCTTGCAAAAGGGTGGCCCGCATTTCTTCGGTATCTGCCGCCGCGCGCTGCAAGGCCAGCACCCGGAAATAAAGGCGCGGCTGCAGCCGGGCAAGACACAACCGCACCGCCAACCGTTGTGACAGGCAAGGGATCGCCGCTTCCCGGATCAGGGCCTGCACCTCTTCGGTCAGCGCCCGGTCTGCCTTCAAGGCTTGAAGCGTATGCGCGGCCTCTTCGGCGCAAAGCCCCGAAAGGAGCGCTGCAAAGCGCAGCCCCCGCTCCGGTAAAACGCCCGCTACCCGGCGGACAAGGGCCGCTTTTGGCACAGCGCTTCGGGCCAGCGCGGGCATGACGGTTTCGATCACCGGCCAGAAATCTGCCACTACCCTAGCGGCACCCGCCGCTGTCAGAATTCCGGAAAGCTCCTGAAAGATGCGCTCCTTAGCAACTTCGTTCAGCCATTGGCGCTGCTGCATCAGTGCCGCCGCGGTGGCGTCTTCCACCACAAAGCAAAACCGCGCCGCAAACCGCAGCGCTCTTAAAATGCGGAGCGCGTCTTCCGAAAAACGGGCGGCCGGGTTCCCCACGCACCGTATGGTTTTCGCTTGCAGATCCGCGCGGCCATCGAAATAATCAATCAGAACGCCCTCCCGGCTGCGGGCCATTGCATTGATAGTAAAATCCCGCCGGGCCAGATCCGCCCGCAGAGAACCAGTAAACGCCACCTGGTCCGGGTGCCGGTGATCGGAATAACGCTGTTCCTCCCGAAAGGTCGTCACTTCCACCCATTGTGTCCCGGTCTTTACGCTCACGGTTCCGTGCCGCAATCCGGTAAGCAGCACCCGCTCTTCCCCGAACAGGCGGATCACCTCCTCCGGCAGCGCGGCGGTGGCAACATCAAAATCATGGGGAATCCGGCCCATCAGCAGATCCCGGACACACCCGCCTACCAGGTAGGCTTCATATCCCTGATCCGACAGTCTGGAAAGCAGTGCATCAACATCATTATTTTTAAGCATCACAATGACCTCTTTTCAAGGAATTTATCCAGAATCAATATAGCATTTTACTGTAAATTTGTCAATTTTTCTTGCATTTTAATGAATTCCTCATTATAATTTTAATAAGAGAGGTGAGACGCGATGCCCCCCTATGAGATTGAACGGAAATTTTTGATCCTTCGTCCGGATCTGTTGAATTTAGCTGCTCGATGCAAAGCGCAGGAGATTTCCCAGACCTATCTGATGGCCGAAGAGGGGTCCCTTCGGGTGCGCCGCACCGAAGAACGTGGGCAAGTGACCTTTACAGAAACGGCGAAACGAACGTTGTCTCCGGTCCGCCGCATTGAAATTGAGCGGGTGATCAGTGAAGAGGAATATCAAAGAAGGCTGGCTGCCCGGGATCCCCGGCGGCAGACCATCCGCAAAACCCGCTACTGTCTTCCTTTTCAGGGCCATCTGTTTGAAATTGATGTCTATCCATTCTGGATCCGTCAGGCTGTGATGGAAGTGGAGCTGGGTCGGGAAGAAGAATCGGTGATTTTTCCCCCCCATCTTCACATTCTGCGGGAAGTCACCGGTGACCCGCGTTACAGCAATCATGCGCTCGCCCGTGAAATTCCGCCGGAGGATCCGCCAAACAGAAGTGCCGCGGAGCAGGCTTCCACGGTATCCCACCCGTAGTTTAAAAACCGCTTTAAATAAAAAAGGACCCCGTTTTCTTGGAAAGAAAACGGGGTCCGCTTGTCGAAAAACCGGTTTTTCGACAAGCACTCGAGACGGGCCAAAAAGCCCCGCAGGTGCCGTGAAATACACACTTTGATCCCTAACCGAAGTTAGGTGGGTTTTTGCCGGAAAAGCTTCATAGGCTTCCGACGATGGGCGAAGCCCAAAGCCGGCATGCACACAGCTTTCCGAACGCATTCCCGTAGAATAAGTGTAGGCTCAAAATAATGCAGATCACGAACATCGCAGGGTATTTTTTTGGTCAGGGCAGAATAAGAAATTATTCCTCTTCTTCCCCGTCGATATCATACTCTTCACCGAGCGCTTCTTCAAAGGAGGGCAATACACGGGCAAGCTCTTCATCATCGATGGTCACCAGCAGCTCCTCTCCGTTGTCGTCCTCAATGGCTTTGAGAACCACCATAAGGCCGTCGCTGTCCAGCTGCTGCTGCGGATCATCGAACTGTTCCACCAGCCCCACATAGGTGATGCCTTCATATTCGATGCTGCCCAGCACTTCAAACTCAATTTCGCGGCCGTCTTCATCGTTCAGCACCACAAAATCGTTGCCATATTCATTTGCCATATTGAATGTCTCCTTTATATTGTAACTTTATTCTATCATATCTGATTAAAAAAATCAATTGCTTTTATCCGGAAAAAAACAAGTAAAGGTGGAGCCTTTCCCAAAGACGCTTTCCACCGATACCGAGCCGCCCATTCCTTCCAGGATGGAGCGCACGATGGAAAGCCCCAGGCCGGTGCCGCCGGTTTCTCGGCCGCGGGCCTGATCGACCCGGTAAAACTTATCAAAAAGATGCGGCAGATGTTTCTTTTCGATGCCGATTCCCTCATCTTTGACCGAAAGGAACACGCCGTTCTCACCGGGCGTAATCAGAATGGTAACAGTTCCGCCGGGATTGGAATATTTCACGCTGTTGCTGAGCAGATTCACCAGCACCCGCCGCACTTTATCCGGTTCACACATCAGACGCCGTTCGGCTGGCCCACGCACCAT
>CAYRYQ010000011.1:0-34664 GCA_964428505.1 uncultured Eubacteriales bacterium
CTGAATCAGAGCGGAAATCGGCGCGGCGGGGGCTCAGTCAAACAGAAGAAAACGCAAAAAGTGCGCCCTGATCGGAAGAAGTGGTCTGATCAGGGCGCATTGATGATGAGCGGGAAAATGTTTTAGAATCGACTTCGCTTCTTATTCCATTCCCGCGTAGCCCGGAACGGTGGCGCCGCTGCCCGGAAAAGCGCTGCCGGAAGAGGCGACGCCGGAGGAGGAATTGCCGGAAGAGAGGACGGTTGGGGTGCAGTGCTCTTTCAGATAGGTGCGAAAGGCATCGGCTTTTTCTTTTGGAATCGTGAAATATTTCGCCGTGTCCAACAGATTGGTGAAAAGCTGATTATCTTCGTTAAGACTTAAGGTGATATTTTGATAACCCAGTAAGGGATAATCTATTTGGACGCTGATCGTATTGGAAGCAATGAATCCCACGGCGCTTTCGGCATCGCGGTTGCTGAGCAAATCCTCCCAAACGATTGCTGCCGGAAGATCACTGTATTGCACATAATCTCCGTTCGCTTCTGTGGCATATGCCACAGAAATGCGCAGGTTTTCTTTTAAATTCAGATCATCAATAAACTGGCCCAAGGTTTGCGGCTGATAACGCGGGTTAATACAAGCATAATAGAAATTGGTACCCTCGAATTGAACGGCTGTTACAGCCGCAGAAGAAAGCCCCGCGATTGAAAACAGCGCGGCTTCCTGCGTATGCAGCTGCTGATCGCTGTCGATCCCGCGGGCGGTTGCGGTGCCCAGCGCAGAAAGAATCCGGTCTGCGGGAATTTTCGTATCGGTATAGCGCAGGGAATAGCGAATTCCATTGAAATCTACTTCCGGATATTGCGCGTAGAGAGGTAATTCCGCCCACGGGACAAGCTGAGCGGGCATGGCACTGACCGTTCCGTTATTTCCGGTGGCGGGAGAAGAAACCGCGGCATCGCCGCTTGCGTTCCCGGCGGAAGAAGAGCCCGCCGCACTGCCGGAAGCACTTCCCGCCGCGCCTTCACTGTCGGCGGACACTGATTCGCTGGTGGAGGCATATTCGGGCTGCAGGCGACTCTGAGTGTGTGCCCAGGGCTTTGCCAGCAAGACCACAGTGACGGCCAATAAGAGGCAGGCGGCCATTGCGGAATAGCGGGCCCATACGGGAAAGCGGAGTTTCTTTTTTTGGGGGGCGGCATCCGTCACCCAGGCGCTATTAATCTCTCCCAAATCATCAAGCAAAAAATCAATTTTCATGGTAAGACTCCTTCCGTTTCTAATTGTGTTTTCAGCTTTTGGCGGGCACGGTACAGAATAGACTGTACCCGGCTTTCGCTGCAATGAAAGGTATGCGCAATTTCTGAAAGAGAAGAAAAATACCAGTACCGCTGTAAAAACATCCTGCGATGCTCCGCTGGCAGGCTTTCCAAAAAAAGCTGCAGATGGGTGCGGATGGTCATGCGATCCAGACTCTCGTCAGCGGGATCTCCCGCCGACAGCGTCTGCTCCAGCTCGGAGAAGACGGCTTCATACCGGCCGGCTCCCCGTTTCTGCGCCCGGGCGGCGCGGCAACGGTCTAAAGCCAGATTGCGGGCAAGCTTGCCCAAATAGGCGCGCAAACACGCGGGAGCAGCCGGTGGAATGGCATCCCATGCCCTTTGAAGGGTATCATTGACGCATTCCTCCGCGTCCTGACTGTTTTGAAGAATGTTCATGGAGATGGTGTGACAATAGCCTTGATATTTTTTGGATATTTCCAGCAGCGCTTTTTCATCGCGCTGCCGGAAAAGCAAAATAATTTCCTGATCTTTCATGAGGGCCCCTCCTGCATGCAGTTCTTACCTTTCATCTATATAGACGGAAAATGAAAAGGGTTCCATGCAAAAAAGGAAAGCCGAAGCTTTCCTTTTTTAGCTGTTTTTGATGATTACTGATCCAGACGTGCGGCAAAGTCTTCGCACTCTTTTTCCAGTTCCTTGGGCAGCGTATGATCTTGATCGAATTTAGCGTAAAATTCGTGAATTCCCTTCAGGTCTTCTTTCCACAAATCCACATCCACAGAAAGGAGGCCCCTGACGGTATCCCGCGTTACATCCTTCAGCCCTTCGATGTTGATATCATCGGCTTTGGGCAGATAACCGATGGAGGTTTCCACCGCATCCGCTTTACCGGCGCAGCGATCTAAGATCCACATCAGCACCCGCATATTGTCGCCGAATCCGGGCCAGATGAAGTTGCCTTCATCATCGGTACGGAACCAGTTGACGTTGAAAATTTTCGGTGCATGGGGGATTTTTTTGCCCATTTCGATCCAGTGTGCAAAATAATCACCCATATTATAACCGCAGAAAGGCAGCATCGCCATGGGATCACGGCGCACAACCCCCACAGCGCCTGCAGCGGCGGCGGTGGTTTCGGAAGCCATGATCGAACCGACAAATACACCGTGGTTCCAATCGAAGGATTGATAGACCAGCGGCGCGGTCTTGGCGCGGCGGCCGCCAAACACGATGGCGTCAATGGGCACACCGTTCGGATTGTTGAATTCCTTGGAAATGCAGGGGCAGTTCTCGGCGGGCGCGGTGAAGCGGCTGTTGGGATGCGCGGCGTAAGTGCTCCGGTCTTTCTTGTCAAATTTGGAAGGATCCCAGGGGTTCCCTTTCCAGTCTTTCGCGCCGACCGGCAAATCCTTGTTCAGGCCTTCCCACCACACATTGTTGTCTGCCGTGTGGCAAACATTGGTGAAGATGGTGTTTTTCCGGGTAGAGGCAAGCGCGTTGGGGTTGGATTTTTCGTTGGTTCCGGGCGCCACGCCAAAGAAGCCATTTTCCGGATTCATGGCATAAAGGCGGCCGTCAGGGCCGACCCGCAGCCAAGCAATATCATCTCCCACGCACCAGACTTTATAGCCCTTCTTTTGATAATATTCAGGCGGAATCAGCATGGCCAGATTGGTTTTTCCGCAGGCGGAGGGGAATGCAGCCGCAAGATAGCGCACTTCGCCCTGGGGATTCTCGACCCCCAGGATCAGCATATGCTCCGCCATCCAGCCTTCTGTTTTACCCAAATAAGAGGCAATCCGGAGCGCAAAGCATTTTTTGCCCAGCAGTACATTGCCGCCGTAGCCGGAGTTCACCGACATAATCGTATAGTCTTCCGGGAAATGCATGATATAACGCTTTTCGGCATCCATCTGTGCCTTGGAGTGCAGGCCTTTTACAAACACACCATCGCCCAGCGCTTCCAGAACCTTGTCGCCGATCCGGGTCATAATGTTCATATTCAGCACGACATAGATGCTGTCTGTGAGCTCAATGCCGATCTTGGAAAAAGGAGAGCCCACAACACCCATGCTGTAGGGAATCACATACATGGTTCTTCCCTTCATGGATCCGTCAAAAAGGCCGTACATCATCTCATAAGCCTTTTTTGGCTCCATCCAGTTATTAGTGGGGCCTGCGTCTTTTTCGGCTTTGCTGCAGATAAAGGTGCGGTCCTCCACTCTGGCCACATCGTTGGGATGCGTATGATGAAGATAGCAGCCGGGCAGCTTCTCCTGATCCAGTTTCTCAATTTCTCCCATTGCGCATGCCTGCGCTCTTAATTCTTCTAACTGAGCCTCGCTGCCATCGATCCAGACAATTTTATCCGGCTTGGTAATGGCGGCCATCTCATCGATCCAACTTAATAATGCTTGGTTTTTTGTGGTCATGGTGGTCGTTCCTTTCATAGATAAATTTTACTACAGTTCATTATAAAGGCTTCTTTCTAACATTGCAATCTCTATTCTACCTAAAGTTTGAAAGAATTATTATCGTGTTTTTGTGCAAAATTGTATACATGTATAAAGCTATCCGCAGAAAACATTTCACCACGTACCGTCTCGGATAATCCGCAGCTGCAAAGCAGCTCGCACAGCTGCTCTTTGCTGCAATGAAGCGCCTGTTGTACCGGCAAAGAGGATACCAGCATTTTGCGCCGCGCCGCAAAAACGCTTTCTACAAAGCGGATGAACCCGGCGGGATTTTCCGGCAGCTGGGCCTTTGGCGTCAAACGCAGCACCGCGCTGTGCACATGCGGGGGCGGGAAAAAACAATGCGGCGGCACAGAAAAGAGCTTTTCCACCCGGCAAAAAGCCTGCGCAATGACGGTGATTGCGCGGTATTCCTTGCTGCCCGGCCCGCAGACCAGACGGTCGGCCACCTCCCGCTGCACCATCAGTATCGCCTGGTTCCAACAGGGCGCGCTGTGGATCAGCTTCATCAGAATTTCTCTTGTGATGTAATAAGGAAGATTGCCCACAACACCATAGGAGGCGCCGCTGAAAAAGCCATTTTTCAGTTCCAAAAAATCCGTCTGCAAAATATCCTGCCAGAGAAAGGTGTGATGATCAGCCGGCACCTCCTGCTTTAAGAGCGGAGCAAGGCCCTGGTCCAGCTCCACCGTTACCACACGGCGTGCCCTTTGGCAAAGCAGGTTGGTTAAGGAACCGATTCCGGCGCCGATCTCCAGAATGGCGCTCTCCGCGGCAGCGGCATCCGCAATTTTTTGAAGCACCGCAGAATCTGTTAAGAAATTTTGCCCCAGGCTTTTTTTGGTTGCCAGGCCGTAGCGGGCAAGAATTGCTTCTGCCGGAATATTATTCATAGCTGCGTACCAGCGCCACGACCCGTCCCAGCACGGTGAGCTCCCGGGCGTAAATCGGCTGCAGCCGATCGTTTTCCGGCTGCAGCCGGATCCGGTTTTCTTCCTGAAAAAAGCGCTTGACGGTCGCGGCGTCTTCCAACCAGACTGCGGCGATTTCTCCGTTTTGAACCGTGGAGGTCTGTTCCACAATCACGGTATCATTTTCCAGTATACCGGCGCCGATCATGCTGTCGCCCCGGATTTTTAGCGCAAAAAGCGCGCGGCCCCGGGCCAGCGCCGCATCGATCTGAATATATCCATCGGTATGTTCCACCGCCATCAGCGGTTCGCCGGCGGCAATTTTACCCAGTACCGGTACCGCGATCCCCTGCTCCAGCCCCGCAATTCTGCGCACGCGCCCTTTCAACACCAGAAGACCCTCCTCTTCCAGGCGGCGAAAGGATGCCTCCACCATGCTCGGCGAGGAAAGATGCAGCGCCTGCATCACCGCCCGCACGGTCGGAAATTGCCCGTCTTTTTGCTGCTGGGCACACAAATATTGATACACGTCCCGGTCCCGGTCCTGTACCTTTTTGCTGGTGCTTCCCCGGATCATTTCAAGAACTGAAAGGTGGAAAGAATCTGTTCCACATAGGTCAGAAAATAACTGTAGCTTTTAAATTCGGCAATATAGGTCACAACATATACTTTGCCGCCGTGCTCCGCAAAAATCTGCATAAAGCGCATCTGGCTGCTCTCATCGTCGTTGGTGCTTTCATAAACGATCTGATAAGCGTCTTCCCCACCCAGCTTCACATCGTTTTCCGACACAAGGTTATAATTCTTCAGCGTGCTTTCCAGGTTGTTCACATAACCGCGCACATAATCGCTGTATGCCGTATCTCCCTCCATATCCAGCGTGAACCGCTGAATGGAGAGACTTTCGTTGTATTCATCACTGTATCCTTCGCTGGGGGTTGCAAAAGCCACAATCCCTTCCGATAATTTGGCGGATTTACTCCAAAAATCCGGATACTCAACGGAGAAGCCGAGCGGCGTGGAGCGGAAGAGCTTATAATCCTTCAGCGTCGCCTGGTGGCAACCGCTGGTCAAGAGCAGCAGTATTGCCAGCAGGCACCCGGCTGCAAAACGTCTTTTCATCGTTTATACCTCTTTTTTGATATTTAAAAACAGTGTACCACATTTCCGCCTTCTTGACAATAGTTTTAGGTTGATATCTCAGGCGCAGTATGATATGATAAAAAACAAGAAAGGATGTTTATTTTATGAAAAAGGGAACGAAATATACCAGCATCGGCGGCAGCGCGTTGATTGAAGGAGTCATGATGCGCGGCAAGGAGCGTCTTGCGGTCGCGGTGCGCCGGTCGGATCAGTCCATTCAGCTGAAGGTGGAACCGGCGCCTTCATCCAACAAATGGTATAATAAGACTCCGATTATACGCGGAGTTATTGGTTTTATCCAATCAATGGGGCTCAGCTACCGGTGTATGATGTATGCCGCGGATGTGTCCATGGAGGGGCTGGAGGAACCGGAAAATCCGGGCCGGTTGGAGCGTTTTTTGGATAAGCTGCTGGGAAAGGCCGGGATGGCGGTGCTTGGTACCATCGCCATGGCGCTGGGAGTTTTGCTGTCTTTGTTTTTATTTATTTACCTGCCTGCCCTGTTTACCGGCTGGTCGCTTGCCGAGGCGCCGGCGGCGGTCAAAGCGGTGATGGAAGGGCTAATTAAAATAGTGATCTTTTTCGGGTATCTGATGCTGGTGTCGCTGCTGCCGGATATGCGCCGGGTGTTTCAATACCATGGCGGTGAACACAAATCCATTTTTTGTTATGAAGCAAAAAAGGAACTGACGGTCGAAAACGCGATGACCTGCCGGCGGTTCCATCCCCGCTGTGGGACTTCCTTTATCTTTTTAACGCTGCTGGTCAGCATTGTGGTGGCCATCTTTTTGCCATGGGGCAACCGGCTGGTGCGCACGCTGATCAAGCTGTGTTTTGTGCCGCTTGTGATGGGAATTGCCTATGAGTTTATTCGGTATGCCGGCAAGCACGATAATGTGTTTACCAAAATCATTTCCGCGCCGGGGCTGTGGTTTCAGCGGATCACCACCCGGGAGCCGGATCAAGCGCAGCTTGCGGTGGCCTTGGCGGCGCTGAAGGGCGTTTTGGAGGATTATCCCCTGAATCGTGAAATCATTGTGGATGAGGAAGGGCGGTACTTAAAGGATAAGGAAACGCCGGCTTTCTCTGCAGAAAAAGGAGAACCTGCATGAGAGTAAGGCTGCAGGATCTGCTCCGGCAGGGAGAGATCGTATTGCGCGAAAAAAAGATCGACGCTTACCGCAACGACGCTTATTGCCTTGTCAACAAACATTTCGGGGTTGGCAGAGCGGAAATTCTGCTTTCAAAAGAGCAGGACTATCCGGAGGAAACGGTGCTGGCCTATTGGGCGGATATCCGGGCCAGAGCAGAGCGGCGGCCGCTGCAGTATCTTTTGGGCAGCTGGGAATTCATGGGGCTTCCCTTTGTTGTGGGCCCGCAGGTGTTGATTCCCCGGCCGGAAACCGAATGGCTGGCAGAGCGGGTCATTGAGCAGTACCGCGGGCAGGCGCCCCGTGTGCTGGATCTGTGCGCCGGCAGCGGGTGTATCGGCCTTTCCATCAAGCATTATTTGCCGCACAGTCAGGTAACGCTGCTGGATATCAGCGGCATGGCATTGGAAGTGGCCGCTGCCAACAGTGAAGCACTGCATGCACCGGCCAAAATTGAAAAATGGGATTTGCTGCAAGGGGTGCCGTTCTATCTGCAGAAGGAGCAATATGAAGTGATTGTCAGTAATCCGCCCTATATCAAGACAGAGGATCTTCCGGCGCTGGAGCCGGAGGTGCGGCAGGAGCCGGGGATTGCTCTGGACGGCGGCACCGACGGGCTGCTGTATTATCGTGTGCTTTGCGATGCGTGGAGTGCGCTGTTGGCCCCGGGGGGAATGGTGCTGCTGGAAACCGGGGAAGATACGGGAGAAAAGGTGTACGAGCTGTTCCGAGAGCGTTTGAATCAGGTTCAGCTGTATTGGGACGCGGCGGGATTGCCCCGCTATGTGACTGGCAGGAGAGGCGAATGATGCGTTACCGTTTTGTGGCATTGGATCTGGATAATACACTGCTGGCCACGGATCAGGATGTCGTGACCAATATGGAGCAGATGGTGGCGGCGAAGCAATGGGGCGATCCCAAAGAAATGGCCCGTTCCTTTCAGGAAAGCAATCAGTATTGCTGGAAGCTTTTTGATCAGGGTGTAATTGATCGGCAGGAGCTTTACCGACTTCGTTTTTCTCTTTGGGCCGAGAAGTGGGGGCTGCGTTTGGATCCGGAAGAAACCCATCATGTCTATATGAAAGCGCTGGAACAGTCGGTAACGCCAGTGCCCGGCGCACGGGCATTTCTTCAGGCGCTTCAAGAAGAAGGCGCGCGGCTCTATATCGCGTCCAACGGGCTGTTGTCTGCGCAAGAGGCCCGGCTGCAAAAGGCCGGGATGCGCCCGTACTTTGAAGGAATTTATGTATCCTCCGCGATGGATGCCCGCAAACCGGAAAAGGCTTTTTTCCAGGCGGTCTGGCGTGGAATGGGCGGCCCGCCCCGGGAACGGGTGCTGTTTGTGGGCGATCATTATCAGAACGATATTGCAGGTGCGCAGGCGTTCGGGTTCGATACCGCATGGCTGCGGCCGGGGCCGGTTGCCGGGCAGCATGCCGATTATGAGGCATCCTCCCTTACCCTGCTGGCACAGAAAATTTTATAAAGAACAGGAAGAACCCTTTTTTAAAAACGGGTGCCCGCATGGGAACGTGCGGGCACCCGGACTGCGATTTCTTTTTTATGCTGCTTTGCGGCCGGGGCCGGTGGTCTTGGGAACGCTCTTGATCAGAGTCTTATCGTTGAAGTTCCGCTTGGCTTTTCCCTCCTTGCCGTTGAAAGTCATCCCGGGCACAATTTTAGTAACAATGGTCCATCAAACATCTTTGGCATAAATGGAAAAATTTTTTTGATTGAATTTTTTGATGACAGCGGGGCAAACCGGCAAAGGAAGAGAAGGGGGGAGAAAAGGCTTCATCTGCTGTTAATAACGCGAGGCGCAGCTTCTCTTCGGCTTCATGAAACACACGCTCGATCGCTTTTTTGCATGTTAAAGAGCGCTTGGCGCGCAGTCTTGCGTAACAGCTTTGCCGAGTCCGGGAGTGCCGCCCGATAGGACGGGCGAGCCCCTCTTTGTCTTTTCGGCCAATCGATTTCATAAAGAAAGGACGAGAATTCAGGTGCTATTTATTTTTCCAGATGCATAAAATTCTATTTAAAAGTATGAAAGGTCGGTGGTATTGTGGATCGTCTCAGCTTATTTTTAGTGGTGTCCTTGATCGTTTCCCTGCTTGCATTTTTATTTGCGGGCTGGCTTTACCGGTGGGTTGTCCGGCAGCCTTCCAGTAATCCGCGGATTGCGGAGATCGGGGCGTATATCCGGCAGGGGGCCAACACCTTCTTGAAAAAGGAATATCTGGTATTAGCAAAGTTCTGTGGGGTTGCGGCACTGTTGATTTTTCTGTTCCTCCCCACTCCAATCTGGAAAGGAAACGGATTGGGAAATATCATGATGGCACTTTCTTATTTGTGCGGCACTGTCTTTTCGGCAGCGGCCGGCAAGATCGGAATTCAGATTGCCACCATTGCCAATATGAAAACCGCGGAATCGGCGCAAAAGGGAGGGCTGAAACCTTCTTTCCTGGCTGCCTTTCGGGGTGGCGCAATCATGGGCATGGCGGTGGTCGGCGGTACGCTGCTGGGTGTTTCTTTGGTGATGCTGATTACAAAAGACGCAACGGCATTGCTGGGATTCAGCTTCGGCGCGAGTTCTCTGGCGCTCTTTGCAAAAGCCGGCGGCGGTATTTTCACAAAAACGGCGGATATCAGCGCTGACTTAGTGGGCAAGGTGGAGCTGGGGATCCCGGAGGATGATCCCCGCAACCCGGCGGTGATTGCGGACAATGTGGGCGATAATGTGGGCGATGTTGCCGGCATGGGCGCCGATCTGTTCGATTCCAATGTGGCTTCCATGGCGGCGGCATTGGTCATGGCGATCGCCCTGGGTCAAAAAACGGGGGGAAACTTTGCGGCGATGGTCTTCTGTTACGCCGCGATCGGGCTGCTGTCTTCCATTATCGGCGTGATGGCGGCACGCATGGGAAAAAGAGGAGGCCCCACCACAGCACTGAATAAAAGCACCTATATCACAACCGGGGTTTTTGCGGTGCTGACAGCGGCAGCCACCTGGTTTTTCCAGTTTGACTGGCGGATCTGGGGCGCCACCGCCGTCGGGCTTTTTGTCGGGGTGATTATTGGGATCACCAGTGACTATTTTACCAACGATGAAAAGCGGCCGGTGCGCAATGTGGCCAAGGCCAGTGAATCCGGCGCGGCGTTTACGATTCTTTCCGGCATTTCCTATGGCTTTCTCAGCATCCTGCCGGCGATGGTGGGAATTGCGGTGTCGGCATTGATTTCCTATCATCTTTGCGCGTCAATTTTGCCGGGCGATCCGACTGCGGGGATGTTTGGAATTTCCATGGCCGCTGTCGGGATGCTCTCCATCGTCGGAATGATCATTTCCAATGATGCTTACGGCCCCATTGCGGACAATGCGCGGGGGCTGGTGGAAATGGGCGATTTGGGCGAGGAGGCACTGAAAATTACAGATTCTCTGGACAGTGCCGGAAACACCGTGAAAGCGGTCACCAAGGGCTTTGCCATTGCCGCGGCGGGGCTGACCATCATCTCCATGCTGGGTGCGTTTATGAGCGAGGTGAATGAAGCGGCGGGAGCCACGGTGCTGACCGGCTTTGATATTATGAATCCCGCGGTATTTTTCGGGATGTTGATCGGCGCGGCCATCCCGGCTATTTTTTCCGCCATGCTGATGCTGGGCGTGGACCGGAATGCGCAGCGTATGGTAGCCGAAATCCACCGTCAATTCCGGGAGATTCCTGGATTGAAGGAAGGAAAGCCGGGTGTGGTCCCTGCCTATGATCGCTGTATTGAGATTGCGACGCACGGCGCCCTTCGGGAGCTGATTCCGGCGGGGCTGATGAGCATTGCCGCAACCATTGCGGTCGGCTTTATCGGCGGGGTGGAAGCCACCGGCGGATTTCTTGCGGGCAACATTGTCAGCGGTCTGTTGCTGGCTCTGTTTATGAGTAATTCCGGCGGGCTTTGGGATAACGCCAAAAAATATATCGAAGCCGGTGGAAACGGCGGCAAGGGCAGCGACACGCACAAATCTGCCGTGGTGGGAGATACCGTCGGGGATCCGTTTAAGGATACGGCCGGTCCGTCTCTCAATACGCAGATCACCGTGGTTTCCCTGGTTGCCTCTTTGATGGCTGCCCTGTTTTTGAATTTTTCTATTTTGTAAGCGTTCCGTCTCCGGGGGTATCTTGCAATACCCCCGGTAGCGCGGCATTGCGGGCATGCAACGAACAAGAGAAAAATTAAGAAGAAAAAATTTCTTGACAAATCCAAAAGGCGATGTTAAAATAACAACGTTTTCATTCGCCAATAGCGAGGACAACTTTTTGACCAGTTTCTTGATTGAAACTTGAGGCCACACGGACAGCCGGGTCAACTGCCGATTGTGAAGGACTCCTTCACATTATTGATTGCGTTAAGAGCGCAAATTTTATAAGTTGGCAACTCAACTGCCAGTTGGTTACTTCATAACCAAGTGTACTGTGGGTACACACTTGTGAAACGGTCAATAAGAGTAGTAAAAGTAGTTCTTACTATATAGACTCTGAAAACTCTAAATAGGCAAGCATAGAGCCCTGCAAATAATCGGAGAACTTTGGGACGGGGTTTGCCTGAAAATAGATTTTGAGTGTTTTATTAAGATGTACCACAGTGCGGTGTGGTACATCTTTTTTTGCTTTTTGGAGGTCGCAAATGACAGAAAAATTAAAACTGTACGGCTTTAACAATCTCACAAAATCCTTGAGCTTCAATATCTATGATATTTGCTATGCCAAAACCGCTCGTGAGCAGCAGGATTATATTAAATACATTAATGAGCAATATAATTCGGAACGGTTGACCGTGATTTTGAAAAAACTGACGGAGATGATCGGCGCAACGGTGCTGAACATTTCAAAACAGGACTATGAGCCGCAGGGCGCCAGCGTCACCTTTTTAATCGCGGAAGAAAGCATGGTAAAAAACCGCAGCGGCGAAACGGTGGTTGCGCATCTGGACAAAAGCCATGTTACGGTACACACCTATCCGGAATATCATCCGGAAACGTCGATTGCCACCTTTCGGGTTGATATTGATGTTGCCACCTGCGGGGAGATTACGCCTTTGTCCACGCTGGACTTTCTGATTGGGAGCTTTGATTCCGATATCATTACCATCGATTACCGCGTGCGGGGCTTCACCCGCAATATGGAAGGCAATAAGCTGTTTATGGACCACCATATCTCCTCCATTCAGGATTATATTGATGGTGAAATACTGAAAAAATATGATGCGATGGATGTAAATGTCTATCAGGCGAATATTTTTCACACAAAAATGCTGATTAAGGACCCGGTTCTTCAAAACTATCTGTTTAATTCCGATGTTTATGAAATTTCGCCCAAAACCCGTTTGGATATCACGAATGCACTGCGGCGTGAAATGATAGAAATTTTCAGCGGCTGCAATGTTTTTAAGGAGGCGGGACGTTGAGAGATCAGACCAGAGCGCCGTTGAAAGAAGCGTTGGAGCGGATGCGGGAAGCGCGTCTGGTGCCCTTTGATGTTCCGGGCCACAAGCGCGGGAAGGGCAATCCGGAGCTCACTGATTTTTTGGGGGAGCGGTGTCTTTTGATGGATGTGAATTCGATGAAGCCGCTGGATAACCTCTGCCATCCTGTCAGCGTGATCCGGGAAGCAGAAGAGCTGGCTGCCGAGGCGTTTGGAGCGGCCCAGGCCTTTTTTATGGTGGGTGGAACCACCTCCGCGGTGCAGGCGATGATCCTTTCCAGCGTCAAGAGCGGCGATGAAATTATTCTGCCGCGCAATGTGCATCAAAGCGTGATCAATGCATTGGTGCTTTGCGGCGCGGTTCCTGTTTATATCAATCCGCAAACCAACAAAAGGCTGGGGATTTCCTTGGGGATGTCGGTGCTTGAGGTCGGGCGCGCCATGGAGGAGCATCCGCGGGCAAAAGCGATTCTGGTTAACAATCCCACCTATTATGGGATCTGTTCCGACCTGAAGCGGATTGTTAAGATTGCCCATAAAAAAGGGCTGTTGGTACTGGTCGACGAAGCGCATGGAACACACTTTTATTTTGGGAAAGACCTGCCGGTGTCCGCCATGGCGGCGGATGCGGATATGGCGGCGGTGAGTATGCACAAATCGGGGGGATCTCTCACGCAAAGTTCACTGCTTCTTTGCGGAAAAAGAGTGAACGCCAATGATGTTCGCAAAATCATCAATCTGACGCAGACCACCAGCGGCTCTTATTTGCTGCTGTCCAGTTTGGACATTTCAAGAAGAAACCTTGCGCTGCAGGGGGAGCTGATCTTTGAAAAGGTGAAGCGTTTTGCAAACTATATGAGAGATGAAATCAACGCGATTGGGGACTACTATGCTTTTTCAAAAGAATTGATCAACGGAGACAGCGTTTTTGATTTTGATACGACAAAGCTTTCGGTGAACACCCTTCATCTGGGCCTGGCGGGGATTGAGGTCTATGATTTGCTGCGGGATGAGTATGGCATTCAGATTGAATTCGGCGATTTGGGAAATATTCTTGCCTATATTTCGGTGGGAGATAAAAACAAAAATGTGGAGCGGCTGATCAGTGCGCTCAGTGAAATCCGCCGTGTGTATAAAAAGGACCACAAGCCGCTGCTTGAAAGCGAGTATGTAACGCCAACGGTGGCGCTGTCTCCACAGGCCGCTTTCTATGCAGAAAAAACCAGTCTGCCGCTCTCTGAATGCACAAACCGGATTTGTGCTGAATTTGTCATGTGTTATCCTCCGGGAATTCCGATTCTTGCGCCCGGCGAACGCGTCACCGAGGAAATCACGCGGTATATCCGGTATGCGAGGGAAAAGGGCTGTGTGATGACCGGCCCCGAGAGTATGGATATCAGCCGGCTGAACGTGCTGAAAGGAGAATAAAAATGGATGATTTGTGGTACAGTGAATATCACACCCCGGAGGTGCGGTTTTCCATTAAGGTCAAAAGCCAGCTTCACTATGAAAAAAGTGACTATCAAACCATTTCCGTGTATGATTCCGCGGAATTCGGACGATTTTTAACATTGGATGGCATCATGATGCTGACTGAGCGGGATGAATTTATCTATCATGAAATGATGACCCATCCTGCGATGGCGGTTAATCCGCAGATCAGGCGGGTGCTGGTGATCGGAGCCGGGGATGGCGGCGTGGTCAGAGAGCTGGTGAAATACAGCCGGATTGACCATATTGACGTGGTGGAAATTGATGAGCGCGTGGTCAGGGTCTGCAGGCAATACCTTCCGAAGACCGCTTGCGGCTTTGACGACGCAAGAGTGCGGCTTCATTATCAGGACGGATTGAAATTTGTCCGGCATCAGGTGCAGGCCTATGATCTGATCATTGTGGATTCGACCGATCCTTTCGGCCCCGGTGAGGTGCTGTTTACAAAGGAATTCTATGGGAATTGCTTTCATGCACTGACAGAAGAGGGGATCCTGATCAATCAGCACGAAAGCGCTTTTTATCAAGAGGATGCAAAGGAAATGCAGTCGGCGCACCGCTTTATTGCACCGGTATTTCCGGTGAGCGCAATCTATCAGGCCCATATCCCCACCTATCCGTCGGGGCACTGGCTGTTCGGATTTGCCTCCAAGGGCCCCGATCCTTTGAAAAACTTGCAGCAGGAGTACTGGAATCAGATGAACATTGCCACCCGTTATTACAACACGCTTCTTCATCAAGGCGCCTTTGCCCTGCCGAATTATATCAAGGGGCTGCTTGCCGATGAATAAGAATATACAGACCTTTTTAGCCTGCGACGCCGATTACGAACAGGCGCAGGTCGTGTTGTTCGGTGCTCCTTTTGACGGCACAACCTCCTTTCGGCCGGGCACCCGGTTCGGGCCGTCTGCCATTCGCAATGAATCCTTCGGGCTCGAAACCTATTCTCCCTACAGCGACCGGGACTTGACGGATTATTTGATTTTTGACGGCGGGGATCTGGAGCTGCCCTTCGGCAATACTGGGCGCGCGCTGCAACAGATTGAGGAATATACCGCAAAGCTTTTAACAGATCACAAGCGTTTTATCATGCTTGGCGGGGAGCACCTGATCACGCTTGGGGCCTTGCGCGCGGTGGCAAAGCGTTACAACCGGGTTCAGATGATCCATTTTGACGCGCATACCGATCTGCGCGCCGCCTATCTGGGAGAGGCGCTTTCGCATTCAACCGTGATGCGCCGTGCATGGGAGCTGGCAGGCGTGGATACCATTCATCAGTTCGGCATCCGCAGCGGGGAAAAAGAAGAATTTGAATTTGCCAAAACGCATACCAGACTTCACAAATTTGATTTAACGGGCTTTGAAAAAACCGTTGAGCTGCTGCAAGGAAAGCCGGTGTACTTTTCTTTGGATCTGGATGTGCTGGATCCCGCGGTCTTTTGCGGAACAGGCACTCCGGAAGCCGGGGGGATTTCCTTCAAAGAGCTGCTGGATGCGGTAATGCAGCTTCACCGGCTAAATATTGTTGGCTGCGATATCAATGAGCTTTCTCCGCATTATGACCAAAGCGGATGCTCTACGGCGGTGGCGTGTAAGATCACAAGAGAAATTTTGTTGCAAATAATGGAATAAGGAGATCAACCAATGGGAAAATGCTTAATCATCGGATGCGGCGGGGTTGCCGGTGTGGCGATCCAGAAATGCTGTCAGAACAGTACCGCATTTGAAGAAATTATGATTGCAAGCCGCACAAAATCCAAATGCGATGCGTTGAAGGCGAAGCTGGAAGGAACGACCAAAACAAAGATCCGCACGGCACAGGTCGATGCGGATCATATCGATGAATTGGTGGCGTTGATCCGCAGCTTTGAGCCGGACGTGGTTTTGAATCTGGCCTTGCCTTATCAGGATCTGACCATCATGGACGCTTGCCTGATGACCAAAACACATTATGTTGACACGGCGAATTATGAGCCGCCGGATACCGCGAAGTTTGAATATAAGTGGCAGTGGGCTTATCGTGAAAAATTCAAAGAGGCCGGAATCTGCGCGCTGCTTGGCAGCGGCTTTGACCCGGGTGTGACGGGGGTGTTTACCGCCTATGCGCAAAAACACTATTTTGATGAAATTCACTATATCGATATTCTGGACTGCAACGGGGGGGACCATGGGTATCCATTTGCAACCAATTTCAATCCGGAAATCAATATCCGGGAGGTTACAGCCAAAGGCAGCTACTGGGAAAACGGCCATTGGGTCGAGACCGAGCCGATGGAGATCAAGCGTGCATACGATTTTGCCGAGGTGGGAAAGAAAGAGATGTATCTGCTCCATCATGAAGAGCTGGAAAGCCTGGGGCTCCACATCAAAGGGATCAAAAGAATCCGGTTCTTTATGACCTTTGGACAAAGTTATCTGACGCACTTAAAGTGCCTTGAAAATGTGGGCATGACCTCCATTAAACCGATTATGTTTGAGGGGCATTCGATTGTGCCTCTTCAGTTTCTTAAAGCGGTGTTGCCCGATCCGGCAAGTCTTGGGCCGCGAACCGTCGGCAAGACCAACATTGGCTGTATTTTTCGTGGCATCAAGGACGGAAAAGAAAAAACCTATTATCTCTATAATGTGTGCGACCATCAGGCGTGCTACAAAGAGGTGGGCAGTCAAGCCATTTCCTACACAACCGGCGTGCCGGCAATGATCGGCGCGATGCTGGTGATGAGAGGCACCTGGAACAAGCCCGGGGTTTGGAATATGGAAGAGTTCGATCCCGATCCGTTCATGGACGCGCTCAACCAGTGGGGGTTGCCTTGGGTTGAAAATTTCAATCCGGCATTGGTCGATTGATGGATCAGGGCATTTATTCGGTGGAAACCCCCTGCTATGTGGTGGACGAAAAACGGCTCACCGACCATCTCATGCTGCTGGCAGATGTGGCCCGGCAGGCAGATTGCAAAATCCTGCTTGCCCAGAAAGCGTTTTCCATGTTTGCGGTCTATCCGCTCATCGGCCGCTATCTGGATGGCACCACTGCCAGCGGGCTGTTTGAGGCAAGGCTGGGCTATGAAAAAATGGGGAAAGAAACGCATATCTTTTCTGCTGCATACCCTGAAAAAGAATTTGATGAAATGCTGAAATATTGCGATCATATTTCCTTTAATTCCTTTGCGCAATGGGAAAAATACCGCGAAAGGGCGCTGGTGGCGGGAAAAAGCTGCGGAATCCGGATCAATCCGCAGCATTCCACACAAAATCACGCTCTCTATGATCCCTGCGCGGAAGGCTCCCGGCTGGGTGTAACCCGCGCAAACTTTCGGGAAGACCTGCTGAAGGGGATGGAAGGGCTGCATTTCCACACACTTTGCGAACAGGGCAGTGATGCCTTGATTGAAACGCTGGCGGCGGTGGAAGAAAAATTCGGGGAATTCATTCCCGGAATGAAATGGGTCAATTTCGGCGGCGGGCATCATATTACCCGGGCAGACTATGACCGCAAGGCGCTGGTCGATTGCATCCGGCGCTTTAAGAAGACGTATCAGGTAGAGGTCTATTTAGAACCGGGCGAAGCCATCGCCTACCAAGCCGGGTATTTGGTGGCCTCTGTGCTGGACCTTGTGCGGAATGGCATAAACATCGCCCTGTTGGACGTATCGGCTTCCTGCCATATGCCCGATGTGCTTGAAATGCCGTATCGTCCGATGGTGTATCAAAGCGGAAAACCCGAGGAAAAGCCGCACACGTATCGCCTTGCGGGCGCAACCTGTTTGGCGGGAGATATCATCGGAGATTATTCCTTCGATCACCCGCTAAAGGTTGGCGAAAAACTTATTTTTGAAGATATGGCCATTTATTCCATGGTTAAAAACAATACCTTTAACGGCATGTGCCTGCCGTCCATTGCGTTGCAAAAAAAAGACGGAAGCATCGAACTGGTCAGGAAATTCGGCTATGAAGACTTTAAAGGAAGGCTATCCTGAGCGCGAATCGGGATGCATGCGCGCCGCCTTACATCCCTTTGGATTCTTCTTCTCCAGTCTTTCGTTTAAAGAGGCTTCGTTACGAAAAGGGCTGATCCTTTGTTGCCCCGGTGTCCGTTGAAAATAAAAAAGCGAACCTCTGCCTTCCGCAGGGGTTCGCTCTCTTTGCTCTTTCAAAAAAGCGTTGGTGATCCATCGGAGAATCGAACTCCGGACACCATGATTAAAAGTCATGTGCTCTGCCAGCTGAGCTAATGGATCATTATTTAATGCTTATTCATTATACAGGCTGTTTTTTTATTTGTCAAGAAAAAAATCATGAAATAATAAAGGTATTTTGTCTGCTTTTTTGTATAGGGTAATTAGGAGGACAAAAAGAATGAATTTTCGAGAGCAGCAGGAAGCATGGGAGGCCGAGACACTGTCTTCGTTTGCGGCGCTATCCAAAAACAGCCGCGGACGGTTGCAGCCAATGGACCCTTGCCCCATGCGCACTTGTTACAGCCGGGACCGGGATCGGATCATCCATTCCAAGGCCTTTCGGCGGCTGAAACATAAAACGCAGGTGTTTCTAAGCCCCAGCGGGGATCATTATCGCACCCGTCTGACCCATACACTGGAAGTATCCCAGATTTCCCGCACGATATCCCGGTGTTTAAAATTAAACGAAGATCTGACGGAGGCGATTGCCTTAGGTCACGATTTGGGGCATACGCCGTTTGGACATGCCGGGGAGCGGGCTTTGGGGCAGGTTTGTCCCTTCCCCTTCCTTCACAATGAGCAAAGCGTGCGGGTGGCCGCGGTGCTGGAGCAGCTGAATCTGACCCGGGAAGTGTTAGACGGGATGGTTTGCCACACCGGCGAGCAACTGCCGGAAACATTTGAAGGGCAGGTGGTGCGTCTGTCCGACCGGATCGCCTATATTAATCACGACATTGACGACGCTTTGCGGGCCGGGATCATCCGGGAAGAGGATCTGCCGGAATCCGCGGTAACAGTGCTGGGCCACAGCCATGGCGCGCGGATCAACACTCTGGTACGGGGTGTGGTGGAATACAGTCTGAACAGCGATCAGGTCTCTTTGTGCCCCGGGATCGGCATTGATCCGGAGGTGGGCGCCGCCATGGATCAGCTGCGGGCCTTTATGTTTGAGGCGGTGTATACCGGATCTAAAGCAAAAGAAGAGGAAGAAAAGGCAGAGAGTCTGCTGAAACGGCTTTATCGACATTTTGTGGCGCACCCCGGGGAGATCCCGGCAGAATATTGGCCGGTGATGGAGGCCGAGGGTGCGCCGCGCGCAGTTTGCGATTATCTGGCGGGGATGACGGATACTTATATCGTCAATCTGTATAAAGAACTTTATCTGCCGAAAGGATGGGATTTATAAATGGCGCTGGACAGCCGATTTCTGGCCGAACTGAAAAGCCGGAATCCGATCGCGGAGGTGATTGCGCCTGCCGTGCAGCTGAAACGAAACGGGACCCGGCTGACCGGCCTTTGCCCCTTTCATGGGGAGAAAACGCCGTCTTTTACCGTATTTGAGGAAACGGCATCCTTTTATTGCTTTGGCTGCGGTGCCGGTGGAGATGTCATTACTTTTGTGATGAAATATCAGAATCTGGAGTATATGGAGGCCGTGCGGTATCTGGCGGAACGCGCCGGTTTGCCGCTTCCCGAGGAAGAGAGCCGTGCCGGCGAGTATGCCCGCAGGCGGCGGGAGCGGTGTTACGAAATGCATAAGCTGGCCGCCCGCTTTTTCTTTGATACCCTGACAAGCCCTGCCGGGGAACCGGGTCTTCAATATCTGACCGGGCGGGGGATCGGCCGCGAGGCGATTATCCGTTTCGGGCTGGGCTATGCGCCGGACTCTTATCGGGCGCTGAAGGACCTTCTGAAGAGCCGCGGCTATGCCCC
The DNA here is from genome assembly GCA_964428505.1 of uncultured Eubacteriales bacterium. Taxonomy (GTDB): domain Bacteria; phylum Bacillota; class Clostridia; order Oscillospirales; family QAKW01; genus QAKW01. The sequence goes on from CAYRYQ010000011.1 coordinate 19,798, forward strand.
GGAAGAGCAGCTGGCGGCTGGCCTGCTGGCCAAAAGCCAGAAAGGCAGTCTATATGATAAATTCCGGGGGCGGGTCTTGTTTCCGGTGCTGGATCTGCGGGGCAATGTGGTGGCTTTCTCCGGCCGTATCATCGGCGACGGACAGCCGAAATATCTGAATTCTCCGGAGACGGAGATTTATACGAAGGGGAACGTGGTCTTCGGGCTGCAGCTGGCCAAAAAGGATCCGGAAGGCCTTCTTATTCTTTGCGAGGGAAATCTGGATGTGGTGTCGCTTTCCCAGGCGGGGTTTCAAGGGGCGGTGGCGCCGCTGGGCACCGCCTTTACACCGGAGCAGGCGCGGCAGATTGCCAAATACGCCAAAACGGTGGTGGTGGCGTTTGACAATGATTCGGCGGGACTCAAAGCCACAGGGAAAGCCATTCGCTATCTGGAAGAGAACGGGGTGCCGGTGCGGGTGCTGGAAATGCAGGGCGCAAAGGACCCTGATGAATTTATCAAGACCTTTGGGCGGGAGCGCTTTGCGTTGCTGTTGAAAGGCTCCAAAACGCCGGTGGATTTTGAACTGGACAAGCTGAAGCAGGGGCTGGATCTGAATGATACGGCCATGCAGGTGGAATACTTAAGGCAGGCGGTGGCCGTGATCGGCGGAATCGATTCCGCAGTGGAGCGCGACGTTTATATCGGCAAGCTGAGCCGGGAGCTGGGGATTGATGCGGGTGCGGTGCGGCAGGAGACCGCCCGATACCGCAAAAAAAAGGCGGCAAGCACGGTGCGCAGGATGGTGCAGGCAGGGGAACAGGAACTTTCCGGCGGGTATGACCGGATCAACCCGGACCGCGCGGGGAATTTGCACGCTGCCAGGAGTGAAGAGATGCTGATCGCGCTGCTGGTGCGGCACCCGGATTTGTGGCAAAGCGCGAAAGGGGCGCTGCCGCCGGATCAGATGGTAACGGCTTTCAATCAGCGGGTTTATACCTATCTGCTCCAGGAGCTGGAGCGAAATCCGGCGCAAAGCACCCTCACCTTTGCCGGGGCGTTTCATGAAAAGGAAATGGCGCGGATCGCTTTCTTTATCAATACCGCAGTGCTGCAGGGCGATCCGCGGGCGCAGCTGCAGGACTGTATCGATAAAATCAAACGGGAGCGGGCTTTAAAAATTGACACTGCCGGACTGTCGGCCGAAGAACTGATGAAGCGGCTGCAAAATAAAGGAGATTAAGGATGAACATCGAGAAAAAATCATTTTATAAAGAGCTGATTGAGCTGGGGAAGAGCAAGGGCTCTCTGACCAACCGGGAGATCATGGATATCCTGGACGAGGTTGCCCTGGATCCGGAACAGATCGAAAAACTGTATGACATGATCGAAGAGCAGGGGATCGAGATCATTGAAGACACGGTGGATGATATTGACGATATCTCCAATATTGTGGATATTATTGAACCCAAAGATGATGAGAGCAGCGTCGTCGATACGGTGGAACATACGCTGGTGGACGATCCGGTCAAGGTTTATCTGAAAGAGATCGGGAAGGTTCCGCTTTTAAACGGGGAAGAAGAAAGTGATCTGGCCAAGCGGATGATGAACGGCAACGAGGCCGAATGGACCTTAAGACTCCTGACACTGCGGGAGAAGGGCGGAAAAATCAGCGAAGAGGACCGGGAGGCGATCGAAGCGCTGCCCACAGCCTTTTCAGACGGGGAGCGCGCGGAGCTGCGTAAAAGTGTGGCGTCGGGCGAACGCGCCAAAAAGCGGCTTTCCGAAGCCAACCTGCGGCTGGTGGTCTCGATCGCCAAGCGATATGTGGGGCGCGGCATGCATTTTCTGGATCTGATTCAGGAAGGGAATCTGGGTCTGATCAAGGCGGTGGAAAAGTTTGATTATGAGAAGGGCTATAAATTTTCCACCTATGCGACCTGGTGGATCCGTCAGGCGATTACCCGCGCGATTGCCGATCAGGCCCGTACGATCCGGATTCCGGTGCATATGGTGGAGACGATCAACCGGGTGATGCGGGTTTCCCGCCAGCTGGTACAGGAGCTGGGGCGCGATCCCACCAGCGAAGAAATTGCCAAAGAGATCAACCAGCCGGAGGAGAAGGTGCGGGAGATTTTAAAAATTGCGCTGGATCCTGTGTCGCTGGAAACCCCCATCGGCGAAGAGGAGGACAGCCATCTGGGAGATTTTATCCCCGACGATGATATCCCGGCGCCGGTGGAGGCCACTTCTCAGATCATGCTGCGGGAGCAGCTGGTAGAGGTGCTTTCCACGCTCACGCCCCGGGAAGCCAAGGTGCTGGAGCTGCGCTTCGGTCTGCGAGACGGCCGCCAGCGCACCTTGGAGGAAGTGGGCAAGGAATTCAACGTGACCCGGGAACGCATTCGCCAGATTGAATCCAAGGCGCTGCGCAAGCTGCGCCATCCCAGCCGCAGCCGCAAGCTGAAAGATTTTTTGGATAACTGAGCGGGTGTGTGCCGAAACAGAAAAAAATAAAGAAAAGAAAAAGCGTCCCGGTCAGGTTCATCACCTGACCGGGACGCCGGCTTGTTGGAAAACTGGTTTTTCGACAAGCTGGGCGACTGTCTAAAAAGAACGCAGACAAGGATCTGGCCGCCTGTAGGCGTATCCCGATACGTTAAGGCGGCCAAGACACAGGAAGCAAAAAGAGATTGAGCCCTCTTTTTTTAGCGCTTTATCAGAAAAAATTGGGTAGAGCGCGTTCTTTATCCTCATACAAAGCCACTCTTTGTTTTTTGATCTTTTTGCGGTTCGGGCTTTTTGACAGTTTGATGTCCCGATCAGGTTCATCACCTGACCGGGACACTGCTTTTATAAAGAGCGGAAGAGTGCCAAAAAAATGATTTATTAGGACAAACCTGTGAGAAGGGTTCATTTTTTCACTTCCAGCTGCGTATGAAGAAGGGAGGGTCTTTTTAAGCGTTGCGGGCGGTTCCTTCTTCGGGCACCGGCAGGCCGGGAGCCACGGTGACGGAAAAATAGCCCTCATAGACCACCATCCCCGGCCGGGCGCCGGCCGGCTTTTTCACATGGGAAACCGGGCAGTAATCCACTTCTACTTTGGCGGCTTCCTTGGCTTTGCTGTAATAGGCGCAGATTGCGGCGGCCTCCAGAATGGTCTGATCATCGATTGTTCCTCCGCCCCGCTGCACCAATACGTGGGCGCTGTGCACGCCTTTGGTGTGCAGCCAGAGGTCCTCCTTGCGGGAAAGCTTAACGGTGAGCAGATCATTTTGCATGTTGTTGCGTCCCACCAGAATGGGAAAGCCGTCGGAGGAGATAAAACGCCTGGGTTTGCTGGTCGCTTCGGCACGGGTGTTTTTTCGCCTGCTTTTGCAAAAGCCGGTGCGCGTCAACTCCTCCCGGATCTGGTCGAGATCTGCCGCGGTTTCGCTTTCGCCAAGCGCCAGATAGACGCTTTCCAGATAGGAGAGATCTTCCCGGTCCTTGTCAATCAGCTCCCGCACCACCCGGGTGGAGGTCTTGCCCTTGCTGTATTTCTTGAAGTAAAGCTGGGCGTTTTGCTGCGGGTTTTTATCCGGCCGCAGCGGAATCGTCAGCAGCGCGCATTGATCATAGTAGTTTTCCACGGTGATTTCGCGCATACCGGTTCTGACACGGTGGAGGTTTGCTTGCAAAAGTTCCCCGAAAATGCGGTATTCATCGGCTTTTTTGCCCTCTTCCAATTCTTTTTCACGCACATGCATCGTGCGTTCAATCCGCGCCATGGTGCGGGTCAGCAACTGTTCCACGTCCCGGCTTTTTTGCTTGAGACGGGCTTCCGCCGCGCTTTTCTCAAAATAATCTTCCAGCAAAGAGACCCTGTCCGGGTAAGAGACCGTATCGCACGAGGCGCCGTATTGCAGAATCGGCATAAAGGAAAAGTCGACCCACCGCCCGCTGTTTTTTTCCCGCACAGCCGTTGGCGTTGTTTGGTCTTTGGAAAAAGCGGAAACGACAAAGAACAGCTGATTCCCAAGCGTTTCCTTCTGATGCGGGCGCAGGCTGTCTGCCGGGGGGTCAATTCGCCCGGTTGCAATAAAAGCCAGTTCCCGCGCAACAATGGGAGACAGGCCGCTGTAGTAATCCATGATCGCTTTCCAAAGGGGTTTATCCGTAACGGTAAGGGCAGGAAGATCTTCCGGTCCGGCTTCCGAAAACAGTTTTTTTTCCTGAGGGGGCACCGGCTCATAACGAAGGCCCGGCAAAACCTGCCGCCCGCCCGCGGCAGTCAGATCCAGATGGCGGATGGCTTCGATGATTTTCTGCTGTTCATCCAGTAGGATCAGATTGGCGGAGCGGCCCAGCAGCTCCAGCACCAGATATTTGGTTACCGGTTCAAAAAAGTCGTTTTTTCCGGTGAATGCCACAAATACCACCCGTTCAAACGCAGGCATCCAGATTCGTTCCAGCCGGGCGCCCGAAAGGTGCTTGCGCAGCACCATGCAAAAAAGCGGCGGCTGCGCGGGGTTCTCGGCCTCTTTTTCCGTGCATGTGAGCCGGGCGTTATTGGGGGTGCAGGAAAAGAGCAGGCGTGCCTTACCGGCGGGAAGGCGCAGATGAAGCAGCAGCTCGTCCCTCCCCGGCTGATAAATTTTTTCCACCCGGGCACCGACCATCTGGCTGTTCAGCTCCCGCACCAGACCGGTCAAAAAACATGCGTCCAGTGCCATGATCAGAGTCGCTCCAACGGCGCCTTGCGGGCCAATACCCCGACAGTCAGGGATGGAAAGCGCTTTTGCAGCGCGTCCGCCAGCGGGGGAAGGGCGATATATTCCGTTTCATAATGCCCGAAAATCAAAAGGTTTACACCCAGCTCCCGCGCAACCAGTGCTTGATGGTGCTTTGCTTCGCCGGTTACAAGCGTGTCGCAGCCGAGTGCCGCAGCCTCTTCCAGCAGACTGCCGCCGCTGCCGCCCACCACCGCCAGACGCCGCACTTCCTCATGGCAGACCACCCCCATACAGCAGGCCGTCGGCAGATTTTTTTTGAGGGTTTCCACCAGCGTCTGTACCGTGGTTTCCGTTTGGCCCCAGCGGCCGAATCCGCCAAAAACAGTGGTTTTTTCCAATCCGCAACAGGATGCCAGCGCCGTATTGACGCCTTCTTCCGCTTTATCTAAATTGGTATGACAGGCGATGTGGGAAATGCCGGCCTCGGCCAGCTGCAAGAGAACCCGGCCGGTATAGCTGTCGCTGTTCCACTGGGTTAAGGCGGCACTGGACAGCGGGTGGTGTGTGATTAAAAGCTGGCAGCCCTGCTTTTTGGCCATCTCCACCGCTTCGGGCGTTGGATCCATGGCCAGCAGAATGTTGCATGCCGTCCGTTCCCGCCAACCCACGTTCAATCCGGGGTGATCCCAGCTTTCAGCGGTGGAGAAGGGGCAATATTCATCTAAAAATGTGTAAATTTCCGCAATGGTTGTCATGTCAGGAATCCTTTCTGAGCGCGTGTAACAGGCGCTCCTGCTCTGCAATGCGCGTCTGCTGTGGGCAGCGCGCCTGCTTAAGACCGGTCAACGCGGTTTCAATCCGCGCCTGCTCTTTTAACCGGTAAGATGGATAAAGTGGATGATTTTGCAGCAATCCGAAATAATTAGGGGCGTGGACTTCACCGTCCCGAATGACCACAAAGGCGCGGTAAAAACGGTCCTGATCCCGGGCAAGCCCCTCTTTTTGAATCCGCCAGCCGCTATAAGCCAGATAATCCAGCAACTCATAAATTGCGCTCATGGGCTGTAGCACCCAGCAGGGGGGCGCTACCGGCGCGGTTTGCAGGATTGATTGAATCACCTCACCGCCCATGCCGGCCACCACGGCCACGTTCACCCGCCTTAATACCGAAAGGGGGATCGCTTGCAAGCCGTTGGACTGATAAAGTGGAATCCGGTCGGCAAGGCCCAGCGCCGCAAGCTGCCGCCGGGCAGCGGCAAGAGGACCAGCTCTCAGATCGCTGGCCATTGTTTCTTTGGCGATTCCCTGCAGCAGGGCCGCTGCGGGCAGCTTGCAATGATCGGTGCCAACATCCAGCAATACACAGCCCTTTGGGATCAGGGACAACACCATATTCAGTCTTTGATCCAATAAATTCATTGCTTGCTCCATTCGTTCAGCCGGGCAATCAGATCTTTGTAAACCGTTGCTCGGTCGGTCTCATTCAGAATTTCATGGCGCATGTTCGGATACAGGGTAACGCTGACCGGATAGCCCCGCCGGCGGAGACTTTCCACCGCGCCGTGAAAAGTGCGGTTCCCGCCGCGGCAGTGATCCTCTTCGCCGGACAAAAAATGCACCGGAAGGCGCGTGTTCCGCAGCGCCCATCCCTTCTTTGAATAAGCTTCCCGCGTTAGTGCCAGCAAGCCTTGAAAGCCATTTAGGGTGAAGCAGAATCCGCAAAGAGGATCCTGATCATAGGCGGTCACATTTTCGGCGTTGCGGGAAATCCATTGATTGGGAGAAGAGGCGTTCGGAATGCCGCGGTTAAAAGCGCCGGTAACCAGGCGATTGACCAGCTGATCCCGCCGGGTGTCGGCATGCAGAAGAAGCTTCAGGGCGACCAGCGCCTGCCCCGCGCGGATGGCGCCTTGCGGCATACAGGGCGATCCGCAAAGAAAAAGTCCGTCCAGTTCCCGGTCGCATCGTCTCAGCACACAGCGCGCGATCAGACTTCCCATACTGTGTCCGAACAGGAAGAAAGGAAGAGGGGGAAAGCGCGCTTTCCCCTTGTTCATGACCAACAGCGTGTCGGCGATCAACCCTTCCGCGCCGGCCGTTCCGAAATGCCCGGTCATCGCGCAGCGGCCATGACCCCGATGATTGTGAATAACGGCAATATAGCCGGCCTCCGCCAGCGTTTCCATAACCGGACGGTAGCGCTCCAGATGCTCCGCCATGCCGTGTACGATCTGAACGATGGCTTTCGGATGGTCCGGAATCAAAAGGAGACCTTCCAGAATGAGCGCGTCCTTCAAAGAGGGCAAAGAAAAACGTTCTTGCCGGATCGGCATAATAACACCTCGTTTCCGAATGGAATGTGTGAAAAAGGGAATCCTTTTACTAAAGACATTTTAGCAAATTTTCAGGAAGACTGCAAGTTTTTATTGCAATTAAAGGGGAAGAATGGTATAATTTTTTTCGATTGGAAGAATGAGGAGAAAAATATGGTTGTTTCAGTTTTGGGCTTGCCCGTTCAAAACGTGACTATGAAAGAAGCTGTAGAAGATGTCTATGGCTTTTTTGGCGCGCGCAACAGCAAAATTGTGGTGACGCCGAACGCGGAAATTCTGCAGATGTATGTGAAGGATGCGCGTGTGAAGCAGGCCATGCTGCAGGCCGATTATGTGGTGCCGGACGGCATTGGTCTGCTGCTGTCTGCCAAAAGGATGAAAACGCCGCTGAAGGAAAAAGTGGCCGGCATTGAGTTGGGAACCCATTTGCTGCGGCGCTGCGCCGCTGAAGGAAAAAGGGTTTATTTTCTTGGCGCAAAACCCGGTGTGGCGGCCAAGGCAAAGGAAGAGCTTTTGAAGGATTTGCCGCAGCTGCAGGTGGTCGGCGTGCAGGATGGGTATTTTACGAAAGAGCAGGAACCGGCGCTGATCGAAGAGATCAACCGCCTGGATGTGGATATGCTGTTTGTTTGTCTGGGCGCGCCGAAGCAGGAGCAGTGGATGGCGGCGCATCAGAAAGAGCTAAAGGTGGGCGTGATGCTGGGGCTGGGCGGCACGTTGGATGTGTTGGCGCATACCGTAAAGCGCGCTCCCTCGTGGATGATCCATTGCGGGCTGGAATGGCTCTATCGCACAGCGAAGGAACCCCACCGCATTATGCGGATCGCCCGGCTGCCGTTTTTTTTGCTGAGTGTGCAGAAGCGTACCCCCAAAAAATAAAAAGCAGTGTGTTTGCGGCGTTTACGCCGGAACCGGAAATTCAAATGAGCCGGGCGGGGCAGGTGGCTCCGCCCGCTTTGCGATAAAAAAGGAGTTTAAAGATGGGAGAAGCAAAACAACGGGTGCGGCTGCTGGCCTATACCCCGGACGGTGAAAAACTGATCGCGGCAGCAGCGAAGCTCTGTTATTCCCGCGCGGATATCGACACGGTGCTGGACGGACTGACCCATGATAAGACGGAGCAGTTTTTGACGATGCTGACCTCTTTGGGGCATGAGAGCCCGATTGAGCATATTTCGTTTACATTCGGAATCGAAAACGTGTCCCGCACCCTGCTGGCGCAGATTACCCGTCACCGGATCGCTTCCTTCAGTGTGCAGAGTCAACGGTATGTGGCGGAAAACGGAACGGATGGTTTTGATTTTGTGGTGCCGCCGGCAATCGCGGAGAATGAGCGGGCGAAAGCTCTTTATCTGGATACGATGGAGCTGCTGGCAAAGCGCTATCAGGCTTTGACCACGCTGCTGACAGAAGAAACGGACGGAACCGGAGCGGATCAGAAAAAGGCGATCGAAGATGCCCGGTTTGTGCTGCCGGGCGGATGCATCACCAAAATGATTGTGACGATGAACGCGCGAAGTCTGATGCATTTTTTTCGGTTGCGCTGCTGCAGCAGAGCGCAGTGGGAGATCCGCGCATTGGCAACAGAGATGCTTTTTTTAGTGCGGGAAGTCTGCCCGACTGTGTTTCGTCTGGCGGGTCCGCCCTGCGTATTGGGCTCCTGCCCGGAGGGGAAGATGTCTTGCGGGAAGCAGGCGGAAATGAGAAAGAAGTTTTTAGGGGAGTCGGAAAATGGGTAGGTTAATCGTGATAGACGGATTGGATGGAAGCGGAAAAGGAACGCATTCCAAGCTGTTGACCGCCCGTTTGAATGAGCGGGGGTATCCGGCGGTGCGCATTTCGTTTCCGGATTATGAATCGCCGTCCAGTACGCTGCTGCAAATGTACTTGAAGGGTGATTTTGGTGCGCGGGCGGCGGATGTGAACGCCTATGCCGCTTCCCTCTTTTTTGCGGCAGACCGTTTTGCGGGCTTCCGAATGAAATATCAGAGGCTTTATGATGAGGGCGTTATTTTGGTGGCAGACCGCTATACGACCTCCAACATTGTTCATCAGATCGGCAAGCTGCCGCAGCAGGAGTGGGATTCTTTTATCCGCTGGCTTTGTGATCTGGAATATGGGAAACTCGAACTGCCCCGGCCGGATGCGGTATTCTATCTGGACATGCTGCCGGAAATCTCCCAGGAGTTGATTGAACGGCGGTACCGGGGGGATTTAAGCAAAAAGGACATCCATGAGATGGATCTTCAATACTTGGAAAAAAGCAGAGAGTGCGCCCTTTATGTGGGAGAAAGGCTCGGCTGGCATCTGATTCCGATGTATGATTTGTCCGGAGCGCCGCGGAGTAAGCAGGATAACTTTGAAATGATATGGAAGCAGATGCAAGGAGTCTATGATGATATTAACATTTAAGGAGCCGGGTCTTTCGTATAAGCCTATGGTAGACCGGGTCGTGCGGGAAGGGGATATCCGGATGTGCGATCAGACCTTCGGAAATCTCTATGCGTGGGCCCGTTGTTACGGCGCAGAGATCGCAGTCTGGAAAGACTCTTTTATATCCCGCTGGCAGGAGGCTTTGGCGGCACCGCTGGGCCCGCAGCGCAAAGAGATGATGGAACTGCTGCTGGAGCAGGGAGAACGCCGTTTCATCGGCATTGACGACGCCTATAAGACTTGGCTGGAAGAAACCTTCGGGGATCGCTTCCGTTTTAAGGAACGCCGCAACAGCGCCGATTACATTTATGATCGGGAGGCGCTGGAGACGCTTCGTGGCAAGAAGCTGGCAGCGAAGCGCAACCATATTAATTATTTTGAAAACCAGTTTTCCTGGGAGGTGCGTCCGATCAATCGGGAGACGATGCCGGATGTGCTTCGGTTTAATGAATGGTGGTGTGCGGTGAACGATTGCGGGAAAGACGCGTCTTTAAAACGCGAGAGCTGCGCGGTACGCCGGGGGTTGGACCATTTTGAAGCGCTGGGCTTTTGCGGGCTGGCCCTTTACGCAGACGGCAAAATCTGCGCTTTTACCTATGGGGAGCCGATCGGACAAGAGGGGTTTTGCGTGCATGTGGAAAAAGCAGACGGGGATCTTCGGGGGGCTTATCCGATGATCAACCGGGAATTTGTGAAATCTCTGCCTGCAAAAATCCGCTGGATTAATCGCGAGGATGACACGGGGGATTCCGGGCTTCGGAAAGCAAAGCTCAGTTATCACCCTTCTGTCTTGCTGATGAAATATGAGGCGGAGGTATTGCAATGAAAAGTGTGGTTTATGTTTTGCTGGCGGACGGCTTTGAAGAGCTGGAAGCGCTGGCGCCGGTGGATCTTCTGCGCCGTGCCGGCGCGGTGGTGGAAACGGTGGCGGTTGGAGAAAACAAGATTGTTACCGGGGCCAGAGGCGTTCCGGTGGTGGCAGATATCAGCATGGGGCAGATCAACTTTTCAGCAATGCGGATGGTGGTTCTGCCGGGTGGGTTCCCAGGCTATGAAAATTTATACAAAAGCCATAAGGTTTGCGAACTGCTCCGGCGTGCCGCGGAATCCGAAAAAGAAATCGCTGCTGTCTGTGGCGCTCCGACTGTTTTGGGCAGACTGGGGCTGCTGAGAGGGCGAAAGGCAACCTGCTATCCTGGGATGGAGTCGCTGTTGGGTTGTGAAACGCTCAGTCAAGCGGTGGTTGAGGATGGGACGCTGATTACCTCGCGCGGGGCAGGAACCTCCTTGGATTTTGCGCTGGCTTTGGTGGCAAGGGTCGTCTCTCCCGAAAAGGCGGCGGAGATTCGGAAGAGTATTGTCTATTCATGAATAAACGGGATCTGTCAAAAGAGGTTGCGGCACTGCTGCTGGTCATCCTTTTTCTGCTGTTGGCGCTGTCCTTCGGGTCTCAGTGGCTGCCGGCGCTCGGCACCGGCTGGACTACTTTGCTGTATGTGATGATCTATTTTGTGCCAATCTTCATTTATATAAAGACGCACCGCTACAAAATGAAAACAGCACTGAGAATGAAGCACTTCCCGCCGCGGTATTGGCTGTTTGTTCTGCTGTTCGGGCTTTCGGTCTGCCTGATCTCCACCTTGATCAACGCGGGGTGCAGCGCTCTTTTTCGTTCCGTTTTGCCTGCCGCCGCCGGCAGTACGGTGGTGGATCTTTTCGGCGGGAATTGGCGCGCTTTGGTTTTGACCACGGTATTGCTGCCGGCATTGGCGGAAGAGCTGCTGCTACGCGGCCTGGTGCAGGGTGAATATGAAAAATACGGCATCACCATCGGGGTGTTGCTGACCTCTTTGATTTTTGCACTGTTTCATACAAATCTGCTACATTTGCCTGCCCTTTTCATTGCCGGCGTCTTCTACGGGGTCTTAACGGTGTTATTCCGCAGTGTCTGGCCGGCGGTTCTGGCGCATGCGGTGAATAATGCGGTCGTTCTTTTTTTGGGGCAGAACAAGGCTTTTTTACAGTATATTTTTCAGGATCGCCTTTTCGTGATTATCGTGGTGCTAACTTGTTTTTTTATTTTGATTTTTACTCTGAAGATGCTGGAAACTGTCATTCATGAGCAAGCCAAACGTACCGGAGCTGAAAAAAAGAGCACCCGGGGCCTTGCATACGGAGATCCGGTTTCCAGCCCGGCTCTGTGGCTTTTTGCGCTGCTTTGCGTGGGGAAGATGATTTACAATATCATTTTCAAAATGTAAAACGGTTTTGCAGTCAATCGGGGGATGATAAGGCTTCATGAAAGAACAATTAAAAACAAGATGGGAACATGTGAAAAATCCGGCTATGGCCTTTTTGAAATGGCTGGGATTGGCTGTTTTTACAGGCGGTTTGATCGGATTGGCGGGCGTTGCCTTTTTGCACGGCATTCAAAAGGCAACGGCGACGCGGGAACAATACGGCTGGATTCTCTGGCTGCTGCCGCTGGCGGGCGTGACCATTGTTTTTTTATATCATGCGAGCGGGATCCGGAGGTCGCGGGGAACCGATCTGGTGTTGCTGTCCGTGCGGTCTCCGGAGCCGGTGCCTTTAAGGATGGCGCCGCTGATTTTTGCCGCCACGGTGCTGACTCATTTGTTCGGCGGCTCTGCCGGAAGGGAGGGCGCCGCGCTGCAAATGGGCGGAAGCCTCGGCTTTCAGCTGGGAAGACTTTTTCGGCTGGATGAAAAAGATCTGCATATTATGACAATGTGCGGAATGAGCGCCGCCTTTTCAGCACTATTCGGGACGCCTGTTGCGTCAGCGGTGTTTGCCATGGAGGTCGTAAGCGTCGGCGTGATGTATTACGCGGCGCTGGTGCCCTGTGCTGTTGCGGCATTGGTAGGTGCCTGGATTGCAAGATTCTTTGGCACCGCATCCCCTCATTATACGATTGCGTTTCCCGCTGCAGGGCATTTCTGGTTCAGTATGTCGCGGGTACTTCTTTTGGCTGCGCTCTGCGCGGGATTGAGTGCCGTATTCTGCTATACCTTGCAGGTTGCCGGCCAGCTGTATCAGCGGTATTTAAAAAATCAGTACCTTCGGGCGGCCGTCGGGGGTTTCTTGTTTCTTGGTATGGTGCTGTTGTTTCAAACGCGTGACTATCTGGGAATCGGAGAAACGGTGATGGCGGCAGCCTTAAGCGGATCTGCGCGCCCTGAAGCGTTTTTGCTGAAATTGCTTTTCACCGCGGTGACGCTCGGGGCAGGCTATAAGGGCGGCGAAATTATGCCGGCTTTCTTTGTCGGCGCCACTTTTGGCTGCACCATGGGCGGTCTTCTGGGCATGAACAGTGCTTTCGGCGCTGCTTTGGGGCTCATTGCGTTGTTTGCGGGCGTGACAAACTGTCCGCTGACCGCATTATTGCTGGGCGTGGAACTCTTTGGCGCGGAGGGGCTTCCTTTTTATTTGCTGACCGCAGCGGTGAGCTATATGTTGTCCGGATACACGGGGCTTTATCGGAAACAGCAGATCCTTTATTCAAAAACCAAGGCGGAGTTTTTGGGAGCAAGCGATCAAACATAATGTGGTAAAACAAAAAGGAGGGCTGCTCGTGCATCCTCCTTTTTTGTATGTGTCATATCTTATTTAATTTAATAGCTGTATTTTAGGTGGCTGAGCCTTTGTTGGACATTTGCATGCACGTTTTTGCTCTCAGCCTCACGACAAAAGCAAGGGCTGCTTTCGCCGAAGAGATTTCCGCCGAAATTTTCGATGATCCCTTTCCTCGTCACCTGCGGATAAAATTGCAGGCCCGGCGCTGTCACTGATTTACCAACGATTCCCTCCTTTGACCAAAAGTATAACATTTATGACTGATTATGTCAATACATATTTTTAAAATATTATAAATAAAAGAGGGAGGCTGAGGGAAAGGCGATTTAGACGGTTACCGGCCGTAAAGCCGGTTGAGTTTGCGATAAGCGGCAGGGCGTAGCTGTGAAAAAGCCTGCTCCGCAAGCCGGAAGCCCCAGTTGCCAAAGGCAACGCCCGGGCGGTTCATTTTAGTGTCTCCGCCAAAGCCTAAAAGATCCTGAACCGGAACTACGACAAGACCTGCGGAAGAAGCAAACAGCGTTCGCAAAATGGCATGGATGGCTGGATTATCCGCACTGCCATCTTTCCAGTTTTCGCCGGAAAAACCGCAGTAATCCAAGCAGTATTGACGCTCCTCCGGCGCGCTTTCCCATAAGAAGCCCAGCAGCGTATTGTTGTCATGCGTGCCGGTATAGGCCACCAGGTTTTGGTAATAGCGATGGGGAAGATGGATCCCATCGTCCTGACCCAAAAACCCAAACTGCATCACCCGCATGCCCGGCAGACCAGTTTCCTTCAGCAGCTGCTCCAGCGCGGCGTCCCTTACGCCCAGGTCTTCCGCGATGACCGCATCGGCGGGAATATGCCGGAACAGCACATCAAACAGCTTCATGCCCGGGCCCGGCAGCCAGGCGCCTTCCTTTGCGGTCGGGGCCCCTGCGGGAATGGCCCAATATGCGCTGAATCCCCGGAAATGATCGATCCGGACCCGGTCAAACAGCTGCGTGGCGCGGGTCATGCGATCGATCCACCAGCGATATCCGTCTTTTCCCATGGCGGTCCAGTTGTAAAGCGGATTTCCCCAGCGCTGGCCGGTTGCGCTGAAAAAGTCAGGCGGCACACCGGCCACCTGCACCGGATGACCGGTTGCTGTCAGCGCAAAAAAATCCTGATGGCTCCAGACGTCGGCGCTTTCATAGGATACATAGATCGGAAGATCTCCAATGACTTCAATGCCCCTCTGCTTTGCGTAGGCGTGAATTTCTTTCCATTGTGCGTCAAATAAATATTGAATAAAAACGGCTTCATCAATGGCATTACGCAGTCGGTTCTGTGCTTCCAGAATCGCTTCCGGCTGCCGCTGGCGCAAGGGTGCCGGCCAGTCGATCCAGTCTTTTTTGGTCTCCTGCTGCAAGGCTTGGTAGAGCGCGAAATCTTCCACCCAGGAATTTTGCGCCCGAAACAGGGCGACCTGCTCTTTCATGGTGGAAGAGCGGCGCTGAAAAGCCAAACGGAGCAAGGCCGGCCGCGTGACCTGCAGCAGGGAAAAGGGAACCGTGTAGGGGCTCATACCGCGGCAGCTGTCCAGCTCTGCTTTTGTCAGCAGTCCGTCCTCCATCAACTGCTCCGGATCAATCAGCAGCGGATTTCCGGCAAAGGCGCTGACGCTCTTATAGGGGGAGTTGCAGGCATCCGGAATGGAAAACGGCAGTACTTGCCAGGCGGAAAAGCCGCTTTCTGCCAGAAAATCAATCCATCGCTTTGCGTCTTTGCCAAAGCAGCCGATGCCATAGGGCCCCATTAGGGAAGAAATCTCCAGCAAAACGCCGCT
>CAYRYQ010000012.1:0-31933 GCA_964428505.1 uncultured Eubacteriales bacterium
CTGCTGGGGCTGGATGGGGTGATTCTGATTGCCTTTATTTTGGGCTTCCCGGCCAACGAGATCGTCATACCCATCATTATTATGGCATATCTTGCAGAAGGGAGTCTTCTGGAATCAGAAAGTCTGTATGCGATGCGAACGGTGTTGACAGCGCATGGATGGACCTGGCTGACGGCAATCAATGTGCTGCTGTTTTCGTTGCTGCATTGGCCCTGCTCCACAACGCTCTGGACCATCCGCAAGGAGTCCGGAAGCTGGAAATGGACCGTGGTGGCTTTTTTTCTGCCAACCGTGATCGGCATGGGAATCTGTTTCCTTTTGACCAGCGCGGTGCGGTTGCTGGCATGGCTTGTATAAAGCATTTTTAGGGTACGAGAGGAGAGGCAAGATGAACAGATCTGATTTTTCAACACGAACTTTTGGCAGCCTTTTAAGAAGAACCCCTTCTGCGGTTGCAAAAATGAAGGGGAGCATCGCGTATCCCTCCATAAGCGGATGGGTTACCTTTTATCCAACGGAATTCGGCTGTTTAGTGGCAGCGGAAATTCAGGGGCTTCCACACACGGAGGGGCATTGCCAGGGAAATTTTTTTGGTTTTCATATTCATACCGGGGGGAGCTGTACCGGAACGGAGCAGGATCCCTTTGCGGACACGGGGCCTCATTACAATCCGGATCAGTGTCCGCACCCGCAGCATCCGGGCGATATGCCGAATCTGATGGAATATGACGGCCGGGCCTGGATGGCGGTGTTGAACGGCCGGCTGGATCTGGAAGAGGTGATCGGGCGAACCGTAATTATTCATGCGGGGCCGGATGATTACAGCGCCGCGCCATTTGGGAATGCGGGACACCGAATGGCCTGCGGGATTATACTGGCAATGTGAAATAACGGCTGGTTCATGGGGAATGAGCGCCTCTTGACAGGCTTCCCCAATTATTTTATAATATGAAAAAAGCGAGGACGATAAAATGGAGCTCATGTGGTTGGGGCAAAGCGGATATCTATTGAAGGAAGGGGTGCAGGAGGTCTGCATTGACCCCTACCTTTCCGACGCGGTATTGCAAGAAGAAGGGCGCAGACGGCTTTATCCGCCGCCGATCCAGCCGGAGGAACTGCAGGCGCAGGTGGTCGTCTGTACGCACCGGCATCTGGATCATCTGGATCCGGACGCGATCCTGCGCATGCCGCTGGACCAGATCACTTTTCTGGCCCCTGCCGACTGTGAAGAAATACTGAGAAGCTTAGGCGTCCGGCATTACAGGGCCTTTGATGCGGGCACGGTGATACAATCAGGCAAGCTGCGGCTGGAGGCTGTTTTTGCAGCGCACACGGTGCCGGCGGTGGGGGTGTTGGTACACGCAGAGAAAGCGGATCTGTATTTTTCCGGGGATACCCTTTATGACCCCGGTCTGCTGTCGCTCCGAAACCGGAGGATGGACCTTGCCCTGGTCTGCATCAACGGACGGCTTGGAAATATGAATGCCGAGGAAGCCGCCAGACTGGTGAAACATCTTGGCGTGCGGGTGGGCATTCCCAATCATTATGATCTGCTGGAGGGGAATACGGCAGATCCGGCACCCTTTTTAAAAGGCGTGCCCTTCGGGCTCCTGCTGGAACGCGGGCGCACCTATACGTTGCCGGAGCTGCTTGATCAAGAGTCATAAAACAATTCGATCAAAATCTTTAAAAAAGGCCTTGACAATTATTTAGTCTCATGGTAATATTTGCTTATAATTAGCATAATAACAGAGGTAATGATCTAAAAAAGAATATTGGGTAAAGCATGCGTAAGCGTGTGGCACAAAGCTATAGGGACTTGCAGATGTAAATGCAGAGTCAGCCAGTTGCATGGAAATACGAGATTTTGTATTGCTGCGCAACTGGCTTTTTTGTGCAGTGAAGAGGAGAGTGAATGATGTCTGACGATACATACGCCAAAATGCTCTTAGCCTCCGATCTTTCCCCGATGGAACTGGTTTACTATCCGGTTCGTTCCACAGGACGCCGCGAGCCTGCAGGACTGATCGGTGTTGTGAAGGTCAACAGCATGGATCTGGGGGTGCTGTACCCCGCCCAATACCGTGTTGTCAGCAACCGGAATGCCCTGGGGGCCAGGCTGGCAGCCTGGGCATTCGGGCAGTTGATGGAAGAAATGGCGGATATGGATCTGCACCGGCTGCTTCCGGATTGGATCAGTTTATATATTCCTTCCAAGATGTTGCTTTCGGGCCAGTTGGAAAAGCTGCTGGATCATGCCGCGCCAAAGCAGAAGGATTATCGCAAGCATCTTGTGCTGGAATGCTCTTCAGAACTGCTTTTAGAAAGCAGCGGGCAGGTGGCGGCAACCATGGAAGCCCTGCGGCAGCGGTTTGGGGTTCGTTTTATGATCAGCGGATTCGGAGATGCCTTTTGTCCCGTCATGCGGCTGTCTGAGCTGCCTGCAGAGTTTGTGGCGCTGGATCCGCGGTTCAGCAGCGAAAACGCTTTGCAGGAACCGGGTTTGATCAGTCTTGCGCATATGATCAATGGCCTGGAGAAGAAAGCGGTTCTTGTAAAGGGGGAGGAAGGGCCGTTGGTGGAACAGGCTTTTGAACGCGGCATTGCGTTTTACGCGTCCGCCCTGGAAAAATCTTTAAGCGAGGTGCTGGATCATGGCTAAGGCACAGTCGGCAAGCAGGGAGCGGGTGTTGGCGCGTACTGCTCTGGAAGCAAAAAAATATCAGGTCATCAAAAAAGTGCTTCTGTCCCTGCTGATCTGCATTGTCACCTTAACCACATTAGTCTATATTGCATCGGTTCTTTATTCCAAATTCGGCAGCTTTACCGTGAGTGTCAATAAATATGATGCAACCCGTTACAGCTTGAGCCTTTCGGAAACGCCGGACTTCAACGATCAGATTTCCCGCCTGAACGCCAAAACAGCGGAGGATATCACCAATATCAGCGTGAACGATCTGCCCGGAGATCTGGATCGGATCAACGGACAGCACAATGGCGACAATTACATGGCCTATACCTTCTATTTGAAAAATGTGGGGGAAGATACGGTTACTTATGAATATTACATGTTTATGACCAATGTAACCAACGACGTGGATAAGGCAATCCGCGTTCGGATTTACCGGGATGGAGAGCCGGTTACTTATGCCCGCACCCGCTCTGACGGCGGCGGACCGGAGGAAGGAACCACGGAGTTTTTGACCACCCGCAGCATTACCCGTACGCAGATAAAGGATTTTGAACCGGGGGATGTGACGAAATTTACAGTGGTGATTTGGGTGGAGGGGGATGATCCCGATTGCGTGGATGCGCTGATTGGCGGTTCTATGAAAACGGACATGACCATATCGGTGATCGAATCCTCCAACACAGCCGGTGAGAAAGCCGGCATATAAATTTTTGCTATCATTCCTCATGACGGGATTGTCCGGTTCACGGTAAACCGAACGGCGCCGAAGAGGAGGATAAATACTACTGATCGGCATAGCCGATTGAAGAAAAGGAGAAATATTAACAATGAAAGCAACTAAAAAATTAATTCCGGCTTTGGCTATGCTGATTGTTGCTGCAGTCGTCATGTCTTCGGCTTCATTTGCATGGTTTACCATGAGCAGACAGGTTACCGCTAATGGTATGAACGTGACGGTAACAGCTCCGAACAACTTGCTGATTAAAGAAACGGCAGCAGCTGACGCGACCTATGCGTCCTCTACCTCGATCACCAACGCTGCAGATGTGATCAACCCGGCTTCTTCCGCGGATGGATTGAATTTCTATTATGTATCCAATAACACCGGCGTAAACGTGAACGGATCCACCAAGGATGCGGAAACCACGCTGGCAAAAGCGGGCGCTTTGGACACCGGTTATTACATCGATTTTAAATACACTGTAAAAACAGAGGGCAGCACGCCCGTGAAAGTTGCAGTGAAAGACGTTCAGGTAACCCGGAACTCCGGCGGAACGGCAGACGGCGCCAAAGCGGTGCGTGCCGCGGTGATCGATGGCACCGGAGCGGCGCTGTTGGATGTTGCCAAGCCCGACGTGGTGCTTTGGGGCATCAATCAGCTGGCGGATGAGACCACGGCGAGCGGCAACTATTTCACCGATGGGCAAGCAGTCAGCGCGGTAAAGGCAGCCGGTGAGGCAGTCACCACCAGCGCGGTGAATTTCGCAGCGATCAACGGCACCGCTACAGACAATGAAATCTTTACAGTTCCGGTGGGAACCCCCACTGCCATTACCATCCGCGTCTGGGTGGAAGGAGAGAGCGAGAACTGCGTGGTTGCAGATGCTTCTCAGCTGAACTTCAATATTTCTGTCGTCCTGCGTGACGTAACTTATACGGCCTGATTTTTATCGGTTTAATGATTCCCTCGGGGTGCCGGCTACCGACCGGCACCCCCTGGGATATTGTTCTTTTTTAAACCTTGTTTGAAATGTCATTTTTTGGAGAAAAAACGGTATTTCAAACAAGGCTTGTGCCATTGTCAGGATGAAAATGGAGGTGAGAATCAAGGATGAATAACCGGGAAAAGCGGCTGCTGCTTTCTGCCGGAAGTGTCGCGGTAGCTATTATGCTGCTGGGTTACGCTGCCTATGGCTGGGTCAGCATGAGCAAGGATATCCGGGCGGAAGGAAAAAACATTTCGGTGCTGGTTCCGGTCGGCCTTGAGATCTCACGGGAGCGGGATCAGGGCTATGCTACTTTGGTGCAGGTGGATTTAAAAACACTGGTGGCGGAGCAGGTGGCCGCGGCGGGCGACAGCCGTCTTTATGACGCGGCAAAGGATCGGTTTTATCTGCTGCCTGCCTCGTCTTATAACGGAGTGGGCACCATGTGGATGACAGACACGGCGCTGGCAGACGGATCTGCACCGGACGGCACCGTATATCAGGAGGGACACCGCATTATTTATTCAGAGAGCAGCGATGATTTTGAAGGCCATTACATCGACGTGCCTCTTTGGCTGCGTACCAGTTCGGGGAACACGCTCCTTCTGGGGCTCAGCGAGCTGAGCACGCAGGTAACCGCCGGT
This sequence comes from uncultured Eubacteriales bacterium, assembly GCA_964428505.1. Taxonomy (GTDB): domain Bacteria; phylum Bacillota; class Clostridia; order Oscillospirales; family QAKW01; genus QAKW01. The sequence goes on from CAYRYQ010000012.1 coordinate 5,043, forward strand.
GATGGCGACGAGGATATTGAAAGTGTGGTACGGGTTGCCTTCCTGAATGCAGACGGGACCGGTGTGGCATATGGCAGCGATCCGCTGGTCTATGCCGGCGGCACGCCCGGCACGCCCAGTGTGGTGGCGGGCACCAATGAGACGCTGGCACCGAAATACATGACGTTTGACAATGACTCCGGCCTGTCGAATGAAACCGTTTTACAGCTGCCTGGCGCGGATTACAGCGACGGATTGACCTATCGCCCGGTGCAGGTGGTGCTGCGGATCTGGATTGAGGGGCAGGACCGTTCCTGTGTGGCCCGGATCGGCGGAAGAGTATTTAATTTGGCTATCGGGTTTTCTATAAAGGAAACCATATAAGGATATAGCAAAGGAAGGCAAAGGAGAAGATATGAAAAAGCTTGTTCATGCACTAAAAATTACAGGAAATGTCATCTTGTGGCTCTTTGTGGTTTTTGCGATTTTCGTTACCGTTCTGGTGTTCTCGGCGCAAAGCAATAAAGACGGATTGTCCAGCATTTTTGGCAAGAGCCTGCTGACTATCCAAAGTGATTCTATGTCTCCAACGTTTAAAACAGGCGATCTGATCATCGGGAAAGTGCTGACGACAGAGGAAAAGCTCAACTGTCAGGCGGGGGACGTCATTACTTATTATACCGATCTGAACGGAGATGGGAATGATGAGATCAATACGCACCGTATTGTTGATGTTTATGATGAAGGCGGTTATGTTTACTATGTGACCAAGGGAGACAACACGGTAACGAATCCGGTCAATGATGCCACGCCGGTGGTGTATACCAAAGTGCTGGCCAAATATACCGGACAGGAACTGGGCGGTGTTGGCACAATCATCAACTTTTTGCAGACCTCGACCGGCTTTTTGGTGGTCATTGTCATTCCGTTGGTGGTGTTTTTCCTGTTCGAGCTTTACAACTTCATTGCTGTGGTGATCAAGGTCAAAACCAAAGGAAGGCTCACGGCGGATCAGGAAGAGGAAATCAAGCAACGGGCAATTGAGGAATATCTCCGGCAGCAGGGCGAAGCCGCGCCGGAAGAGGAAGAAGCAAAAAAATAAACACAGGCAATAAAAGCTTTTTTTGAAAGGAGATGAAAATGGAATGGACGGTTTTCTGAATTGGTTTTTTGCCTTTTTTACCAGAATGCTGGACGGACTTTGGAAAATCATCTCCGGAATCTTTTTTGGAATGGTGCAGGTATTTAACATTCCGGCCTATTTGGAGCAGTTTGCGTCCTATAGCAAGTCCTTTACGGTGTTGGATTGGATTATTTCGATTTTGGCCTTCATTCTGGTATTTTCGATTTGGGTGATTGTGATTCTTTTGATCGTGCTCGGCATCCGGAAATACATCCGGTTCCGGCGTTCCGTTGTGGGGAACGAGGATATTCTGGAGGAACTTGCGGATCTGCATCGGGATGTGGTGCGCTTAACCAAGGAAAAGGAAAAAATTATGGCGCTGAAAATCGGGCAAACTAGTATCCCGGTGGAGGCGATCAACGAGATTTTCCGCACCAGCCGGGAAGAAGCGGATGCCGAGATCAATATCGGCGCCACAGCCAGCAGCGCATTTTCCGCATCGGCCGCCATTGCCACCGCCCCTTCTGCAATCGGAACGGCGGAAGGCGGCACCGCGCCCGGGGAAACGGCGCAGGACCCCAGAAGATTTTTCCGGCTTTCTGCAGTGGACGACAAATACGAATATTATGTGGCGCCGACCTATCGCAATGAAATTGATCTGGAAGGAATTTGTAACGAATTCCGAAATTTCGCTTGCTCTTCCATGCACCTTTATTATGAAATCAAGACAATCCGTCTGATGTTTGCGGGGCTGGCCTCCACCAAGCTGATTCTGCTGCAGGGGATTTCCGGCACCGGAAAAACCTCCCTGCCGTATTCCATGGGCAAGTTCTTTTTGAACAATGCGACCATTGCGTCGGTGCAGCCCTCCTGGCGGGACCGGACGGAGCTTTTGGGCTATTTCAACGAATTTACCAAACGGTATAATGAGACAGAGGTCTTAAAGCGGGTATATGAGGCTTCTTATAACGATGATATCAATATCATTGTGCTGGACGAAATGAACATCGCCCGTGTGGAATATTATTTTGCGGAAATGCTCTCTGTGCTGGAAATGCCAGACAGCAACGAATGGCGGTTGGAGCTGGTTCCCTCCTCTTGGGACAGTGATCCCAGGCATTTGAAGGACGGCAAGCTGCTGATCCCACAGAATGTGTGGTATATCGGCACGGCCAATAATGACGATTCCACCTTCTCGGTATCCGACAAGGTCTATGACCGGGCGTTGGTGATCAATCTGGACAGCAAGGGCATCCCCTTTGATGCGCCGGCAACCGGGCCTTCTAAAATCAGCTATTCACATGTGGAAAAGCTTTATACAGAGGCGGTTGAAAAATATCCGGTGAGTGAGGAATATCTGCAGAATATCGCGTCGCTGGATATGTATGTGATACAAAAATTCCGTATTGCCTTTGGGAACCGGATTATGAAACAGCTGAAAATCTTTGTGCCGGTTTATGTTTCAGCCGGCGGAACCGCAGTGGAGGGCGTGGATTATATCTTGGCTACAAAGGTGTTCCGCAAATTTGAATCATTGAATCTGTCATTGATTCGGGATGAAATCGACGGGTTGATCGAGTATCTGGGCAAGCTCTTCGGTCAAGGAAACATGAAAGAATGTGTCGCCTATTTACAGCGCCTAAAAAAGATGTATTGATGAAAGGAGAGGCAGATGGCGGAGCAGCAAGCGGCATCGGCAAAAGAAGAACTGAAGCGGATTTATGAAGACGCGACTTATTTTGTCAACGCGATCACTTCAGAATATGGGTTTTATGGGGCAATGATAGAGGCAATGCGTGAAGGCGGGGCGCGTTTAAAGGTGAACCGCAGGATGGTGAAAAAAACCATCGAAGCGCATTGGGTGGAAGCGATCGAGGCTTGTTTGCCCGCGCTGGACACGGCAATCCGAATGCCTTCCCGCGCCATTGAGGAGCAGGAAGAGGTGTTGCCGATCGAGTTTTCTCACAATATTACCAGCCGGTCCATCCGCCATTTGGCTCAGCATACCGACTATATTAATAAAATTGAAAAAGATGGGTCGATTACCCCTTCTAAAATTCTGAACGTCTATAATGAAGAAACCAATCTTACTTATGAGAATAAGTTTATCCATACTTTGATTCAGCGCCTTTATATTTTTTTGGATCGCCGCTATTCCGCACTGAAGGAGCAGGGGATGAACCAGACAGACGTGGTGCTCGATTTTTCCAGCGACTTTAAGCTGGGCAATTCCAACGGCAAGATTCATGTGACCATGGAATCCAGCGATCCGGGGGAGTTGACCGAAGAGCAGGTGCTGTTTAATCGGCTGGAACGCCTTTACCAGATTGTGACGCGGTATATGGAATCTGAATTTGTAAAATCAATGGGTCAGAATTATGTGCGCCCGCCCATCATGCGGACAAACGCCATCACCAAAAATAAGAATTTGCGCCAGTGCCTGGATTTATGGGACTTTATTGAATCCTATGAAAAAATCGGCTATACCTTAGAGGTGGAAGAGCAGGCAGAGCGGCCCGATGACGGCTATATTGGGGAGCTTTATGCCATGCTTTCCCTGCAATACATGGTGTTTGCTTATAATTTGCAGCACGGTTTCCAAGGAGCGGAGGAAATACTGGACAAACGGGTTTCCGAGGAGCCGCTGACCCCGGAGCTGCAGATCGATTTGAAACCGGTAGAAGCGCAGGACTTCAATGTGCATGATTCGGAGTACCGCCATATTGTGAACGTGCAATACGGCGGAGCGAGCAAAGCACTTTCTGCCGGAGAACGGCAAATCAAAGCGGCTTTAGAGGCCGCTTTAGAAGCAGAAAAAATTAAAGCGGCGCAGCGGATTGCCGCCATACAGGAAGAAAAGCGCAACGCGGCGGCAGAAGAAAAACGCCGGCGAGAAGCCGCCTTGCGTGCAAAGAAGAAAGAGCGGGAGTGTCAACGCCTTAAAGCGCAGGCGCTCAAAGAGCGCGCACTTGCCCAAAAAGAAGCGCAAAAGAAAAAGGAGCAGGAGGCGCTGCGCTTAAAGAAGCAAAAGGAACAAGAGCGGGAAGCGGTCAGACGGGCCAAAGAACGGGCCCTTCAGGCAGAGCGCCTTAAAAAGCAAAAAGAGCAGGAGCGTCTCAAAAAGCAAAAAGACCACGCGCTCTTAAAAGAAAAGGAAGCACGGGAAAAAGCCCGGGAAGCAGAAAAGCAAAGGCGGCAGAAGGAAAAAGAGCGGGAAGCGGAAAAACATCGGAAAGAGCGCGAGAAGGCGCGCCTGAAGGCGGCGGCCGTCAAGAAAAAAGAGCAGGAAACGGCGAAACGGCGTCATCAGCGCGAGCAGGAATTTTACCGGGATTTAGAAAAGCGGATCAAGGGGAATGAATCATGAATAAAGCCCTGAAAACAAAGATGGAAAAAGGGGTCTCTGCGGTGCTGTCTGTTTTGGTGGTGCTGATGCTGCTCGCCGTAGGATACCTGACCTATTGCAATATGACCGGGCGTGTTGCCTATATCGGCAAATATGCAGTGGTGCGGATCCTTACCTCCAGTATGGAACCGACCATTCCGACCGGAGGCTATATTTTAGTGGAAAAAATCACGGCGGATCAGGTGCGGGTAGGGGATGTGATCGTCTTCTATTCCAGAGATCCGGCCATTTACGGGAAGCTGAATACGCACCGGGTTATGGAAATTCTGACCGGTGACCACGGAGCACAGTTTGTGACCCGGGGGGATCATAATGACGCGAACGATGCGCTGACCACAGCATCCGGAGATGTGGTGGGCCGCTATCAGAAAAATTTGCCGGGTGTAACCCGGTTTGCACAATTCTTTGTGCAAAAATGGGTCTTTTTCTTTCTGATTCTGGTACCGTCCTTTTTGCTGATTGTTCTTTGCATCTGGGATGTGGTGCGAAAATCCAAAGAGATCAAAATGGATCTGTTGGTGGCGCAGGAAGTGCAGAGACTGAAAGAGCAGCAAGATGCGAAAGCGGATCCGCAGGAGCAAAAACAGAAAAAAGCGTCGGAAGAGGCAGAGAATTTACCGGAGAAACAAACGGAGCGGGGGGAACACAGGGATGTTTGAAAAAGCAAAATTAAAGCGTGTAATCAAGAGGTATCAAAAAGAAATCCAGCAGATTGAGCAAAAGCGGGTACGCTCGCAGGGGGCGTTGGTGGAAGCAATTTTGACCCATACGACCCCTTCGGATGAAGATGTGGATTATTTTAACCGGTATACGGCGGAGATTGACCAGAGGAGAAATGAGATGCACGAGCTGGAAGTGAAGCTGAAGCATCTGTAAAAATAAGGCCAGAGGGATCACCGAAGTGGAATCCAATGCGGATAAAAAGGGGGGTTGATATGAAAGCAAAAAATAAACTTCGTATTTTAAACCCTCTATTACTTGCGCTGCTATGCGCAGTGGTCGTGATGACTGTGGGCTATTTTTTGTATACGCTGCGGGACAGTGCTGTTTATTTTGAAAATGAGTCCAAATCCATTGCCCAGCGGTATTCACTGCAGACAGTGGATGCGATTGAGCGGGAAAGCGGCGGCATTTTTGATGAGGCGCAGCGCATTGCCGCAGATGTTGCCAACGTTTCCGGCTTTGAGCAGATGGATGTGTTCGGCAACGAAAAGGTGCAGCAATACGGAATGGACTGCCTGCAGTTCTTAAAGGCCGGGGAAGCGGAATATCGTTATGGAGAGCGTGTGGGCTCCATAACGGCAGTGGAAGTGCAGAGTCTGATTCAGGGCGGTGTATTCGGTGTCAGTGAAATTTATACCGACTTTGCGCTGGGCGTCCCTTGCGTTGCCGCATACTGCCCGGTGACCGGAAACAGTGAAGTGGACGGGGTGCTGGCTTTCTATCAGGTGCAAAACGTATTTGTGGGCGGCAGCGTTCTGAATGAGCTGACCCAGTATTATTGCTTTGCCGAGCAGGACGGCACGATTCTGGAAAGCTGGAAGGCCGATGGGTTTAAAGAGGACGTCAGCCATAATATCTATACCTATCTCTATAATATTTCGGAAAGCAAGCCGGAGACTGATCCGATCATCAATGCAACCAAGGAGCGGATCAGCGGCGCTTATACCTTGCGTGTTGACAGCGAGGACTATATCGTTTCCTGTATTCCCTTAAGCCGTTTTGGGGGAGACAGCTTTGTCGTGCAGATCTATCGGGTACACGACCTTTTGCAGAGTGAACACACGCTTTATGACAAAATGTTCGGTTCGGCGGTATTCTTGGCCATTGTGGCGGTGCTGGTGCTGATTGCCTTTGTAGCGGTAAAATTTTCAAGCAGCAAGCAACTGGCCATCATGGATGAATATGACCCGCTTCTGGGCTGCAATTCGTATAATAAATTTATCCGGGACGCAGAAGAACTTCTTTCGATAAACCGTTTTGCCCATTATGCGATCACCTATTTTGATATCAATAAATTTTCCTATCTGAAGGATCAGCTGGGCCCGGATGCCTATGAAGCAACGTTGCGGTATGTGAGCACAGTGGTAAAAAAGATGGCCGGAGATAACGAAACCTATGGCCATGTGATGGACGATATTTTCGTGATGCTGCTTCACTATTCCGATATTCAGGAGCTCAGTGACCGGATTAAGCTTCTGGGGGCGCTGGTGGGGGCGTATGAGCTGCTGCGAAGCCGGAACTATAACCTGACCCTTGCGGTGGGCGTTTATTTGGTGGAACGGGAGCGAACCTTCCATATTCAGGACATGATCGATCGGGCTGCCATTGCGCAAAAGGCCAACAGAACCATTAATGACCGGCACTTCATCATTTATGATGCCTCCATTCGTTCTTCCTATATCCGGGAGGCGGAGGTCGAGGCCAAAATGGAGTATGCCTTAAAGAATAATGAGTTTAAACTCTTTTTTCAGCCGAAATACAGTATCGGTCAGGATCGTTTGGAGGGCGCCGAAGCATTGGTGCGCTGGTATGACGAGGCAACCAAAAGCTATGTTGCGCCGGATTCTTTTATTCAGGTGTTTGAGGTGAACGGTTTTATTGCGAAAGTAGACCGGTTTATGTTTTTGGAGGTTTGCCGGTTTATGAGCGAAGCGACCAGCCGGGGAGAGCATCTGGTGCCGATTTCAGTCAACGTTTCTCGGGTCACGGCTACGCAGCCGGACTTTCTTGCTTACTATGTAAAGACCAAAGATGAATTTAAGATTGCAGACGGCTTTTTAAAGCTGGAATTCACCGAAAGCTTTGCCTATGAAAATTATGAAACGCTGGAAAAGATTGTAACCTCCCTTAAAAGCAATGGTTTTTTGTGTTCCATTGATGATTTCGGATCCGGTTATTCTTCTTTTAAAATTTTAAAAGAATTACCGATGGATGAACTGAAGCTGGACCGTTTCTTTCTGCGTTCGGGCGTAGAACCAGGAAAAGATGAAATTCTGCTGCAGACGGTCATTACATTGGGGAAGAGCTGCGGGATGGTTGTGACGCAGGAGGGGGTGGAGACCCTGGAGGATTTAAAGCGGCTGGAACGTTACGGGTGCGATGTGATTCAAGGCTTTTATTATTCGAAGCCCTTGCCCATGAGCGATTTTTTGGACTTTATGAATGAAGACACTTCTCTTTCCGGAATCACAAGCCTGTACGAAGCGGCGAGAAAACAGAAATTATAAAATCTGTGAGGAGCGCTTTACAACACTGGTGTTATTTGGTATAATAAAGTCCATAGTAATTTAGGCAAAGCAGTTGAAAGACTGTGACGCAAAGCTAAAGGGCTTTCGGTGAGATTCATCAAGGCAGCCAGTTGCAAAGTTTCTTGCGGTTGGCTGCCTTTTTATTTTAATGGATCAAATCGTCCGGAAGGGAGTGCATGGAAATGAAAAAAATAAACCGGGAAGACCGGCAGCAGCTGACCCTGAACGGGCGGCGGCTGGCCATCAGTCTTTTGGTGCTACTCTTTGTGATCTACGCCTTCATTGTGTTTTCCATCGCCTGGTTTTCCAGGGCTAGCCAGATATCTTCTCTGCAAAACTGGATGGAGGTTGCCGCGCTGTCAACCCGGGAATACAGCCTTTATGAATGGCAGGGGGAAAGCGAAACCTCCGGTACCTGGGTGGAGGTGCCCGCCTTGAATTTCTCTGACGGCGTGCCCAATGAGGTGCGGCGGTATATGATTGTTTCCAATCTGTCATTCCGGAATATTGCCTTTACCTTTTCGGAAACCACAAAAGACCCGGAAAGCGCCGACAGTTTATATGACTATGTTTATATCAAAGCCATGAGCCGGAATACAACCGGGGCGGTGGTGGATGACGAGACCAAAACCGCCACCTATGATTATGGAGAAACCACGCCGGCGTACTTCAGTTATGCGGGTAAGGCTGAAACCGGCAGCATTACCACCGGGAGCTATCAGCTAACCGGAGACAGCGCAAAAGCGGTGGTCTTTGACGTCTATATTTCCAGGGATGTCTGCAATTCGTTTTCTCTTTGGGGATTTTCTGGAAAAATACGGATCAATTAATCTGCATCGCCGAAAAAAAGACAGAAAGGGAACAGGAACAATGGGAAGAAACCATCCAATTCAATGGAATCAAACAGGCAGAAAGACACTGGCCGGGCTTCTTGTTGTCTTGTTGCTTTTAGGGGGGGTGCCAACCATGAGAGCCCGGGCGGCTGGCTATTCGATTCCGAAGAGTATCGGGGTCATCGACGGCAGCCGCAGCGACGCCGACAATACGGCTTGGTTCAACGGTACGGTCAGCGTGGGCGGCGTGCAAACCCTGTTGGACCGTTATGCTTCATATGGGGAAACCACTTCAACGATTGCCGCGGCACTCGGAACCGCTTCCAAGCCCTATATTATTGCAACGGGGCTGGAGCTGGCGAATCTGGCAGCATTGGTCAACGCGGGGAATTCTTTTGGCGGAAAGTATATCCGGATCGCAGGTTCCAAGAAAAACGCCGACCAGACGGTCAATAACGGCAGCCCGGTTCTGGATCTGATCGGTACCGGCGGTCTTCTGTATCAGAAATCGGCGACCGAGATCGGATGGGTCCCCTGCGACAGCAATAACAATAACGCCACCGGCTGGACGCCGATCGGAAATACGCAGACAACGGCCTTTCAGGGCAATTTGTATGCCGATGCCGGTGTCAAGATTTATAATCTGTCGATCAATGTGAATGCAAATACGCCAACAACATATGACAATATCGGCCTTTTCGGATGGCTGGGCGGTAGTGCGGTCATTTCCGGCCTGCATTTGGCGGATGTGCAGATCTATAACCCAAACGCAGCAACCTACGGTGGAAATACCGGCGCGCTGGCGGGAACGTCATCAACAGCCAGCATTTCGGATTGCAGCGTCAGCGGGCTTGCGGCCGGCACACGGACTGCGACTGCCGACGGAACCGTTATCACCAATACCGACAGCGGCACCGGTTATACCGTGCCGGATTTTACGATCTATAATTATAACAGCAGCTGCAGCACCGGTGCGTTGGTCGGACGGCTGCAGGCAGCCGGCACCGTTTCCGGAATTTCCATGGATGTCTCCCTGGTCGTCAACGGCGGGCAGGGGGTCGGCGGCGTTGCGGGCTATCTGACCTGCTGGAACAGCACCATCCGCTTTACCGGCATTTCCGGGCGGCTTCAGGTTGCAACGCCAACGGCAACAACCGGTTCTTTTTATCGGGTCGGCGGGATTATCGGCGAGGCCGGCTCCGGAACGGTGGTAATCGACGGCGTCGGCAGTGAACCTTCTCCGCTGCAGGTCATCTGTTTCGGCCGGGTCAACGCCAACGGCGGCGGCCTGGGCGGTCTGATCGGCTATACGGCCGCAACGAATGTAACAGGGGTGCAGATCGGGTTGAACAGCGCTTGCTATGTTCAATTTCGTTATTTAATCAACCGCACGGGGAGTGACCGGAATATCGGGGCGGGCGGGATTGTCGGCCGGGTCAACGGCGGCTATGTGCAGATCAGCAACTGTCATGTTTCCAATTCCCTTTTCTCCAAAGCCGGCGGACAGACAGAAAATAACAGCATGCTCAGTATCGGCGGCATTTTAGGCTGCACCGGCATCAGCACGGCCGCAACCGTTGCGGCCAGTTATATCCGCAACAGTTCTGTGACCGACAGCTTCTTTTCGGCGGACGGACTGTTTGGCGGAATCGTGGGAACCAGCGCGACCGGCGCCTTTGCGTATATCGGGGAGATCAGCGGCTGTACCGTTCAAAATGTCACCATTTCCACGCAATATAATGAACAATACAGCTACCTGTCTATAGGAGGTATTACAGCCAGCATCAAGACAGAAGTGGTTTCCTCCTGCGTTGTGAAAAACTTCACGGTAAATGCTTATGTAGCCAGCCCCAGAGTGGCGTTTACCTGGATCGGGGGGATCGTGGGCGGCGTGAAAGGCGGCAGTATCACCGGATGTACCGCTGTTTCTGTTATGAATCTGGTGGTGGCCGACAACAGCTTTGGCCTGAATCTGACTGCTGCCACTGTCGGGGGGATTTGCGGCTATTTGGGAGCGGCCACATTAAGCCAGAATATCGCGCAGATGGATTATCACCAGCTGGCGTCCATTGATAACGCTTATTCCACGGCCAATGTGGATGGAACCTCCGCATCCGCAAAAACATACAGCGTCGGCAGCTATGCCGTAAAAAACACCGTGGTGGGCGGGATTGCCGGCTATATCGGGGATCAAGGGGTGATTACCGGCTGCATGGCCAGCGGTGATTACGATGTCAGCTGTCCTTCCGGGGCTACACTTGGAGACTGGCCGAATCTTTTGGGGGGCTTAGTGGGCGGCATCGGCGGAATGGCCAATATCACCAACAGCTTTTCAACCGCCTCGTTGTCCGGCAATTTGCAGGATGGCATCGGCGGGTTGATCGGCATCAATAATGCGATCGGGGCGACCGTTTCCAATTGTTATTTTGGCGGTTCCATCCTGAACCCTTACGGTGCCAGCGTCATTTATTACTCCGGTGGGGGGACCTTCAGCAATCTGACTTATAATAAAAAATGGTCACCGTCGGCCCTCAGCGCAGACGGCGGCGTCAGTGCGACAGATTCCAGCGGGGTGCCGGCCTCCATCAGCAGCCAGCTGGGAACGCTGGCCACGACCGATTATTTTGCGGCCTTTACCGCATATCCCTTGAGCTTTACCGGCAGCCATGTGTTTGCGGTGAATAATATGAGCGGGAATGTGCAGGTGACAGCGCAGACCGCCACCTCCGGCAGTGTAACGGTGACAAGGCGGGTGCGGATGGTCAAAAATCTGATAGATTCTGCAGAAGACGGCTGTAGCGCGTCCTTTATGATCAGCAACAGCACGGATCTTGAAAACATGCGCCAATATGTGGCGAACGGCGGTGGGTTTTTAGGCGCGTCTTTTTTGCAGGATCAGGATTTTTCCAGCGGGCTGAGCCAGCCTATCGGGCTGGCCGATGGTCAGGTACGCACTGCTGCGGAAGGGGCGTGGCCGTTCTTAGGGCGTTACGACGGGCAGGGGCATACACTGACGCTGACGGCCGCCGCGTTTGCTTCACAGGCGTATAATGGGCTGTTTGGCTATATACAAAATGCAACGATTAAAAATTTAAATCTGATTTATGCCCAGGCAACCACCATGACGGCGAATAATTATGCCGGCGGATTGGTGGGGTACGCTGCTTATTCCACGGTTGATCATGTCACCGTGCAGGCGAACAGCGGGCTGACATTGAATGCGTTTGCTGCCGGCGGCATTTTGGGTTATGCAAAATCCACCCGATTGAATCTCAGCGATACGGCGGCTTCTTCTTTCACAGGAAAACTGGTAGGGCAAAGCAATGTCGGCGGGCTGATCGGGCAAAGCTCCAATACCAAGCCGTCTTTCCAGGTGTGCAATATCAGCGGAACCAGCGGCGTATCTTTCTGGAGCGGAGCGTTCAGTCTGACCGGAACGGCGTCCAACACTTCAGTGTTTGCCAGTTATGCGGCGGGAGATATCATCGGTGCGGTGGGCGTCAGCGCTTTGACCGGCGTGAACGCCAGCAACACTGCAACGGCCGTGGGCGGTCTGATCGGCGCCAGCACCGGCAGTACAACGCAGATCGAAAAGAGCTACTTTTTTGGGAATGTAACCGGCGGAATCTATGTGGGCGGTCTGCTCGGGTCCGGCGGTCCATCCGTATTGCCGCTGATCAAAAACGCCTATATGAGCGGAGATATTTATGCCAACAACAATGCCGGCGGTCTTTGCGGCTATCTGGACAGCGGCACACAGAGCAGTTATATCGCGAAAAGCTGCTATTTTGCCGGACAGATCGACTGTTCCGGCGCGCTTGGCGCACTGACTTCCGGCAGCGGTACTTATCAGGATTTTTATTATGATATACAGGTGGCCGGGAATCTGCCGGTCAGTGCCGATGCCGTGGAAGACAGCACGGCGGAGTTGAGCGGCAGCGCGATGCAGAGTACGCTGCACAGCAGCGGCACTCCTCCAACGGAAACGGTCGACCAGACGGTCAGCCCCAGCAGTGCCGATACGATCGGCGAAAGCACGCTGACTTTTTATATCAACGGCATGGTCAGCACGCCTGCCTACAGTTCAACGGCTACCGCTACAGATACCGCCTGGCGTTATGATGACAGCCGCTATCTGATCAATACAAGGAACAGCGGCGGGAAGGCGGCGCAGATCGACTTTAGGGGAACGCGCTTTACCCTGCACGAATATGTATACGCCACCTCCAGCGCCTCCAAACGCAAGATTTATGTTGACGGTGTTTTTGTACCCTCTACCAACGCGACTAAGATTACAGGAACGGAGCTATCTGCCTATTCCAGCGCCATGGACTGGTATAAAATCGTTACCGCCTCCTACACCTTGATTTTTGCCTGGCAAAAGAATCAGGCGCTGAACAGCGCCTATTCCGCATGGCCATCAGGAACCGTGTCGGGCAACTATTGCGACACCGTGATGATCACCTTCACCGGCTCCTCCACCCAGCAGCATCAGCTGCGCTTTGAAGCAGAGCAAACCGGCACAACCACACGATATTTTTCGTTCTATGGATATACCTACGGCTGGACCGAGACGCAAAACAGCTTCACGGCGGCCCTCGCCCATTATCCACAGCTCAGCATCTTTGCCGGAACCAATGCTTCCCTGCTTTCAACAGAATTTCTTTATCAATTTTCAAATCAGACGGATAACACCGCCCATACCTTCCGTCCGGGTGCCGGCAGTCAGCCGAACACCTTGACGGAGGCGAGCGGCACGCGGACTTATGCGCATACCGCGCTTACCGGCACGGGCATTACCTATAGCAATGGGGTATATACTGCCGGACAAGGAGGAAATGCGGGCAGCTTTACGGTTACAACGACCCGGTCTGTGGGCAATTATTCTTTAGCGATCAATGAGAAAATCACCGTGGTTCCTTTTGCGGTCGGATCCGGGGTGAAAGCAGATCCGTTTCAGCTGCGCAACATCAAGGAGCTGGATCAGTTCCGTTCCTTCATCAATAATGTTTACGGCGGCGCGGGCCTGTACTTTAAGCTGACGATGGACACCACAACGCCCGCCCATTCGGCGGATGGAAACACCTATGATCTATCCGGCGTGGATCAGACGGCAGACGGGACTTATTTCACCGGCTCCATTGCGGTGTGGAACACCGGAATCGGCACGGCCCAATCCCCGTTCCAGGGGAGCTTCGACGGAAACGGGAAAAAAATCACCAACCTTACCATTAATGCGCTGCAAAACGGAATCAATTCCTATGGCCTGTTTGCCAATTTGACCAAAGCGGCCGTTACGAATCTGCAGCTAAGCGGAAACCTGTCGGTCACCACCATAAACCGGCAGGTGGCAATGGGTCTTTTGGCAGGCGTTGCCACCGGATCCACGATCGAGAACTGCACGGTTGAGGGAACCTTAGATGTTGGAAGCACCAACAATTATATGGTGATGATCAGCCCGGTGATCGGAAACGGAAACGGCAACACCACCTTACGCGGGATTCTTTCCAAGGCGACCGTTACGGTGCCAACCAACCGGCCGACTTATATGCTGATCGGGGGAATCATGGGCTATCTGGATATGCCTGAAAACAGCCAGAACCTCACGGTGGACAGCTGCGTTTTTTACGGTTCGATCAGCGGGCAGGGGGCGACCGCAGGCGGCATCATCGGCAAATTTGCGGCCAACAGCACCAAAACGGCGAACATTACGCTAAATAATAACGGTGGATATGGGTCCATCGATTTGACCGGGCGAACAGGCAGTATCATCGGCGAAGCCAGTAATACAGTCAATTGGAATATTACCATGACAGAAAATTTCGGAAATATGACGCTGATTTCAGGAACATATACCGGTTCTTATTATATGGGGGGCCTGGTCGGCCGGTTCTATTCCAACAATACCCGCATTGTGATGAATGGGAATGAATTTCACGGGGAAATCAATGCCATCCGAAACGGATCCACCAATTACGTGGGCGGTCTTGTGGGCCAGATCAATAGCCTGATCAGCACCGCCAGCACCGGAAATAATTTTGACGCAACAAAAAACCCGGATCTGAATGCCAACGGGCATACCAGCAATGTCGCGCTCTTTTCCTCCGGGGATAACGGGGCAAAAACCACGGCCGTGCTGTTGGGCAGCAACGGGAATTACCTGCAGACGCAGGATTTAAGCGGCGCAACGCTGACTTACGGCGGGACAGCGGCGCAGGCCGCGCAGATCGTTGCGGGACACACCGTTTCCTTAAATCTGGTGCGTTCTGATACTGCTCAGTATAACAACAGCAGGACCGGCGGGTATGAGCTGGACCACTACCCCAACGTCACCTGTGTTTTTGTGGACGGAAGACATGCGGCCTCGGTGCGTACCGACAGCAGCTCAGGGGTCACGGCATTTATAGTGACCAATGGAAATAAACGGATTGTTTCCACCGGAAATGACAACACGCTGGCTTTAGCGGTACAGGTCGTTGATCTGGTGGGTGGCGTGGATCAGTATGGCGGTTTTGGAAAAATGCTGACCTACTACCCCAGTGTGCAATCTGTGGGAAAGGCCGACACCTCGTATCTTGCGGCGAATCCAACCGGAGACGGCCTGAACACCGGCAACGGCGCGGTCTTTACCATTTATACGGGCGACCAGCTGATGGGGTTGGATCCGCTGCTGCGGGCATCCGGGGCAGACGGTTTCGGCAACCCGATCGGAACGGCGGTCAGCAGCCCTTACAGCGCGGTGCTGGCCAATGATCTGGATTTGAGCGGAGTGAATTATGTAAACGATACCAGCAATAACCGTACCACGCCGATCGGAGACGCTTCCTATCCGTTTACCGGCACCTTTTACGGCAATCATCATACCATCGCAGGGCTGGAATGCCGCAGCAGCGGCACGCTTTCTGGCTTGTTCGGCGTATTGAGTGGCGCTGCGGTCCGGGATCTCGGCATTTCGGATTCCGCCTTCAGTCTTCAAGGAACGGCCGGTGCTGCAGGTAGTTTTGCCGGGCAGATCACGAACGGATCTGTTTTGGTCAATTGCTATTCTTCCGCCAAGGTCGAGCTGGAAAACAGCGCGCCGAATGGCGTTTATTTGGGCGGATTGGTTGGCACTTCAGCCGGAGGCGCGATTACAGACAGCTTTTTCACCGGTGCTGTGGGGCCTGCGGCCGCCAGCGTCAGCGCCTTTTTGACGGTAAGCGGAACTGGCAGCTGGTTTGACGGCGGCATCGTCGGCACTGCAACGGGAGCGACCACAATGACCGGATGCTATGTGGCCTCTTATGTGCAGGGTGAGGTCTTGCCGGATGGGAACGCCTATCTGCGCAACATCGGGCAATTTGCCGCTTCCGGCGGCAGCTTGGTGGTGCTCTCCGGCTGTGCGGCAGACTTGAATGCCGGTGCGGAAAGCTGCTTTCCTTTAGGCGACCGTGCGGAAGCGACCGTCGGTGCATTGACCGCAACCAACGGATTCTACCCATCCAAGTGGCCTGCGGCAAGCCAGAGCGCGCGGGAAAAAGCGGCCCGGATCGCGGCAGTCTTTCAGAACTCCGCCTCTTCTATGAGTGTGGTGGAGATTACAGCCGGGCAGCTTTCAAATGCCAATTACGGCAATGTCATTACCGTTTGCGGAACGGCGGAAGCGCCGCTGTATGAGCTGGATTTGCAGTTTGCAACCAGAACCAATAGCGGAACCGCCTCTATTTTGATTTCGTATTCGGAAAACGGCGTGACCTCTTACCGGATTTTGCAGATGAGCTTGCAATGCTGGTATGATAACTATCAGGTGGTCAACGGGCAGAAGGTCTACACCATTAAAAATCCGGGAGATTTGCTGGAACTGGCCACCATGGTTGAATATGGATCAGATGACGCGGCGCTGATCGGGCATACGCACAGCTCGTCTCATACGGCGCCCGGTGTGGCCAGTGACCGTTTCAGCGGCGCACTGATCCAGTTGGGGGCGAATCTGGCGGTGGGCGGCGAGGTGTTAAAAACCATCGGAACCACTGCCGGCACCGCGTTCGCCGGCACCTTTGATGGAAATGGCTATACGATTACCAACGCGGCGTTTGAAACAGAAAACGGCGTTGCGGGATTGTTTGGTTATCTGGCACCGGGCGCGTTGATTCAAAATGTGATGCTGGCGGGGGATTCGACCGTTCGCGTGAGCGAAACCAGCGGTGATGTAGTGGCGGGCGGTGTGCTGGCACACTATTTGGCGGGTACGCTGCAAAATTGCTATAACAGCGCCAATATCACCGTTTCCCTTGCGGAAGCAAATACCGGCACGCCCGCCGTCTATTTGGGCGGCGTTACGGGTCAGGTGGGCGCCGGGCAGTCTTTAACGGGTTGCTATAATATGGGTCACCTTGCGGTTGCCAATGATTTAGCGGTCTATCTCGGCGGAATCGCCGCGTCCAGTCAGGGAACGGTTACCCATTGCTATAATACGGGAATCCTGGAGGGATTTACGAATATTTCCAATGTGGAGTTCGTGAATCAAGCTGTGATCGGTGGAATTTCCGCCGCCAATACCGGCAGTGTAACAGAATGTTATAACGCCGGAATCCTGCGGTATTTTGCTGCCGATCAGATGTACCCTATTGCAAACGGAACGGTATCCGACTGCTTTGCGGATGGCCAGTATTTAACGCCGGACTACTCTTATAAGGGGCAAGGCGGAGGATATGATTACAGCGCGGGGACCCGCATTCTGTCTACCACGGACATGAGCGGCGGTGCTGCGTTTTCAACCAGCTGGAGTGGCTGGACCTATGAGAGCGGCTATTATCCGCAGTTTTCGATTTTCTATGAGGGTCAAAGTCCGATCGGAGGGGCCAGGAAGGTTTCCAGCACCGTTTCTTCTCTGGCCGGGCAGCTGACGCCACACACCGGGGAGCAAACCGCGACCTTTGAGCGTTTCAGCGCCTTGACCTTTCTTTATGGAAGCAATGCTTTCAATATCGTGCAGCATGATGGAAACGTGGGTTCTTTTGCCATCAACATGAGCAGTGGCCAGGTTAAATATACCGTGCTGCAGCGCGGTGTGGCGGTGCTTTATTTGAATCGGAGCTCCGGCGATGTGACATTCAGCCGGGAAACCTATTATATTAACGAAGAAACCTTTACGATCCGGTATATGTTTGATTTCAGTGTGCTGACGGCAGATGCCGGTGAATCGGTCGCCAGAACGCCGGAATATACCGGCAACACCTTCGCCTCCGGCCGATTGGGCACCGGCAGTGCGGGAAATCCCTATCTGATTACGACTGCAGAAGATCTGGCTGCCTTTGCTTCCTATGTCAATATCAGCACCAACGGCGGATTAGACCGTTATTTCAAACTGACCGACAATATTGACTGTACCGGCTATAGCTGGACGCCGATTGGAGACGCGGCACATCCGTTTCGGGGTACCTTTAATGGGAACGGCTATACCATCAGCGGAATCGCTTCGTCCGGATACGCTTATAACGGTTTATTCGGCTATACGGGGGAAGAATCGCTGATCACCCTGACCGCGATCACGGGCAGTGTCTTTTCCGCTTCAGCCGGCCCTTCCTGGACCGGGGCGTTGGTCGGGTATCAGGAAGGAACCATGACCAGCTGTTATTCCCGCTCAATTGTGGAGGTGGGCGCCGACCAAACCGGCAGCCTCTATGTGGGCGGCCTGGTAGGAGAGCTGGGAACAAATGCAGTGCTGCAGGGCTGTTATCTCCGCCCGGCGGAACAAGACGGGCTCAATGTGCCGGCCGGTAAAAACAACCTGGTCAGCTATTCCTCCAATGTGGAGCTCACAGCCGGACTTTTAGTCGGCAAAACCAGCGGCACCATCAGCGGCTGCTATCACACGGCGCCCTATTATGAACCCACCGGCTATTCGGATCTTACCGAATATGGCGTGCTGACCGGATGGTTTGCGGGAGGAAAGATCGTCAACACCTTCTATGACAGCACGGTGCTGCCCTCGGAAAACGTTTACCTATATTTAAAATATGAAGACGGAAACGGCGCAAAATCCGTATCCGGCAATCAATATGCCAAAACCATCACAGAGATGAAAACCACAGAATCCTCTGCCGCGACCAGCGGCGTTGCCAATGATGGGATGGCGCTGCTGCTTTCTCAGGATATGTATCTCGGCACCTATGAAATGAGTGCGCTTCCCAGCACCACGGTTGTCAACGGATATCAGAATGACGGATATCCGTTGCTGACGGCTTTCGATATCGCGCAGTATACTTTCACCAGCTTTGAAGCGTCCAACCTGATTTTAGGCATGCAGAATGTGGACGCGCAGGAAGCCAAGCTGATGAATTCTTTGGGTTCCTACGAGACCTATCAGTTCCCCACCTATGCCGATATTTCCGCCAAGGCAAAACTGGTCATTAATGTTTTCTCGCTGCCCAAAACGATGACTTATAATGTATCCGCAGTCGGGTATGGACTGGATGAGACCGGAGATCTGAAGTGGACGGCGGTGAATGGCGTTTATACGGATTCAAGGGCGCTTTATGCCACCAATAACGGCATCGCGGGCAGTGGAGCCGGCATGATTGACAACACGGCGCATGACGGCACGGTATCCTTGGTGATGGGCACAACAGACTGCCTGCCCTACGCGTGCTACAAAATGTATGTATACCTAACTTTGAAGCCCTCTGACAAAAGCCGCAACAGCTGGGGGGTTTACCACGACTGGGATTCCTCCACGCTGCAGGAGCTGCCGGAGGAAAGCTTTGACGAAAGCTGATCCGCTTTGTAAAAAGACAGAAAGGAGAAAAAGGACGATGATTCAAGAGGCAGAAAAGATCAAAGAAAAAAAGCGCCGCCTCGTTGCAGTGGCCTTTGGCAGCGCCCTTTTGATCCTGACGCTGGCTTTCATCGCCGCCTTTTCCTGGTTTGCGCTCAGCGGAGACGATGGAAGCAAGGCGTTTTCCTTGAGCGCGGGTAAAGTTCAGTATACGATGGCCAGCGCTGATCAGACCTTCTATAGTGCCTTTGAGCTGGAGCAAGACGATTATCAGGAAGACGATTTCAATGATGAAGACGGATATCTTCCTGCTACCGGGGTGGAGTCGGTGCTGGCCAACGGGGAAGTCATCAGCTATGTGAACGACACTTATGTATACAGCATGATGCACAACACCAAAATCCGGCTCAGCGCTTCCCTGATTCCGGCAGGCGCCACCGATGTATATCATTTTTCTTCTTCCAATGAACAGGTTATTACGGTCAGTGCTTATGGTACGGTGCGTGCGGTGGGGCCGGCCGGATCATCTGCAGGGGTGACGATGACCATTTCCGACCGTAATCCTGCGGTAGACCGCAGGGCGGAGGATTTCACAGTGACGGTGCTGTTTTCGATTACGGAAAACACAACGGAAGACAGCAACCAATATGGATATTTGCCCGGAAACGTCAACGTTTTGCGCGGTCCGATGGAGGTAAAAAATTATTCCAACGTTGCCAGTAAGCTGCGGATTCGTCTGGATTGGACTTATTCGGATTATACGACGGAAGACGCCGACCTCAATGAATACAAGGCCTATACGGTGGAGCAGATCAATGCGCTGGCCGGACCCGGCGCGCTTTGGGAAAACGTGAGCGTGGTGGCCAATATCCGGGCCCCGCTCAGCTTAGAGGCGCTGGATCATTGGCAGGTGGTTCCGCCGGAGAGTAACCTTAAGGTGGCCGATAATAACGGGGATTACTGGACGGCTACAACCCTATCCCTTAGGGATAGTGACAAGGCGGCGCTGATAACGGCGCTGCAGACCACCGGCGGCAGCTTTCAGCTGACGGAGAAAATGATTGACAGCGCGTATCTTTATGTGGCATATAGTGATGAAACCATTTCTTCCGCAACCGCGGAATACGGCACCTCTATCGGGAAGAATAGCCTGACAGACGGAACTGTGATTCCGGCCTTGAGAAAGCTGACAACCAGCAGTTCTTATGCCAGCTTTTCCACCCGTAAGGTGTTTGTCATCACCGTGACTTTGCAGGCGCGGCAGGCAATGGCCTATCGTGTGGCGGAGGAGTTGAACTGGTACAATGTTTACTGCACCAAAGAAAACTTAGGGGAGACCCAACATGCCCCCACTGCGCAAAAGACCCCTTAGCGCAGGGAAACAAAGACGCCGGGAAAGGAGTGCGGAGGAATGCGGAAAATAGAACAATGGGCTTCGGAGAATAAGGGCTTCATACGCGTGATCGCCGCGCTGCTGGTGCTCACGCTGACCATCAGTACTTTTTTGATTCAGGGGCTCAGAAACAAAAATGCAGTCGCCTATTTATATGACGAGTCCACGATTCAAGCCGACTACAGTGTGGCGCAGCTGGCGTTCGATTTATCGTCGGATCATATGTATACCTTTTTTGAAAACAGCACCCAGTATCAGGGAGATGCCGATACGGCCGGCTTCTGCGCGGTACTGGACACTTTAAATACCCAGAAAAGCGCCTTTGATAACGGGCTGACTTCGATTGAAAACCTGGATGACAGTGTCAAGACCGCACTGAAAAGCTATTACGGGGAGGAGATGATCGATGGGCTGCAGGACGCCTGGAATCAGAACGGCGCGGACCAGGCGGCCTACAACAGCGCAACGCGTCTGATCTATAATGCTTATTACACCAAATTCCCCTATCTGTTCAAAATCAAAAACATGCAGATCTCTTCAGTGGAGGAGGGAAAAAGCATCTGGTATTATTATGCGGCGGATCTGCTGGAAACTTTTTTTAAGGAATTCGTGAGCCAGACCGATGCCACGGGAACGCGCCAATCCACCATAAGGATCGGCGCAAAGCTCAAAGGCGGCACCACCTACAGCGCCGATCCAGCCGGCACGTACTATGATCCGTATTTCAACGATATGGTGACAGCCTTTACCATGAAATTGACTAATACGGGAAACGTGTTTTTGTATTTGAACCAGAATTTTCTGAATTTTGTTCTCCCGGATGAAAATCATGGAAAAGGCGTGCTGGGGCTGGTTCTGCCCTATGGGCAGACCTGGGAGAATCTGTTGGGCGGCAGCTATGCCAGCTGCTATGATGCCGAAATAAAGCAGTGGAATTACCGAGAGTTGATCCGGCAGATGCTGGCCAGCAGGGCAGGCAGCTATACCAGCAGTTATCAGTATTCCATGGAGGAGAATCCTTTTGGCACGCTGGACTATTCCTCCACCGAGGCGCTATTGGATGAATGGAACACCTATGCCATCAGCACTTATTATGATCTGGTGGCGCCGGGGAACACCAACCAGAATATTATTGTTTATCCACAGAGCAGCTCCGGCGGATTAAAAGAGATCCCCGTCAGTGTGCTTTTCTGGGCGGACTATGCACAGGCTGCCTCATATTATGCTTCTCAGAACAGCGGGAAACAATGGCGCAGCGACGATTCCTATCAGATGATCCCTTACCAGTTTGTTCTGGATATCAAGACCTCATTAAAAAACAGCAATCTGAATCTTGCGACTCCGGAAGATATGGAGGAAATGTTCAACAAGGAAAAAGTCTATGATAAATATACCGCGGTATCTAATTTTGACGCGGAAGGTTATGTCTATTTTGTGAAAACCACACAGGACGGCACAACGGCCTATAACGCTAAAAACTACATGGAAGGCGGCTATATTATCTGCAATTATGTGGATCCGACTGCCGTCAATTATATTGCGAATCTAAGGTTTAATGTGCAGTTCCGCGGCTATTCGCCGGCCTATGTCCGGGTCCGCTTAATCGAGCAGTTCACCAATACCATGGGGGAAATTGAAGCGGTGAACCAGCTGAAATTCAAGCTGGCTGATCCATGGGCGGATAACCGGGCAGACGATATGTATTTTTATTCGCCGGAGCAGTATTATTCGGCAGACAGCAATACGCTGACCGTTGCCGGAAAGGCAAAGCTATTGTCAATCCCGGTGATTGAAGGGCTGGATCCATCCATTGCTTCTGCGGAGGATATTGATCCGCTGTTAAAGGAAAACACCACGATGACGCTGCGGCTCAGCTTTTATGTGGAGGCGGTTCAGCCCAACCGGACAGAGGCATATTGGGATCGCACGGCGGAACAAATTAACGCGATTTGCTCGCAAGAAACATAATATTTTGTCGAACCTTTTGTTTTGTTTGCAGAATTTAAAAATTCGTATTGTTTTGCATTTGTGATTATGCTAAAATAGACTAAAATTGGCTGAATATAAATGGGGAGGGGCACAGCGCATTTTGGCTTCTGTGAAAAATACTGCATGAACAAAACTTGCTTTTCCCGCCGCGGCCGCGTGGTCCTCTATACGGTAATTTCGATGCTGCTGCTGGGCGCATTGGCCGTTGTCGGCATGCAGAGCATTCGGCGGGGACAAGCGCGCCCGGAGGATCGGCAGCTCACTTTCAGCCGGGATCTGGAAGGAACTGTGAATGGAAATCAAACCGTCTTTTCCAAATTGCCGGCTCTGTTGCATGTGTCGAAGGGAACAATCGTAACGTTGGATATTGCGTTGCCGGAGGATCTGCAGGACGGCATGTGTCTGACAGTGAAAACCGTTTTCAGTTATCTGCGTATTCAATATGAAGGAAACCTGCTGTATGCGGCGCAGCAGACAGATCGTTTCGCGCCGGAGAAGGCGATTCATCAGGTTCCACTGACGGCAGATATGGCGGGAAAGCAGCTGGTCATACAGCTTGAGGCGTCAGATAACTGGATCTCTGTTGGAAAAATTTCAATAGGCAGGCGCAGCGCGGTTTATCAGACGCTGTTCCAGAATAATCTGTTGCCATTGCTTGGCATTGTGATCGGGGTGTTTTTATCGTTGGCTTCCCTGATCTTTGGGGTGATTTTTTGCTTTCGGAAGGATTCCCAGTTTTGCACAGTAAGCCGTTATGGTGCTTTATTGCTGACCACTTCGCTTTGGGTTTGCAGCCGGTTGGACCTGATCTGGTTCTTTTTTCCATGGTATGCATGGTGGACGGCTGTATCGATGGTTCTATTGCTGCTGACGGCCGTGATTTTGTGGTCCGTTTTGCGACCTCTTTCTAAAATCAGAATATATTTTTATCATTGGGTGTGCTTGGGGATTCTGGCGGCAGGATTCGTATCCCTTTTGCTGCAGCTTTTGGGGTTGATCCCGCTCTATCGGGGCGCTGTGGCTGAATATTTAATGATTTTAGTTATGGCGGTTGCGGAGCTGATCGCCTGGATGAGCGGCATAGCGCGGAAGATCAATTGGAAAACGCTGCTTCCGCTCGGGATCGGAACGGCATTCTTTTTCGCAGTTCTGTTTGGCCCTTTGGAATTCTTTCTTACTGACGGATTCGGAGAAATGGAGATCAACGTCTGTTTATTCTTCAGCTTTTTGCTGCTTTGCATCGGAGGAATGAAGGCAATCCGCCAGGTGATGCATAAGGTGACCGTGACCGATTATCTGCAGGAACTGTCTCTGGTTGATAAGTTAACCGGCCTGAATAACCGGAATGCCTACGAATTAAAGCTGCAGGAATTGCAGGAAAAAGGATCCGGTGGTGCAAACGTGGGATTTGTGGTCATCGATGTCAATCATTTTAAGAGTCTGAATGACAATTTCGGACATTTGGTGGGGGATCAGACTTTATCCTTTGTGGGACAGACTGTTCAGCGGAACTTTGGCGATTTGGGAATTTGCTACCGGATCGGGGGAGATGAATTCTGTGTCATTGTCTGCGGGCACTCCGCCCTTCGGGTAAGGGGGAGAATTGAGCGGCTGAAAGCCGCATTGCTGGCAGCCAGTCACCATATCACCGTATCCTGCGGTTATGCGGAGCTGTGTGGAACCAGCGGAATTACCGATGCGGACCTTCTGCGTTCGTTTAATGAAGCGGATGCGGAGATGTATGCCAATAAACAGTAAACAGCGGGCGACCGGGAGAAAACATTATTTTTCTCCCGGTTATTTGCTTAAGGGGCAAGGTGTTTATCGCGTTTCGACGAATTTCATAAATTCCTGAACTTTCGTTGACACCAGTTTGGAATCATGATAAAATGTCATATAAAAGATTGTTCGGATAAAGGAGGAGAAATCGGTGTCAAAACTGGTGAATATCATTGCGCAGTACGATGGTCTGTTTTTAATGATTGCATTATTGATTGCGGTTGTAATTACCGCGTTGGTGCGCACAGGCTTGCAAAAATCAGAGAAGGTTGAAACGCGTTTGGAGCCGGAGGCAATACAGAAGAAACCGGAGGAAATTCCAAACCGGCAGGAGTTGGTGGCGGCGGTGTGCAGTGCGGTTGCAGAAGAGATGGGAGCAGATATATCCTCCATTCGTGTCTTATCATTCAAAAAACTGTAAAAGAGGAAGAATCAAGATGAAAAAGTATAAAGTCAATGTAAACGGAGTCCTTTATGAGATTACGCTGGAAGTAGTAGAAGGGGATGCTCCTGCTGCTGCCGCGCCGTTGAAGGAAACGTCTTCTTCTCCGGCTTCTGCTGCCTCTGCGGCCCCTGCTGCCGGCGGGCAGGTGATTGCGGCGCCGATGCCCGGCACGATCCTGTGGGTGCAAGTCGCCAATGGCGCTTCCGTAAAGAAAAACGATGTGCTGTTTGTGCTGGAAGCAATGAAGATGGAAAATGAAATTTTAGCGCCCCGCGATGGGATTGTGGCAGGAATCGCGGTATCGAAGGGAGCCAATGTCTCTTCCGGAGATGTTCTTTGCTCTTTACAATAAAAAAGAACAATGTAACGGTCATTTCAGGAAAGGGGACTGCAATATGGGAAAGAAACCATTATTTATAACGGATACCATTCTGAGAGATGCGCACCAGTCTCAGGCGGCGACACGGATGCGGATGGAAGATATGCTGCCGGCGCTGGAACAGCTGGATGAGATCGGCTACTGGTCGCTGGAATGTTGGGGCGGCGCTACGTTTGACGTTTGTATGCGTTTTTTGAACGAGGATCCCTGGGAGCGGCTCAGAACGTTAAAAAAGCATATGCCGAAAACAAAACTGCAGATGCTGCTGCGCGGGCAGAACATCTTGGGCTATAAGCATTACGCCGACGACGTGGTGGATGCTTTTGTAGCAAAATCCATTGAAAACGGGATTGATGTGATCCGCATTTTTGACGCGCTCAATGATTTGCGCAATGTGGAACAGGCTATGAAGAGCTGTAAAAAATACGGCGGACTCTGTGAGTCCGCAATCAGTTATACGGTGAGCCCGGTTCATGATGAGGAATATTTTGTAAAAACAGCAAAAACGCTGGAATCTATGGGCGCCGATGTGATCTGCATTAAAGATATGGCTAACCTATTGCTGCCGATGGACGCTTACAGTCTGGTCAAACGGCTGAAGGAAGAAGTGAAGCTACCGATCCACCTGCACACCCATAATACCACCGGTACCGGAGATATGACCAACTTGATGGCCTCTTGGGCCGGGGTGGATATTGTGGACTGTGCGCTGTCTCCCTTTGCAAATGGAACGGCCAATCCGTCAACGGAGGCGTTGGTGGCGACCTTGCAGGGAACGGACCGGGACACCGGGCTGGATCTCAATAAGCTCAGTGCCGTTGCGGGCCACTTCCGTAAGGTGGCAGACCGCATGAAGGCGGAGGGAATTCTGGATCCAAAAGTGTTGAATGTGGATATTAAGGCGCTGCTGTATCAGGTGCCGGGCGGGATGCTCTCAAACCTGATCTCCCAGCTGAAGCAGGCGGGGGCGGAGGATCGATATTATGAAGCGCTGGCGGAGGTGCCGAAGGTACGTAAGGACTTTGGGTATCCGCCGTTGGTGACGCCAACCAGCCAGATTGTGGGCACTCAGGCGGTGATGAATGTGCTGACCGGGGAGCGTTATAAAATGGTGACCAAGGAATCCAAAGCATTGCTGCGCGGGGAATACGGGCATCTGCCCGGCGAAGTAAATGAAGAGGTGCGCAAGAAGGCCATCGGAGATGCCGAGGTGATTACCTGCCGCCCGGCAGATCTTTTAAAGCCGGAGATGGAGCAGTACCGCGCGGAAGCAAAAAATCTGGCGCAATGTGAGGAAGACGTTCTCAGCTATGCGCTGTTTCCCCAGGTGGCGGAAAAATTTTTGGAAAAACGGAATCATCCACAAACAACGAAAGCGGCCGAAACAGCCACGCGCGTTCTTTACGTGCAGGATTCAGGCCAATAAATAACAGGATGTAATGTCCCCGGTGATACAGTGCCGGGGGCTTTTCTTTGTGTGTAATTCTGTGCAAAAACTGTGCATAAAAAAACTTTCAAAAAACGTGAAAAAAGGTGTTGACAAACGGGAGAAGGGATG
>CAYRYQ010000013.1:0-28282 GCA_964428505.1 uncultured Eubacteriales bacterium
ATTTCCCTTTTTACGAAAACCAATTTTTCTCTTTCTATTTTTTGCGGTGCGGGACCTTTTTGACAGTCTGAAGAGCGGTAACTTTGATGCAAAGTTACCGCTCTTCTTGTTTGAAACGCCGTGAAAACAAGCTTAAAACGTGGTATCGTTTGGCCCTTCTCCTGCGCCCTGCCTGCGGCACACCAATTTTTTGCCTGCAATGGAAATTATGTGGAAAAAGCCGCCCGGAGACAGACACGAAAACCCAGATCAAACAACCAGGTTTTCGTGTCGGCGCCCCAAAAAATCAATCAAGGCTCACTGAACGGCAGCATTGCTTTTTGAATGGCGTTTGCCGAGCAGCTTCCGCACCAGCTTAACAAGCTCAAACCAAAGCACCGACGCGGCTGCGATGCCCAATGCGGTGAGCAATTGGCTGGCCGAAAGAGCATCCAGTTTCAAATAAGCTGAAAGGGGGGTGTACAAGAGGAGCCCGAGCATGGCAAGCGTTCCTGCGTTGGCAGCCCACATAACCGGATCTTTCACCAGGCGAAGCATGGAACGGAACGCAAAATCATGGTCGGAGCTGTTGACTTGCACGAGGAACAGGTTTGCCAGCATGATGATGGTAAGGCCCATGGAACGGGCGGCGGGAGCGTTGGCAGAATCACCCGCCAGGGTGTTGAAGTATGCGCCGAAGGAAGCGGCGCATACAAATAAACCCTGAATCAGGCTTTTGGCAAGCAGCCCTCCGGTCAGCAGCTTTTCCTTCGGATCGCGGGGCTTTCGCTCCATGATGTCTCTCTCGGCAGGCTGACGCTCCAACACAATAGAACAGGTGGGATCGATCATCACTTCCAGCAGAACAACATGAACAGGCAAAAGCAGCAGCGCGGCGGGGGCAATACCAAGAAACGGAGCCAAAAGCGAGGCAAAGGCAATGGGAATATGAATGGTAAAAACATAGCCAACCGCCTTGCGGATGTTGTCGTAGATACGGCGGCCATCCTTCACGGTTTCCACAATGGTCGTGAAATTGTCGTCCATCAGAATCAGGTCGGCCGCTTCGCGGGAAACTTCGCTGCCGCGCTTTCCCATGGCAATGCCGATGTCCGCATATTTCAGGGCGGGGGCGTCGTTTACGCCGTCGCCTGTCATGGCAACAATTTCGCCGTTTTCCTTAAACGCTTTAACGATGCGCATTTTATGCTCCGGCACCACCCGGGAAAAGATCGAAACCGTTTTTACCGCTTCGCGCAATGCTTCGTCGCTCATGGCATTCAGCTGATCTCCCGTGAGGATATGGTCGCAGCCCGGGATTCCGATTTTTTGGGCGATCGCAGAGGCGGTGGTTCCATTGTCCCCTGTAATCATCACCACCCGGATCCTTGCGCGGTTGCACACGGCGATATCGCCCCGGACCCCTTTCCGGGGCGGGTCGGCAAGGCCGATCAGCCCCAGCAAAGTCAGGCGGCAATCGGTGATGGAGGCGGGGATGGAGGCAAGATCAACGGGTTTTTGTGTTGCCACGGCGATCACGCGAAGCCCCTCTGACGACAGGGTGGCGATCTGCGATATTGCCCCACTGCGCTCCTCATCGGTCAGGCTGCAAATCGTTAGAACCCGCTCCGGACTGCCCTTCACGGCAATCACAATTTCCCCGCCTTCACGCCAGACATGCCCCATCATTTTCAGTTCGTTGGTAAAGGCATACTCGCTGATCAATTCTTTGCTGAACAGATGTTCCTCGTTGATTCCATGCTCCCTACAGTAAGCAAGCATGGCTTTTTCCATCGGATCATAGGCTTCTGTTTCACAGCCGAGCCTCATGGTTTCCAGCAAGGTATGTTCATCGTGGCTGGCCACCCATGTTTTCTGAACGGTCATCTGGTTCATGGTAATCGTTCCGGTTTTATCCACACACAGAACTGAAATGGCGCCCAGCGTTTCCACGCTGGGCAGCTTGCGCACAAGAGAATGCTTTTTGGCCAGTCTCCATGCACCCATGGAAAGGAAAACGGTCAGGATTACGGGGAATTCTTCCGGGATCATTGCCATTGCCAGTGTAACGCCGGACAGAATGCTTTCAACCAATCGGTCTCCCAATTTATGATCCGGAATATTGAACCAGGTAAAAACACCCACCAGAAGAAACAGCGTGCCGGCAATGACGGCGCAGGTTTTCACCAGCTTGCCTGTTTGCTTTTGCAAAAGCGTTTCCTCTTTGGGGGCTGCGGCAACACCAAGCCCGATTTTTCCGTATTCGGTATCGGCGCCGATTTTATCAATCCGGATGGCGGCGCTTCCTTGCGTGACCAATGTGCCGGCATAACAATAATCCCGCCGCCAATATTCGCCGTCCGGCCCTGCATTTTCGGCGGGAAACTTCCAAACGCCCTCCGCTTCGCCCGTCAGAGAGGATTCGTCGACGCAGAGATCCGCACAACGAAGGATGACGCCGTCTGCCGGTATTTTGACCCCTTCGTAAATCAGCATCAGATCCCCCGGGACCAAATCGGCGCTGGCGATCGTTTGCTCTTTTCCGTTGCGAATGACGGTGGCGTGGGGGGCTGATAAATCTTTGAGCGCGCCCAATGTTCGGTCGGTTTTCCATTCCTGAATCACATCGATGCTGATGATGCCGACCACAAAAATGAGCATAATCGCGCCGTCTCTCGGTTCGCCCAAGATAAAATAAATGACAGCGGCAATGATCAGCAAAAGAAACATCGGCTCACACAGTGTATGCAGAATCTTTTTATAGAAACGTTCCTTTTTCTGCGGTGTGAGCGCGTTCTTGCCGAACTGCTGCTGGCGTTGCCTGACCTCCTGGTCGGTCAGGCCGGTGTGTGTTGTGGTGTTCATTGTCATAAAAGAATTCTCCGTTTCCCGCTGCGTGGTCGCATGGCGGTGTCATGATTTCTCCTATGGCACTTCATCAGAGGTCGGTGGTTCCATAAGTGGATAAAAAAACACACCTATGGAACATACTACTGTCCCACAGATGTGCATTGGCGCAAATCTGCTGCTGCCGGTATGGCAGCCCGGCCCCACGCCCTCTCGGGCATCGCCTGCTCAGTTTGTACTGTAGATCTCGCATTCCTTTCGGAACGTAATGCAGTGCAAAGAGATACAAACTATTATATGATACATTTACAAAAAAATCAACCGGAATACTGAATTTTTGTGCACGCAAGGATGGACCTTGAAATCCTGCTCCTTCCCCGCTTTCGCACCCAATCCTTCTTTTTAGACCAAGTGTGCTTCTTTTCTTAAGAATCGGAAGAAAAGAAGGTCTTGATCAGACCGAGGCGCTCAAAGAGTGCGATCAGCAGCAGGGAAAGAACCATGCCGGCGGCCCCCTGCAGAAGATTGCCGGGAATATCCGCCGCCGCGGCGAAGCCTTCTCCCAGCAGTGCGCCCGCATAGGCGAAATAGCCCAATACCATAAAGGCTTCCGCGATCAGGCCGCTGAAGATCCGGGCAGGACGGGCATGCCCCCGGAACAGCCGGGTGAGAGACCGGCTGACCAGGCAGGCGAGCAGGGCGACCAGCCCCTTGATCAAAAAGGTGCCCGGCACATAATAGGGATAGCCCAGAAACAGATCAGCCAGAGCAGAACCCAGGCCCCCCGCCAAGAAGCCGAACCAGGGCCCCAGCAGCCATCCGCTGAGCAGCACGAAACAGTCGCCCAGATTGATATAGCCGTTGATGGAGGAGGGAATATGGATGACCATGGTGGCCACACAGACCAGCGCGGCAAACAGCGCCGAAAGAATCAGTTTTTTCATTCTTTTTGTGTTCATATCGATGGATCCCTTGCAATTTATTTGCACCTATTCTATAATAAAACTGACACTATTGGTATATTCAATTTAAACATTATTGTTAATACCAGATCGGGGGGCGGCCATGCTTTGGGGGATGCTGCAGAAAAATGGAAAAAGCTTCTATGAACAGATTTATGAGATGGTGAAAGCCGATATTTTAAACGGGAGCTTGCCGGAGGGGGGGCGGCTGCCCTCCAAACGGAAGCTGGCGGACCGGCTGAAGGTCAGCGTGATTACGGTGGAGAACGCCTATCAGCAGCTGGAGGCCGAAGGATACCTGTACGCAAAAGAGCGCAGCGGCTATTTTGTGGCGCGGATCGAGCGCGTCTCGCCCCGGCAGAACCGGCCGGAAACACCGGTGATCAAGACGGAGGAAACGCATTATCTGATGGATTTTCAAAGCCGCAGCGTCCGGACGCAGCAGTTCCCGTTTACTGTCTGGGCCAAAATTATGCGCAGCGTGATCTCCCGGCAGGAAAGCCGTCTGTTTCAGCCGGTGCAGTATAACGGAGTCAGTGCGCTGCGCCGGGCGATTGCTTTGTACCTGCTGAATAACCGGGGGATTGCCGCAGATCCGGAACAGATCATCATCGGCGCAGGCACGGAATATCTGGAGCATCTGGTGGTCCAGCTGCTGGGCAGGAACAGGGTCTACGCTGTGGAAGATCCGGGGTATCCCAAAACGGCAAAAATCTATGAACGCAACGGGGTGGTCTGCCGTCCGATTCCGTTCACAAAAGGAAAAGTACCCCTCTTTGCGCTGGAGGAGCAGGGGGTGGAGGTGCTGCATCTTTCTCCCTCCCACCATTTTCCGACCGGCACCGTTCTGCCGATTTCCCAACGGCAGGAGCTGCTGCGCTGGGCGGGGGAAGACGCAAACCGCTATATCGTCGAGGACGATTACGACAGCGAGTTCCGTTTTGTGGGGCGCCCGATCGAGGCGCTTTTCAGCATCGATCAAAATGGCAAGGTGATCTATATGAACACCTTTTCCATGACCATCGCGCCTTCGATGCGGATCAGCTATCTGATTCTGCCCTGGGCGCTATTGGAAACCTTTCGGCGCACGCTGGGCTTTTATGCCTGCACGGTGCCGAGCCTGGAGCAATATACGCTGGCGGAATTCATTGCTGAGGGCCATTTTGAGCGGCATATCAGCCGCATGAAAAAACGCTACCGGCAGAAACGGGACACGGTGATTGAGGCAATTTTGCAAAGCCCGTTAGCGGCGCGGGCCGCGATCTGCGAGGAGGACGCGGGGCTTCATTTTCTGCTGCGGCTGGATACGGCGGTGTCCGATGCGGAGATCAAGCGACGGGCGCTGGCAATGGGCATTCGCCTGTGCTTTCTTTCGGATTATCAATTCCGCCCCAATCCGCGCAATGCGCATTTACTGGTCATCGGTTATGCCGGAATTGATACGGAGCCGCTGGCGGAGGTCTTTGCGCGATTGGCGGAGATTCTTTCATAAACGGGCTGCATTTCCTGAAATAAAGGGCGGAAGCCGGATCTTTCGCTAAAAAAACGGGCAAAAACAGCAGCAGGCCCTTGACAAGCTATTTTGCACATGTTATGATAGATAAAATTAATCGCTAATAGCAGAGGTGCAAAGCGCATCAGTATCGTTCCAAAAACGGCGGGGCAGCCGGGGCGTGAAAGGGTGCTTTGCCGAAGCTTACCGGAAATGTCCCTTTCACGGTATGCTGGACCGTCAGGGAATACCTGCCGGGCTGTCACATACGATTTGTGGAGCGCTGTCTATGCAGAAATGGGAAAGCTTTTTTTAAAAAAGAAGGAAATTCTGTGGACCGCTTGCATGGCGGTTCTTTTTTATTCCTTTGAAACAGACGGTTTCGGGGGATCGGGGGAAAGAAAACAGATCAAACAGACAAAAGGAAAGGTGAGAAGAAATGAAGCGTATATTTTCCATTTTATTGCTGGCCGCGATGCTGCTGAGTTTTGCATCCTGCGGAAAGAGCACAGTGAAGTCCGGCGTGGAAGACGGGATTCTGACGGTGGCCATGGAGTGTGCCTATGCGCCGTATAACTGGACCCAATCGGACGCGTCCAACGGAGCGGTGCCGATCAAGGGATCCAACGAATATGCCAATGGTTATGATGTGATGATGGCGAAAAAGCTTTGCGAGGCCAACGGCTGGACGCTGGAGGTGGTGCGTCTGGATTGGGATTCTCTGGTTCCGGCGGTTCAGACCGGCCAGGTCGATGCCGTTATTGCCGGTCAGTCCATGACGGAAGAGCGGATGAAGCAAGTGGATTTTGCCGGCCCTTATCTGTATGCCTCGATTGTTTGCCTGACCAAGGCAAACAGCAAGTATGCTTCTGCCACAGGGCTTAGCGATCTTGCTGGCGGCAAGTGCACCTCTCAGCTGGGCACCATCTGGTATGATACCTGCCTGCCCCAGATTGAAGGCGCGGCCATTCAGGAAGCCAAGGAGTCGGCGCCCACCATGCTGATGGCACTGGAAACCGGCGCGGTCGACTTTGTCTGCACCGATATGCCCACCGCACAGGCGGCGCTGATTGCCTATCCGGATATGAAGCTACTGGACTTTACCGGCGCCAGCGATAATTTCAAGGTGGATGAGGGCGATATCAACATCGGTATTTCCGTGATGAAGGGAAATACTGTGCTGAAAGACGCGCTGGATGCTGCGCTGAAGGATGACACGGCGGAAGATTTCAACCAGATCATGGCGCAGGCGATTGCCATTCAGCCGGTTTCCGCCGACTAAGTTTTTTCCAATCAGGAAAGGAAGAACCCACCCATGGAAAAATTGATTGAGCTGGGCGGCGATATTGCCAGGCTCTGGACCAGCAACGCCTTCAAATATCTGAACGGCGCGAAAAACACCATCATTCTGGCGATCGTCTGCACAGTGATCGGCTGTGTCCTCGGGCTGCTTTGCGGCGTGCTGCAAACGATTCCCAGCGCAAAGACCGATCCGCTGCCGAAGCGCTTTTTTCTGTCGCTGATCCGGGGGATTCTGCGTATTTATGTGGAGGTATTCCGGGGCACGCCGATGATTTTACAGGCGGTGTTTATCTTTTTCGCACTGCCGTATTTTTCCGGAAATGTGCTGCGGCTCGGGGTGCTGGAGGCTTCTTATCTGGTGGTATCGATCAACACCGGCGCTTATATGGCGGAGACGGTGCGTGGCGGCATTCTGTCGATCGATGTGGGGCAGACGGAAGGGGCGAAAGCCATCGGCATGACCCATTGGCAAACCATGCTGCATGTGATTCTGCCGCAGACCATGCGGAATATTCTGCCGCAGATCGGGAATAATCTGATCATTAATATTAAAGACACTTCGGTGATGTTTATCATTGGATATTCAGAGCTGTTTGCGGTGCATAAGGGCATTGTGGGCGCAACCTATCTTTATTTTCCCTCTGCGGTGATCTGCATGGCGATGTATCTGGCGATGACCGTGGTGTGCTCTCAGCTGCTCCGCTGGTGGGAGCGGGCCATGGACGGTCCCGATAATTATGATATCGCCACCACAGACACCCTGGCGCATACCAGCGGGATGTATAACTTTCCCGGAAAAACCGATGAAATTCTGGCGGAGAAAAACCACGAGAACGGCAAGGTGAAGCAATGAGCGGACAGATATTGGAAATTCAGCATCTCTCCAAACGGTTCGGTAAAAATGAGGTGCTGAAGGACATTGACTTTTCGGTTTATAAAGGAGACGTGATCAGCATCATCGGCGGATCCGGCTCCGGAAAATCCACGCTGCTGCGCTGCATCAATCTGCTGGAAACCGCCACCGGGGGAATCGTGCTTTATCATGGGGAGAATGTTCGCCAGATCAGGGCCACCGCGTACCGCGCCAAGGTGGGCATGGTTTTTCAGTCGTTTAATCTGTTCAATAATATGACCGTTCTGGAAAATTGCAGTATCGGTCAGAGAAAAGTGCTGAAGCGCACGCACAGTGAAGCGCGGGAAACGGCGCTTGCCTATCTGGAAAAGGTGAGCATGACGCCTTATGTGGAGGCAAAGCCCAAGCAGCTGTCCGGGGGGCAGAAGCAGCGGGTGGCCATTGCAAGAGCGTTGGCCATGGGGCCGGAGGTTTTGCTGTTTGACGAGCCGACTTCTGCCTTGGATCCGGAAATGGTAGGCGAGGTGCTGAGCGTGATGCAGTCGCTGGCCAGGGAAGGAATGACCATGCTGGTGGTGACCCACGAAATGGCGTTTGCCCGGGATGTGAGCAATCGGGTTATTTATATGAACGATGGCGTGATTTGCGAAGAGGGAGCGCCGGAAGCCATTTTCCAGCATCCGCAAAAGCAGGAAACCAAAGATTTCCTGTCGCGGTTTCGGAATCATTGATGATTGGATTAATCAAAAGAAAGACTGCCTGTGGCAGATCTGCAGAAGGGTTCTGCAGATCTGCCACAGGCTTTTTTTGACCCTTCTGTGCAAAAATGAAATAAAATGATAGAAAATGATAATTAATGATTGACTTTGAAAAAAACAGTGGTATACTAAAAGCAGGAATAGGCAAAATAGTTTTAAAGAGGGATTGAGTAGAATGTTAGCGGAGGAACGATTTCAAACAATACTGGATTATTTGTCAAAAAAGAACACCGCCACGATTTCAGAGCTTGCGGCGCAGCTGAAAACCAGCGAATCCACGGTTCGTCGGGATATCGCTTCGCTGCATCAGGTCGGAAGGCTGAAAAAAATTCATGGCGGCGCCATGGCACTGAAAGCGGGACTGCTTTACACCGCGGAAGAGGATGTGGCCACCCGGCAGGGCATGAATGTGGCGGAAAAAGACCTGATCGCCCGGTATGCCGCCGGAATGGTGCACCGGGGAGACTTCGTTTATATGGATGCCGGCACCACAACCTATCAGATGCTGGACTATATTGAGGCACCGGGCGCGATCTTTGTGACCAACGGAATCGCCCACGCGAAGGCGTTGCTGAAAAAAGGGCTGCGTACCTATCTGCTGGGGGGCGAGATCCGGTTGAAAACCGATGCGTTGGTGGGCGCGGATTGTTTGAAAGCGCTGCAAAAGTATAATTTCACCAAATGTTTTATGGGTGTGAACGGAATTGACGCGGCGCGCGGGTTCACAACGCCGGACACCGAAGAGGGAACGGTGAAGGCAGAAGCGGTGCGGCAGTCTTATGTGACGTTTGTGCTGGCGGATCACACGAAGTTTAACCGGGTGTATGCCAGAACCTATGCGCCGCTGCATGCAGCCTGCATCATCACCGATCATCTGCCGGATAAGAAGTATCAACATATGACTGTAATTAAGGAGGTTGGAAATTTATGATTTATACCGTAACCTTTAATCCTGCATTGGATTATGTGGTCTATTTGGACAAGCTGGAGGTCGGAGAGACCAACCGTTCCGGCCGGGAAGCGCTTTATTACGGAGGAAAAGGGATCAACGTGTCTTTGGTGCTCCGGGAGCTGGGGCTGCAAAGCGTGGCTTTGGGGTTTGTGGCCGGGTTTACCGGGGACGCGCTGGAAAACCATTTGAATACGCAGGGGATTCAAACAGAGTTTATTCATTTGACGCATGGGCTGACCCGGATCAATGTGAAGCTGAAGGCGGGGGCAGAAACAGAAATTAATGCCGGTGGCCCGCCCATTGAGGAGAGCGCGATGCAGGCGCTGATGCAAAAGCTGGACCGGCTGGCAGCAGGCGATACGCTGGTGCTGGCAGGTAGCATTCCCGCTTCGCTTCCCAAAAATGTGTATGAGCAGATTTTAAAACAGCTGCAGGGAAGGGGAATCCGTTTTGTGGTGGATGCAACCGGGCAGCTGCTGCTGAAGGTGTTGCCTTACCGGCCGTTTTTGGTCAAGCCCAATCACCGGGAGCTGGAAGAAATCGTCGGACGCCGCCTTGAGACAACGCAGGAGCTGGAGCAGGCAGCGCGGGAACTGAGGGATATGGGCGCGCAAAATGTGCTGGTTTCCCGCGGGAAAGAGGGGGCGCTGCTGGTGGATGAAACCGGAACGACATCTCTTTGCGCGGCGCTGGAGGGCAAGGCGGAAAATACGGTGGGCGCCGGGGACTCCATGGTGGCAGGCTTCTTAGCGGGTGTATCCAAGGGATATGCCTATGCACTGCAGCTTGGAAATGCCGCGGGCGCTGCAACCGCCTTTCAACCGGGGCTGGCAAAGCGGGAAGACATTTTAAACTGTATGGAAAAATAAACAAAAAGGAGTGATCTTATGCGCATTGTTGATTTGCTCAGTAAAGACAGCGTTCTCTTAAACGCACCGGTTGCCTCCAAGCAGGAGGCGATCGACCAGCTGATCCAGCTGCACGAGCAGGCGGGGCATCTGGCTTCCGTTGCACGTTACCGGGAAGAAATTTTGAAACGGGAAGCGATGAGCACGACCGCGGTGGGAGAAGGAATTGCGATCCCCCATGCAAAAACCGACGCGGTGAAGCAGGCGGGGCTCAGCGCGATCACGGTGCCGCGGGGGGTTGATTACAACGCACCGGACGGGAAACCGGCTACGCTCTTTTTTATGATTGCGGCGCCGGAAGACGGCGATCTGCATCTGACAGTGCTTTCTCGGCTGATGACCCTGCTGATGGATGAGACGCTGCGGCGGCAGCTGCAGGAAGCACCCACAGCGGAAGACTTTCTGGCCGCCATTGACCGCATGGAAACCAAGCGGTTCCCCGCTGTGTCTGAGGCCCGGCCAAAGGCGGCATCGCCGGACAAGGGATATCGGGTGTTAGCGGTGACCGCTTGTCCGACCGGCATTGCCCACACCTATATGGCGGCGGAGGCTTTGGCAAAAAAAGCAGCGGCAATGGGCATTGCGCTGAAGGTGGAAACCGACGGATCCGGCGGCGCGGAAAATGTGCTGACGGAAGAGGAGATCAAAGCGGCAGAAGGGATCATCGTGGCAGCGGACCGGGAAGTGGAGATGGCCCGCTTTAATGGAAAACGGGTTCTGAGAGTGCCGGTATCGGAGGGGATTCATAAGCCGGAGGAGCTGATTCAACGGATTCTGCGTGAAGAAGCGCCGGTTTATCGGACAGATAAGGAGACAGAGAGCAAAGTGGAAAACGGCGCCAAAGAGAACGTGGGCCGTCAGATCTATAAGCATCTGATGAATGGCGTTTCCCATATGCTTCCTTTCGTCATCGGCGGCGGCATTATGATTGCCCTTTCTTTTCTGATTGATACACTTGCCGGCGCGCCGGCAGATTCCACCTTCGGCTCCCATACGGCGGCCGCTAATTTCTTCAAGCAGATCGGCAGCGTGGCGTTTAGCTTTATGCTGCCGGTGCTGGCCGGCTTCATTGCAAGGAGTATTGCAGACCGACCGGGATTGGTCGTGGGCTTTGTGGGCGGCGCGGTTGCCACGCTGGGCGCCACCATCGCCCAGCCCACAGGGGATAAAGCGGCGATATCCGGTTTTATCGGCGCGCTGATCGCCGGTTTTGCGGGCGGCTATATTGTGGTGGGGCTGCGAAAGCTGTTTGCTTTTCTTCCCAAAAGCATGGAAGGTATAAAGCCGGTCTTGATTTATCCGCTGCTGGGCGTGGTATTGATCGGCGCGTTTATGTGCCTGATCAATCCTGCCGTGGGGCTGTTGAATACCGCGATTACAAATGGGCTGAACTCCATGGGCTCGGTCAGCAGAATTCTGCTGGGGTTGCTGCTGGGCGGGATGATGGCCATTGATATGGGTGGCCCGTTCAATAAAGCGGCTTATGTATTTGGCACCGCTTCCATTGCGTCCGGCAATTTTAATATTATGGCGGCAGTGATGATCGGGGGCATGATTCCGCCGCTGGGCATTGCGCTGGCGACCACCTTCTTTAAAAAGAAATTCACGGCGGAAGAACGCGAGAGCGGCGTTGCCAATTATGTTATGGGGCTTTGTTTTATCACAGAAGGCGCAATCCCCTATGCGGCGGCGGACCCGTTAAGAGTGCTGCCTTCCTGCATCGCGGGGTCTGCCGTGGCAGGGGGGATCTCCATGGCGCTGGACTGTACGCTGAGAGCGCCGCACGGCGGAATCTTTGTTTTCCCGGTGGTGGGAAATGTGCCGGGATATCTGATCGCTTTGGCCGCCGGCTCCCTGGTAACCTTGCTGTTGCTGGGCTTGCTGAAAAAGAATGTAGTGCAATAAAGAAAGGAAAAATCATATGGTAACCAAAAAGGTAACAGTCATGAACGCACAGGGGTTTCACATGCGTCCGGCCGGCGTATTCGCCGGTGAAATGGGAAAATTTCAATCCGAAATCACGCTGCTGCATAACGGGCAGAGCGTGAACGCCAAAAGCCTGATGAGCATCATTGCCGCCTGTATTAAGTGCGGCTCGGAAGTGGAAATCATTTGCGAGGGCAACGATGAGCAGCAGGCGCTGGATCGGGCTGTGGCGCTGATCGAATCCGGCTTCGGGGAATGAGGAGAAAAGAGGGAGCGGTTATGTTAAAGGGAATCGGTGCCTCCGGTGGGATTGCCATCGGAAGCGCATTGGTTTGGAAGGAGCAAAGTCTTTCTTATTCTGAACCTGAAAAAACCGATGCAGCGGCGGAAAAGGAGCGGCTGGAGCAGGCGCTGGCAAGCTTTCGGCAAAAAACCGAGAAAATGGCGGAGGAAATGGAACGCCAGCATGCCTCCGGCGATATTTTGCGCAGCCATATCATGATGATCGATGATCCGGTCATGAAGGAACAGATGAATGCGCTGCTGGATAGCGGGAAGTGTGCGGAGGCGGCGCTCTCAACCGTGTGTGATCTGTTTATCGGGGCGTTTTCGCAAACACAGGACGAGCTGATTCAACAGCGTGCGGCAGATGTGCGGGATATTAAAAACTCCATTCTGAAATTGCTGCTGGGCGTGGAGGAAACGGATCTTGCGCATCTGCCATCCGGCACCATTCTGGTGTTGGAGGAGCTGACCCCCTCCATGACCGCGCAGCTGGATCTTCCGCATCTGGCCGGGATCGTTGCGGAGAAAGGCGGAAAAACCTCTCATTCGGCGATTCTTTCCCGGTCGCTGTCCATTCCTGCCGTGCTGAGTGTGCCAAACGCAACGCAGCTGGTGCAGACCGGGGATTTATTGGTGCTGGACGGAAGCGAGGGATTCCTTCTTCCGAATCCGGACGAACAGACGCGGCAGCACTACGAGGGGCTGCGGG
Source organism: uncultured Eubacteriales bacterium (assembly GCA_964428505.1). GTDB lineage: Bacteria > Bacillota > Clostridia > Oscillospirales > QAKW01 > QAKW01. The sequence continues at coordinate 12,974 of CAYRYQ010000013.1, forward strand.
AAGCCCGCCGGGAAAAGCAGGTGCTGCTGCAGACCATGCGCGGGAAACCCACCATAACGGCGGACGGGGTGGAAAAAGAGCTGTTTGCCAATATCGGCAGCCCGGAGGATCTTTCCAAGGTGCTGGACAGCGATGCTGAGGGGATCGGTTTGTTCCGCACAGAATTTCTGTTTATGGACCGCTCGTCGCTGCCGGATGAGCAGGAACAGCTGGCTGCCTATCGAAAGGCTGCCATTGCCATGAAGGGAAAACCGGTGGTTATCCGGACGCTGGATATCGGCGGGGATAAGGAGCTTCCTTATCTGGGGCTGGAAAAGGAGGAAAATCCTTTCCTCGGATTCCGTGCTGTCCGTTATTGCCTGCAGAACAGCGATCTTTTCAAGATTCAGCTGCGGGCGATTTTGCAGGCCTCCCATTACGGAAACGTCAAAATGATGATCCCCATGGTGACCACCTTGACGGAGGTGCGTTTGGTGCGTGCCCTGCTGGAAGAGGAAAAGCGCGCACTGAGAGCAACGGGGATCCCCTTTCAGGAGGAGCTGCCGGTGGGGGTGATGATCGAAACCCCCGCAGCCTGTGCCATTGCGGATCTGCTGGCAAAGGAAGTGGATTTTTTCAGCATCGGTACCAACGATCTCACGCAGTATGTCATGGCGGCCGATCGGGGAAATGCAAAGGTCGCGCAGCTTTATTCCCATTATGATCCCGCAGTGCTGCGCAGCCTGGAGCGGGTGATCCGCGCCGGGAAAAAAGAGGGAATTTCAGTGGGCATGTGCGGGGAAGCGGCCGCGGATCCGCTGATGATGCCGCTGCTGCTGGATTATGGCCTGGATGAATTCAGTGTGAGCCCCAATGCAGTGCTGGAAGTGCGAGCAGAAATGGCCCGCTGGTCCCTGGAGCAGGCCCGGGCGGTCAGCCGGCGGGTATCAGAACTGTCCACCGCAAAAGAAATAGAAAACCTCCTGAAAAAAGAGCGGTAGAGCGGAGCCTTATATAAATAATAATACCGCCAAAGTCCGAAAAGGACTTTGACGGTATTTGCTTGACAGGGCGGCGAAGAGCCATTATAATGAGGAAGAAGCGGGGTGAATGGGTTGAAACGGCGTTGGATTTGGCTGTTGCTCATCGGAGCAACGGTTTGCTTTATTTTCGGAAATTCATTGCTCCCGGCCTCCTTGTCAGACCAATTCAGCAACGGGGTGCGTAAGGGGCTTAACCAGCTGTTTTCGTTGGGGGGATCCGACGGGGTGCAGATGACGCGGGACGGCGTGCTGCGCAAGCTCGCGCATATGACGGAGTTTGCGGCGCTGGGGCTGGAGCTGTTTGTGTGGCAGTGCTCTTTTTTGCCGCGACGCTGGCCGCTTCTTGCTCTTTCGGGGTTGGTAACGGCCCTGCTGGACGAGACCATTCAGCTGTTTGTAACCGGGCGCGCCGGAAGAGTGGCAGATGTCTGGATCGATTTCGGCGGATTGCTCCTTGGCGGGCTGGTGGGTGTATTGCTGTCTGAATTAAGTCCTTTTAGTAAAAAGAAGAATAAAATAAACAAATAGTAAAGAAAGTGGATCATAATGATCCGCTTTCTTTTTATAATTTGCTTTTTTAAAGTTTTAGCGCTCTCCAAAGACCTTTTCCAAGCGCCGTGCCCAGAATGGTGCAGACACCCGCTTCCACCAGACTTTGGATCCCCACAAACAAAGCGGCAAATACCAGTAGGTTTTGCCCGTTGATCATGGATTGCAGATAATCGCTTCTGGAAAAGAGCGCCAGCAGCGTAGTCATGAAGAAGACGGTATTCATCAGGGCCGCGGCCAGAGAAGTAACGGCAAAGGTCCAAAACGCCGGCGCGGTGCGGCGCTTGGTCAAGGCCTGAAAAAGAAGGCCCGCAAGGAAGCCCATCAGTGCACGGGGAAGCACGCAGACCAAGAAGGTATAGACCGGATTGACCGCTAAAAGAGCAGCACCGAAGGGCGAAGCGCCGAAGCATTGAATAAAGCTGGTCAGCCCGAAAACGCAGCCCATCAGAAGGCCGCTCCAGGTGCCCAGCAGCATGGCGGCCAGCACGACCGGCAGGGTGAGCAGCGAAAATTCCAGCGGGCCGATTTTGAAGTAGCCCAGCGGGGTGAATTGAAGCAGCACTATCAATGCGATAAACAGCGCGTTTAAGGTGAGTTGTAGCGTTTTTCTCCGTTCCATGGATGGATCCTCCTATTGATGTTTTAAACAAAATTTAGTTTATCTATCATCATAGAGAATTTTTCGGAGGCTGTCAATGAAATTTTTTCTTTTTTTGCCGTAAATCATAAAAATTGTGTCTGTGGCATGCCTTGTAAAGGTTGGGCGGGCATGCTATAATGGTTAAAAAAGGGGGTTCCGATATGAAAGCAGTGAAAAACGTGCGCATTGTGCGCGGCGGACAAATTTTACCGGAAACGGTATTTTTGTATGATCAAACCGTTTTGGGGGTTGCGCGGGGAGTCCCGCCGGAGGCGGAGGAGGTGCTTGACGGGCAGGGGTGTATGCTTTCTGCCGGTCTGATTGATCCCCATATCCATGGCTATCGCGGAGAAGACACCATGCTCTGCTCTCCCGCCGGGATGGCACAAGCGCTGCCGGAAAACGGCGTCACGGCTTTTTTACCCACCACCATGACGATGGATCTGGAGACCATTGCCCGGGCGATGGAGCGGGTGCGGGAGGCGCAGCGGGAAACCCGCGGCGCGCGGGTCTTAGGCTGTCATATGGAAGGCCCGTTTATCAGCCCGGCCAAAAAAGGGGCGCAGGACGGCACCTACATTATTCCGCCTGATTTGGAACTGGTGAAGCCTTTCCGGGATGTGATCCGCCTGGTGACCTACGCGCCGGAACGGGATCCCGGCGGCGTTTTTGCCGGCGGCCTGCGCCGGTTGGGAATTGTGCCCTCTATCGGACACACAGGCGCCAACTATGAGCAGGCTAGGGAGGCCTACCGGGCAGGCGCGCGCAGCACCACGCACTTTTTCAACGCTATGCCGCCGCTGCACCACCGGGAACCCGGGGTGGTCGGCGCCGCGCTGGAGGGCGACGCTTATATTGAACTGATCGCCGATACCATTCATGTGCATCCCCATTTGTTCCCGATCCTGACCCGGCTGAAAAAGAGGCGCATCTGTCTTATTACGGACTGTATGGAGGCGGGCGGGCTGCCGGACGGACGGTATCAGCTGGGCGGTCAGCCGGTGGAGGTGAACGAGAAGCAGGCGCGCTTGCTGGACGGAACCCTGGCAGGCTCGGTGCTGAAGCTGAACGAGGGCGTGCGCAATATGGCGCGTTATGGGGAGGTTACGCTCCCCGAAGCGCTGATGATGGCCACGGAAAATCCGGCGCGCCTTTTGGGGCTGGAGGAAAAAATGGGCACCCTGCTCCCGGGCACCTATGCGGATTTTATTTTGCTGGACGAGGACTGCCGGATCAGCGCCACCTATGTGGGCGGGCAGTGTGTATATCAAAAATAAGCATTCCGGCCCTGCAAAGCTGCAGGGCCGGAATGCTTATTTTGCAGCTTGTCGAAAAACGTTTTTTTCGACAAGCTGGGCGACTGTCTAAAGAGCACGCAGACAAGGACATGCCGCCTGTCGGCGTATATCGATACGGTAACGGAACAGACGCAAAGCTGATTGCGCAGCTCGAATATAACAGCGACGGGAATATCGCGCGGGTGCTTTCCAATACCGGCGAGGTCCATGAATTCCTAATCACAGAGGTTGGGCAGAGCAATTCGATTATCCAGCCGGATTCCAAATACATCCGGTATCTGTATGCGGCTACGGACAGGGCCGGATCAGCACCGCGGCAGATGATGAATCCTTTCTGGGGGTGGATTTCAGCTATAATTCCCCGACCAGTGTCGGGAAGTACTATCAGTATTGCGGAACATATTATGATCCCCGGAGCAATACGCGGAGCTTGACCGGTGTAAACGCCATGACGGTGGGGAAAACGCTGTTCCGCGACGCCGAAAAAGACAATGCCTTTGATACGGAGCAGCAGGTGGCGGATCGCACGGGAAACGATCTTTTGACGACCTATGTGTTTGACCGTTACGGGCAAACAGTCTGTGCCTACAGCACCAATTCCGATTCCAGTGAAACCTATGGCGCCACAGGCACGGTCTATCATTTCTATGCAGCAGACTATTCCGTTTTACGGCGGTTCCAGCGATACCTTCTTTCTGAGCGGCTGGGCTTATGCGGATTCGGTGGAATTGGATGGTAAGAACGAAACCGGTACCTTCGAGCTGGCTGTCCGGCTTCATTATAACGACGGCAGCAGCGAACGCTTCCATGCAAAATTCAATCCCGGTGTAACCAACCAGTGGCAATATGCCGCCGTGCCCGCTCTGCCGAAAGACGCCAACAAGATCATTGAAACGGCCGATGTGATCGCCTCCTACAATCGAAACGGCAACACGGTCTATTTTGACGGCATCTCCCTGATCGAAGAAATCGCCCAGGTCTATACCTACGATGAAAAGGGCAACGTGGTGGCGGTGAATCAAACCAAAACGGATCAGACCTCCTACAGCTATTCCGGCGCCAACCTGATCTCTATGACGGAAGCGGATGTGGGGCAGACCACCTTCACCTACGACAGCAACAACAATGTGACCGCCGCGTCCAACAACGGCATCAACATGACCTATACCTATGATTCCAAGGGGGATATGCTGACCTCCAGGCTGCAGGGCAGCGGCAGCGCTTACCTGCAAAGCAGCGCCACTTATACCGCGGATAAAGACAAGGTGGCCACCGCCACCGACGCGAACGGTGTGACCACGAGCTATGCCTATCAGGCGTCGGGAGATCAGCAAAAAACGTTGCTGGATACCCTGACCTATGATTCCTTCGCAGGCGGCAACGCGCAGAATGTGCAGTATCGGTATACCTACGATAATCTGGGGAATATCACCAATACAGAAACCGGGTATCAGAGCCCGGGCGCGTCCGGCTATACCTATGACGAAGCCAATAAGACCCGGTATTTATATGACGACCTGAATCAGCTCGTGATGGAGAGCCGTTATGACGAGGATCAGTCGTATCGCTATTACTATGATTCCTATGGGAATATCCGCGAGAAGCAGACCTATGATTCCGCAACCTATACGTATCCGGACCAGCCCGGGTTTTATGACACCCCGATCCGGGTCGACACTTATTCGTACAACGAGGCTAACTGGCTGGATCTGCTGACGGCTTACAACGGCAGCCCCATCACCTATGATCAGATCGGCAATCCGCTGCAGTATTATAACGGGCTGCAGCTGCCGCCCGTTTCCCCTGTCTATGATCCTGACGGGCATGCCGCCGCCAATCTTATTGGGGGTATCGTTGGCGGGGTCATCGGCGCCTCGTTTGGCTATTTGCTGGCGAAGCAGTTTGGATGATCCGGCTGAAAAAAATGGGTGCCCAGCGGAAACGACGGTCGTGTCGGAGGAAGACGGCAAATTTATCTGCCCGCCGGGCGGCAACTTTTTGATCCATTGCCTTCCGCCGGAAGAAAGCAATAAAAAAATTCTGGGGCATATCGCGTTTGGCTGGTGGGAAGAGCCTTGCCTGTGATGCCATGAAAAACACCTTGTTGATAGAAGCCCCCAGCCTATATCTTATGCCGTCAACTGAAAAATCCATGCAGCGTATCAATGCCGCATGGATTTTTTTGTTGGGGTGCTCTTCGCAAAAAAGCGAACAGCGCTACTTTTTTTGTCCGAGAGAGCCGTTGGTGTAATAGGCGATATAACGGGCGTCGCCGATACATAGGCAGACCCCGGAGAGATTCATCAGCTCATAGGCCTTGATTTCCTTAAGCGGGCAGCGCAGCAGAATGCGGTTCTGACACGAAAGGATCAGCTCTTCCTCCCGGATGCTGAAGGCACCGGCGCGCCCCAGGATGGTTTCCTGATAGGTAAGGGGATTCCGGCGGGAGAAGATGGCCACGCCGCGCCGGGGCAGCTTTCTCAAAAGCGCAAGGCTTAGATCCGGCTCTTTCTTTTTGGATAGCAGCCCCATTAACCGAATACCCCGATCCCAAAAAATTCGGGGCGGTGAAAATCCGGCTTGGGCGTTTTCACCGGGTTCCAGGCGGCAAATACCGGAGAAGGCGTCTTTTCCCCACAAAGGTAGAAGTTGCAGCGGAAGGGGGTTCCCTTTACCGGCTGGAAGGGGCGCTGATAAAGCCCGCCGAGGGCATCGAAGGGAATCGTGTAGTCCACCTGCCAGCTTTTTCCGGGCCGGATGGTGGCAGAGAGCTCCAATTGGGGCTTGAGCAGGGCGGTGATTTTGGCTCGGTCGGCGCGGGAGGGCCCTTTCTCAATGATCATGGCGCCTAAAGGATTACATTCAAAATTTAAATAGTCCGGCTCTTCGGTAAAGAAGGGCGCAAAGAAAAACTCCAGGCAGTTATCTTCCCAGACGGGGCCGTTATCTTTTTGCGTAACGACCCTGAGGGCCGCTTCCTCCGCCGTCAGGCGCACCCGCAGGGCGCTGTGGTTATAGCAAACAGAGCAATAGGCCAGCGGCCGCGCATTGTTTTCCGGCCACAGAAAGTGATTCAGGTAGCCGCTTGGTACGTCCGGAAGGGTTAAATGATGGGAAAAGGGAACGGTAATCTGGTTCATATACTTCACCTCTTTTCTTACTATTATATTAAAAATACTTTCTATTTTCAATCCTTTATGATAAAATGGCAAAAAAGAGGGGAGGGTGCCGATGAGGAAACGGATCGTGGCGGCGGGAATCCTGTTTTGCTTGCTGCCGGGGCTTTGCAGCTGCCGGCAAACCACGCTGGAAGAAACAAATTTTTTCGCCATGGACACCATTATGACCTTTCAGATCGCAGAAAAAGACGGTGCGGCCGCTTCGGCCTGCCGGCAGGAGGTAGAGGCGCTGGAGCATGCCCTCAGCACCACGGTGGAGGGCGGCGATCTGTGGACGCTGAATCAACGGGGCGAAGCCGCGTTGGGAGAGGATGCCCTGACTGTGCTGAACAGAGGATTGCATATTTCCGCGCTGACCGATCAGGCCTTCTGCCTTTCTTTATATCCCGCCACGCAGCTTTGGGGCTTTACCGGCGGGCTTTACCGGGTGCCGTCTGACGATGAGCGGGAGGCAATCCGGCCGCTGGTGGATGACCGGCTGATCAAGACAGAGGGAAACCGGGTGACGCTGCAGGCGGGCGGGGCGCTGGATTTTGGCGGCATTGCCAAAGGGTATGCCGGGGAAAAGCTGGCCGCGCTGCTGCGGGAGAGGGGAATTGAGCATGCTTTTTTGTCGCTGGGCGGCAACGTGCAGGTGCTGGGCGGCAATCCGGACGGCAGCCCCTGGCGGGTTGGCATCGCCGATCCGGAGGGTGGGGTTTATCTGGGCATTGTGCATCTGCGCGACGGCGCGGTGGTGACCTCCGGCGGGTATCAGCGCAATTTCACGCAAGACGGCGTGACCTATCAGCATATTCTGGACCGCACCACGCTTTCGCCGGCGGATAGCGGGCTGCTTTCCGTGACGGTGATATCGGAAAGCGGCACTGAGGCCGACGCCCTTTCCACCGCCCTTTATGTGATGGGAGAGCAGCGGGCGCTGGATTTTTGCAAGCAGCAGGGAAATTTTGAATGTATTTTGGTAACGGCAGACCACCGGGTGGTGGTCAGCGAGGGGCTGAAGAATGATTTTGAGGCAAATAACCCGCACTATCAATACGAATAAACGGCAGCTGGCTTACGCGCTCACGCTGGCGGGGATCGCGGCTGCCTGTCTTTGGGCCTTTTTGATCTGGCGGGGGAACGGGCCGCAGCTGACCGTGGAAATTTCCCAAAACGGAATCGTGATCCGGCGGCTGGTTCTGGAGGAGCTGCGGGAGACGGTTTATATTCCTGTGGGAGACGGCAATGTGGTGGCGGCGGATGCGGGCGGCGTCTTTATGGAACGCGCCGATTGCAGGGATCAGCTTTGTGTGAAGCAGGGCAGGATCCATCGTGCCGGCCAGCAGATTGTTTGTCTGCCGAACCGGGTGATGGTCACGCTGAAAAAAGGAAGCGCCGCTGTGGACGGGGTGAGCGGATGAACGGGCGGAAAGTGGTGAGCTTGTCGCTGCTGACCGCGCTCTCCTGCGCGGTGTTCGGGCTGGAAGCGCTTCTTCCGCCGATGCCGGGGATGCCGGGGCTGAAGCTGGGGCTGGCCAATCTTTTCACGCTGCTGGCGATGGACTGGTTCGGCAGGCGTCCGGCGGCTTTGGTGCTGGCGGCGCGCATTCTGCTTTGCGCACTTTTTGCCGGGCAGGCAAGCTATCTGTTTTACAGCGCCGCAGGCGGGCTGCTCGCTTTTCTGGCCTTGTGTCTTTTTTATAAAGCGCCGCTTTGGGCCCGCAGCGCATTTGCGGCGATCGGGCATAATCTGGGGCAGCTGCTGGTGGCCGGGTGGCTGATGGGCAGCTATTCTGTCTTATGGCTCTTGCTTTATTTAACGCTGGGTGCTATAATAAGTGGTAGTATCATTGGTGTTGCAGCCGCACTTTTAGTGCGAAGGCTAAGTTTTTTTGTTAAAGGAGAACGGTCATGCCGGAATTAGGCGGATTAAAGGAAATCCCTGATATCAAAGCGCTGATCCTTTTCCTGTTAAAGGAAGCGGGCAGCGTGGTAACGGAAAGCCAGCTGACGGCGGTGTTGATGGCCGACGGGCTGGTGGAATATTTTGATTATGCCGAGGCAACAGAGCAGCTGCTGATGAGCGGAATGATGGATATCGCATCACTGGATGAAACCAGCAGCTACCGGATCACGAAGCAGGGGCTGGAGGTGGAAAAGGAATACGAGCAGCGCCTGCCTTTCAATGTGAAAAACCGATGCCTGGCGGCGCTGAAGCAAAGCCTGCGGCAAAAGCAGGAGGAGGAGCAGGTGCTGACCCGGATCGAAGAATCGCAGAACGGTTTTCTGGTCACCTGCACTATTCGGGAGCAGGGCGAAGTGTTGCTTTCCTATCAGATTCTGGTGCCGGAGCACAAAGACGCTTTTTACGCGGCGGAACGGTTCCGCGAAAACGCGCCGGCGTATTACCGGAAGATTATGGAGCTTGTGATGGATGAAAATTTATTTCAAAAGGAGACAGAAAAATGAAAAAATGGAAATGTACGGTATGCGGTGAAATTGTGGCGTCCGACACGAGACCGGAGCAATGTCCTCTTTGTAAATCCCCCGGGGAAAAATTTGTGGAGCTGAAAGAAGAGGAGATGACCTGGGCCTGTGAGCATGAGGTGGGAATCATCGACGGTGTTCCCGAAGAGATCGTGGAAGGCTTGAGAGCCAACTTTAACGGGGAGTGCACAGAGGTGGGGATGTATCTGGCCATGTCCCGCGCCGCGGCCAGAGAAGGCTATCCGGAGGTCGCGCTCTATTATGAAAAGGCCGCCCATGAAGAGGCGGAGCACGCGGCGAAATTTGCCGAGATGCTGGGAGAGTGCCTCTCTTCTTCCACAAAGAAGAATCTGGAGGCGCGCGTTGCGGCGGAAAACGGCGCCACCGCAGGGAAACTGGAGCTGGCCAAGCTGGCCAAGGCCGCCAACCTGGACGCGATTCATGATACGGTCCATGAGATGGCCAAGGATGAAGCGCGGCACGGCAAATCCTTTAAGGGTTTGCTGGAGCGGTATTTCGGCTGATCCGTCAGAAAAAACAGGCACATTACTTTGAAATAAAAGTGTTTTTAAACAAAATGAGAGGGGTTTGTTATGATTTACGTTTATATCGCACTGGCAGCGCTGCTGATCTGGTTTTTTGCGGCAAATGTGCGGATTGTGCCGCAGGCCACCGAGTATGTGATTGAGTTTTTAGGCAAATACAAAATGACTTGGAGCGCCGGCCTTCATGTCAAGATCCCATTTCTTGAACGGATCGCCAAGAGGATCACGCTCAAGGAGATCGTGCTGGATTCGGTGCCGCAGCCGGTGATCACCAAAGATAATGTGACCATGCAGATCGATACGGTGGTCTATTACCGGATTTTTGACGCAAGCCTCTATACCTATGGGGTGGTGAGTCCGGTCCGGGCGCTGGAAAACCTGACGGCAACGACCCTTAGGAATATTGTGGGCGAAATGGAGCTGGACGGCACGCTCACTTCCCGGGATTATATCAACGGAAAAATGACCTCGATTTTGGATGAGGCCACCAATCCTTGGGGGATTAAGGTCAACCGGGTGGAGCTGAAAAATATCATCCCGCCGGCAGAAATTCAGAATGCCATGGAAAAGCAGATGAAGGCCGAGCGGGACCGCCGGCAGACCCTGCTGCAGGCGGAGGGGCATAAGGCCGCCGCCATTACCCGGGCGGAAGGAGATAAGCAGGCGGTGATCTTGGCTGCCGAGGGCGAGCGGGACGCCAAGATTGCAAGGGCGCAGGGAGAGGCGCGGGCGTTGGAGCTTTCCAAGCAGGCGGAAGCCAACGGGCTTCGCTTTTTGAAAGAGGCTTCTGCGGACGCGGTGGTGCTGGAGCTTAAGCGCTATGAGGCATTGATCCGGCTGTGTGACGGAAAAGCGGCCAAGGTGGTCATTCCGACCGATCTGGTGAACGCCGCGTCTCAAAGCGTGCTGTTCAGCGAGTGGACCGGTTTGGGAAAAGTGACGGAGAGCGCGCCCGACGCGCCGGCTCCCGCACCGGAAAAGGATCCCTGCTGTGAAGCGCAGCCGGAGAACCCGGCGGGCGAAACATTTTAATCGCACTTCTTAAAAAAGAGCGCCGCCGGTTTTTTGCCCGGCGGCGCTTGGTTTATTGCAGCATGGGCTGCAGCTGCAGCCCATGCAGAGCGGCTTCCAGAGTGGCGGATAGCTGATCGAAACGGGCGATGCAGGAGCGGGGCTTGCTGGTGGCATGATCCTGCCCATAGGGGATAAAAAAGTAGTTGCGCATGGTTTGCAGCATGCTGATGTTTTTGGCGGCAGTGCTGAGCGCGTCGTTGGTAGACAGCCCCAGAATGACCGGGCGGTCATTGCGCAGGGTGGCCTTGGCGGCCATGGTAACAGCGGTATCGGTAACGCCCAAGGCCAGTTTGGCCAGGGTGTTTCCGGTGCAGGGCGCAATAATCAGCGCGTCCAGCAGCTTCTCCGGGCCGATGGGCTCGACCTCCGGGATGGTGTGCCAGATTTCCCGCTCGCAAAGCGCCTGCAGCCGTTCTTTGAAATAAAAGGCGGTGCCGAAGCGGGTATTGGTCTCATAGGCCATAGGGGACATAATCGGATAAAGCTGGTAACGGCCGTGTATAGTTTCCATCGCGTTCAGCACCGTGTCCAGCGTGCAAAAGGAGCCGGTAAGCGCCAGCCCCACACGTTTTAATTCATTCAAGGTGTTCCATCTCCTTCAGGATATATTCGCCGATGATTTCGGCGGCGGTTTCCGGTGCGTATTTCCCGGGCAGACTGGGCGCCTGGATCATTCGAAGCCCCAGCCGTTCCGCCTGTTCCGGATCAAAGCCGCCCGGGTTGGATGCCAGCTCGATCAGCAGCGCATCCTTGGGAAGAAGCGTCAGCGCGTCGTCTTTCAGGATGCGGGCGGGAACCGTGTTGAAAAGCAGCCGGAACCGCTTGTAAGGAACATCTTCATAAAAACGCGCCCGAAGCCCCAGTGCCCGGATGGCCGCAAGAGAGGCGGGACGGCGTGCCGCCACCGTTACCTGTGCGCCCAGCGCTGCCAAACGCGTCGCCAGCAGGGTGCCGATGCGTCCCGCACCCAGAACCAGCGCCGGGTGATTGAGCAGCGTAAAGGGCGTGTGCTCAATGGCCAGCGCAAGCGCGCCTTCCACGGTGGGAACGCCGTTGCTGATGGTGACCTCTTCCGCGGAAAAGTAATCAATAACCTGATAGGGAACGCCTTGCAGCGGGGGCAGCATCCCCCCGAAAAGCAGTTTGCCTTTGAACTGCTGAAACACGGTGTCAAGCAGCATGGATTCTTTGGAAAGCGGGGTATTCAGGTGCCGGCCGTCGCGGGTGGCCGGCAGTGGCAGTATGCAGACCTCTGCCTGCCAATCAGGGCGCTCATACCCGCCCAGCGCCGCCTGCACAACCTGAAAACCATGGGCCTTTATGTAATCTGCAAGATAGAGTTGCCGTTGATCGCCGCCAATGATCAGAATTTTCATGGTATTCCCCTCCACGGTTTATTCTATGATCAGGAAATAAGAGCGTGCCAAGAAAAATATTTCATTTAAGGCTTGATTTTAGCGGCAAACTGTGGTATGATAAATACCGCTTTGAGCAAGGGTTGTCTTTTGCAGACGGTTCTTTCAACAACGGTTTTATATTTGCGCCGGTAGCTCAGCTGGATAGAGCGTCTGACTACGGATCAGAAGGCCGGGAGTTCGAATCTTCTCCGGCGCGCCAAAATAAAAATGGCTTTACAATGCGGGAAACTGCGCTGTAAAGCCGTTTTTTGTTTGCGTTGATTTTCAAAAAAATTAAAAACGAGTGAAATCACTCTCTGATTTTTGGCACAGAATTGTCACAGTTCTTTTTCAGTGTATCGGGGGATGACTGTATTTTTGCTATTTTGCCTTTTTCTTGCAGTAGCGGTCTTCCTCCGAGAAGATGCAGCCGCAGTATTTTTGCATATAAAGTCCCAGTTCCCGGGCTTCCCGCTGCCCTTCCCGGAAGCGGGGGGAAAAATCATAAGGGACGAAGGAAACACCGTATTTTTCCCCCATCTGCCGTCCTGTTTCAAAAATCAGCGGGTGATTCTGATAGGGAGAAACGGTGAGGGTGGTGGCAAAGGCATCAAATCCGTTGGCCGCGGCATAGGCGGCGGTCTGCTCCAGACGGCAGCGATAGCAGAAGGCGCAGCGGTGCTCGATATCGGCGCTCACCGCCTGCACAAAGGGGCGCAGCCCATAAAAATCATCCACCACCAGCGCAAGATCGATGCGCTTCGCGTAGTCGATCAGGGTGTCCCGCCGGGCGCGGTATTCGGTGAAGGGATGAATATTGGGGTTATACCAGAAGCCTGTGGGGCTGACGCCCTCTTCTCGCAGCTGGCGGACACAGGCTACCGCGCAGGGCGCGCAGCAAATATGCAGCAATAATGAATCCATGTTCAATTCCCCCGTGCTGTTAAATAGAGTTTCCGCAGCCGCGCGATCTGGGGCTGCGCCAGCCCCAGCCGGTCTGCCAGAAAGCGGGCCGGGCCGCCCGCCTCGTCCATGGCCCGGAAGACCGCCTGCAGATAATCGGCCTTAACCTGCATCATGCCGCGGTAAGCCGCCTGAACGGTGCTCTCTTCCGGGAACAGCCGCAAAGCATCCCGTTCAATGGGCCCGGCAAGACACGCATTGGTCAGCAGATAGTCCTGAAAGATGGCTTCCCTTGGGGTGCCCAGCGCGGTCAGCAACAAAGCCGTGCCCACGCCCGCCCGATCCTTCCCCGCGCTGCAGTGCCAGAGCACCGCGCCGGAATGGTCTTGCAGCAGCAGACCAAAAAAACGGCGGTATTCCAAGAGCGCTTCCGGATCTTGCAAAATGGCCCGGTAAAGACCGGTCAGGTATTCGCCGGCGTGGAAGGTGGGAGAGGACAATAGGCGGGTCAGCGTTTCTCTCAGGTCTTGCCCTTCTTCCCGGGTAATGCCCAAAGTCTTTGCTTTCAAAATCGGAAACCAATGGGATTGTGCGCCGGGAAAGCAGGGATCCGGCGTTTCCCGGCGCTCTTCCGCGCAGCGAAAGTCCGCAACGGCACAAAGCGGAAGCGCGGCCAGCGCCGCAAGATCCGCGGGGCTGGCAGAGAAGAGCTCCCCGCTGCGGATCAGCCTGCCCCGGCGGACGGTGCTGCCGTCTGAGCCGGGCAGCCCGCCAAGATCTCTTGTGTTGTGTAACTGCTCCAGTGCAATGATCCGCATGCGTATGTTAAACTCCTTTATTAATGAAAATAACGAACGGCACTCTACCCCTCGTGGGATGCACGTTCGGCGCGAAAAGCCGCACGCGCCGGGGTTCGCTTTTTGGAAAGCCGGATTTCTGCGTGCTTTTTGGGGGAGACATTCGTTTATTTTGCGTTTTCCTATTGACTTTGCGCCCATATTATGTTTTTATAATAATATTATACTGCGGAAGAAAACGCTTGTCAAATCGCAAAAAGGTGGGCCTTGGAATGTTTCTTGCCCCGCGACGGCGCGTGCGGACAATAATAAAAGGAGTGATCGGTGATGCAATACAGAAGATTGGGCAATTCAGGACTGAGAGTCAGCGAAATAAGCCTTGGAAGCTGGCTTACTTATGGAAACGCGGTGGAGAAGGATACCGCGATCAGGACGATTGACAAGGCATACGAATCGGGAGTCAACTTTTTTGATACCGCCAATGTCTATAACCGCGGAGAAGCGGAAAAGGTGGTCGGGGAAGCCCTGAGAAAATATGACAGAAGCTCCTATGTTTTGGCGACCAAGGTGTTTTTCCCGATGGGAGAAGGGCCCAACGACCGGGGATTGTCCAGAAAGCACATCTTTGAGCAGGCGGAGGCCAGCCTGAAGCGGCTCGGGGTGGACTATGTGGATATCCTTTACTGCCACCGCTACGATACCGAAACGCCGGTGGAAGAGACCCTGCGGGCTTTCGACGACCTGATTCATCAGGGCAAGATCCTGTATGCGGGCATCAGCGAATGGAGCGCCGCCCAGATTGAGGAGGCCATGCATGTGGCGGATCGGTATCTGCTGAACAGAATCGTCGTGAACCAGCCGCGCTACAATATGCTGGCGCGCAATATTGAAAAAGAGGTACTCCCCGTCAGCCAAAAGCACGGCATCGGGCAAGTGGTTTTTTCACCGCTTGCGCAGGGCATGCTGACCGGAAAATATCAAAGCGCCGACAAGATCCCGGCCGACAGCCGCGCCGCCAACGACAAGATGAACCAGTTCATCGGGCGCCTTTTAAACGAAGAAGTTTTTGAAAAGGTGCGAAAAATCAGGACGATTGCAGATCAGCTCGGGATCCCGATGGCGCAGCTGGCGCTTGCCTGGGTGCTCCGGCAGCCGGGGGTGGCCAGCGCCCTGATCGGCGCAAGCAGGCCGGAGCAAGTGGAGGAAAACTGCAAGGCGGCGGGCTATCTGCTCACCGGAGACATTCTGGAGGAGATTGAAAACGCCTTGCAATAAGGCGTTCAGACTGTCAAAAAAGTCCCGCACCGCAAAAAATAGAAAGAGAAAAATTGGTTTTCGTAAAAAGGGAAATGGACTCTCAAAAATAGATTCAGCAGCCCAGGAAAAGAAAAAATGTGGCGTTTTGCCGCATAAAATCCACTTTTTGCTTACGG
>CAYRYQ010000014.1:0-27815 GCA_964428505.1 uncultured Eubacteriales bacterium
GCGAGACCAACCCGGTCTTTGCCGAAGAGGGCGTTACGCTTCCGGCGAAGGTGACATTCAAGGCTACGGATGCAAACAACGCGGCCAATACGGTTACGACCAACTATTATACCGATAACACCGGGAAGCTGATCGGGATCGATGACGCATTCATTGCTTCCGCTGCATGGAACTATGTGGGTGATCTGAAGACCGCGGTCTTCACAGAGGATACTTTGATCACAGGCACGATGACAGCCAGAGCATCACTGGCACTCAGCACTGAACAGGGCTGCATCGGCGGAGAGGTTGTGGTTGCGGTTTCTCTGGCTGATAATCCGGGAATCGCAGGGCTCACAATTGAAGTTTCCTATGACGCAACAGCATTGAAGCTGAAGAGTGCGGAAGGCACAGGCCTGTTCGGTTTGTTTGTTGGAGTGAATGAGACCACAGTCAACGATAATCCATTCCGGATTTCGCTGGCCAATGAAAGTAACGTGACCGTTGATGGGGATATTGCCTATCTGACCTTTACGATTCTGGACACCGCTGCGGAAGGAAATTATAACATTACCGCCACGGTGGTCGATTCCGTCAATGAGGATGATGCCCTGGTTGCGGTGAACAGCGGAACCGGCACGGTCACCGTACTCAGTGCTATTTTGGGTGATATTGACAGCAATGGCGTGGTTCAGATGGCGGATGCAGTGTTGCTGCTTCAATATCTGTCTGGCAGCGTAACGCAGGATCAGATCAACATGGTAGCGGCCAATGTAGATCCTCAGAATGTGGATATTACCATGGGGGATGCGGTTGCCTTGCTTCAGTTGCTGGCCACCTGATCTGACATTATCATGAGAGCAAAAGAGCGCCTTTTCATAAGGGCGCTCTTTTCTGCTTGCCTGCTGCGGTAGGCTCCGTTTGGTTGCGGTCTTTTACAGCCAGTGGGCGCGCAACGTGCGGAGTCGATAGCGAATCGGGGTTTGATTTATAACAGCGGTGCGGTGTTGGTTTGAAAATAAGGGAAACCAGTGTAGATAGATGGAGAGAAAGCTGCCAGATCAATTGCCCCGAAACAAACGTGCTTTTTCAAATTAAAGCGCCTGTTTTTTCAATCATTGAAAAAACAGGCGCTTTAATTTTGGGTTAAAAAAATTATTTATGATAAGGTTCGTGCGCCCCAATTTTGCAGGAACGATAGAGCTGTTCCGCCAGCAGGATCCGCATCAACTGATGGGGAAAGGTCATGGCCGAAAAAGACAGTTGCAAAGCGCATGCTTGTTTAACCTTGGGCGAAAGACCATAGGAGGAGCCGATAATAAAAGTGAGCGCACTTTTTCCGGATTGCGGCACATTTTCTATGTAGGAGGCCAGCTGTTCACTGGAAAGGGATGCCCCTTCCACACAGAGGGCAATGGCGCAGCTTTGAGGGAGAATGCGCCTCAAAATGGCGTCGCCTTCCCGCTCCAGAGCCTGCCGGATTTCGGATTCCGAAGGATGATCCGGAAGTGAAATTTCCGGCAATTCAACAACGGTGTAACCGCCAAAACGGCTTAGTCTCTTTTGATATTCCCGCTCGGCATCTTTCCAGTAACGCTCTTTTAAAGTGCCGAGACAAAGCAGCGTAGTTTTCATTGCTTTTTTACCTCCAGCGGCGGGCAAAAGGGCCCGCCTACCTCGACTTGGATATCAGTGATGCCATATTGCGTAAAGGCCTCGAGCGTTGCGGATTTTGCAGTTAGAGGCGTGTTGTTCTGGTCGCTTAAATGCGCCAGAACAGCCGTTTGCAGCTGGCCCTTAAGCGCTTTCAGGGACAGTAAGGAAGCACAGGCGGAGTTGGAAAGGTGACCGCGATCAGAACGGATTCTGGCCTTCAGCGCGGGTGGATAAGGGCCGCACGCCAACATTTCCGGGTCATAATTGCTCTCCAGCATAATGAGGGAGCAGTCATCCAGTGCCTGCAGCATGGAGGTGGTAATTTTCCCGGTGTCGGTAACAATGGCCAGCGCCTGTCCTTCTGTTTCAATGCGGTAACCGCAAGGATCCGGAACATCATGGGAGATTTCGATTGGTGTGATATCAAAGCGGCCGGCAGTAAACGGCTTGTTTTCATGGGCAATCCCCGTGAGCTGCGCCCCCGCCAGAGTGTCGGCGCTGGCATAAAAGGCCGCTGAACAACGCTTGTGCAGCTGGGAAGCGCCTTTAATATGATCCTGATGTTCGTGGGTAAGTAAAATGCCATCCAGCTGCGCCAGCGCAATGCCGGCATCTTTTATGGCTTTTAATAGCAGACTGCAGGAAACCCCGCAATCAATCAACAGGGCATGACCCTGGGAGACCAGCAACGTAGCATTTCCCTTGCTGGTGGAAAAAAGAGGATAAAGCTGTGCCATATAAAAAATAAGAGCTCCTTCCCTGCAAAAAAATAAAAGACGGTATCCATTACCGTCTTTTACAGCGTGCCAAAAACCTCCGTTTTCGGCACGCTCACGCTTTCGAAACTGTTTAAAAAGCACGCAGACGAAGAAACCTACGATGGCCGGCGCAGATCAACACGGCAAGGCGGCACCGGTGGCATAAGCAAAAAGCTGTTTTGATCTTATTCTTAGAGGCAACAGGTGAAACAGCTTATTTTTGCTTTACATCAGCACATTTCTTTTTAAAATATTTTGCGGTGCGGGCCACCTTTGACAGTCTGAATAAAAGACGGGATCAATCACCGTCTTTTATTATAAAAGATTTCCCAACGAAAAGCAACTGTCAAATAGAATATAGGCCAGTGCAATAAGGAGGGGAATATCCGGTTTGTCTCGGCCGCGCAGAACCACAAATGCAACAGCTAAAATCAAAAAATCTTCCCAGTGGCTTAACCCGTCAAGGGGTTGCGGCGGTCTGGGACAAGGGCTTGGGAGATTCGGAGGTGGAAGCGGTATGGCAGGACGAGGAGGTGCCGGTGGGCGCATAGGGGGAGCAGGCGGCAAAATCGGGTCCGGCGTATGCGGCGGCGGTGAAGAAGCAGCCGGTGGGGAAGAGGGTGCGGGAGGCGGACGTCGCTCTGCATGGCGCGGCGGATAAAGCTGCCCGTCTGATTGTATGAGTATATCCATTATAACCCCCCTTGCAGCAATTCTACTACTTGCACGATTTTTAAAATGTGAATGGCTTCATCAACGCGGCCCTGCCGCTCTGACCGCAAATAAGGCCTCAGTGCGCCTAACAGGATGCAACGGTTATCCGGCTGCTTGCCCACCCCGGTAAGGGCGCTGCCTAAACGAAGCAATAAGGCCGGGTCGAGCCCTCCGGCAATTCCGTCCTTTCCTAAAAAAGAGGAGAGCAGCCCACCAAGATTTGCGCCGCCGCCTCCGGCTAAGGAGGAAAGCAAGCTGCCAAGGCCGGCCCCGTCGTTTCCAGATAAAGAGGAGAGCAGCCCGCCAAGATTTGCGCCGCCTCCGGTTAAGGAGGAAAGCAGCCCACCAAGATCTGCGCCTCCGCCTCCGGTTAAGGAGGAAAGCAGCCCACCAAGATCTGCGCCTCCGCCTCCGGCTAAGGAGGAAAGCAGGCTGCCAAGGCCGGCCCCGTCTTTTCCGGATAAAGAGGAGAGCAGCCCGCCAAGATTTGCGCCGCCGCCTCCGGTTAAGGAGGAGAGCAGCCCACCAAGATCTGCGCCTCCGCCTCCTGCTAAGGAGGAGAGCAGGTTGCCAAGACCAGCCCCGTCATTTCCGGATAAGGAGGAGAGCAGCCCTTCCAAGGGATTGCGCTCTTGCTGCGGTGGGGGCACGGGCGGCTGGGAGGGCGGTGGCGCGCTCTTTCCGCCTAAAAGAGCGGAGAGAATTCCTCCTAAATCTAATTGAGGAGATCTTTGATCCGGCTTTGTACTTGGGGGCTGTTCAAAAAATCCTGCGGTTTCTCCGCACCGAGCAGGCCGTTCAAAAGGCTTTGCAGATCATTGGGTTTCAGGTTATTCTGCACCTTATCCATCTGCCGCTTATCCTGTAATATTCCTTTTAGCTGTGACTGCTGTTCCGGCGTGAGCGCCTCGGTCAATCGGTCCAATAATGCTTTGCGATCTTTTTTATCCATGTTTTTTAATTGGTTCATTAAATCATTCTGTGCCATGGTTTCTTGCTCCTTTCATCCAAAAGCGGGGAAATCAGTTAAATCAGTTTTCCCTATTCCCTTCTTCTGTATTTTATGCTAAAATGAAAAAAATGAGAACAGGGAGGAAGGGGAAAAGATGCGATTCCTGGTTTTTTCTGATACACATGGGGTGCGGGAACCCATGTTTGATTTATACAAAAGGTATATTATCGATGGAATAATCCATTTAGGAGATCATATTGCCGATGCAAGATGGTTACTTGCGCACACCGACGGGCATCCGGTGTATCAGGTGCGCGGTAATTGCGATTATGGGGATCCCGGGCCGGAGGAACTTATTTTTCCTTTGGGCGGATTGACCACATGGCTGGTACACGGGCATCGTTACGGAGTAAAAGGTGGGGTTCAGGCTCTTTATGCTGCTGCCAGAGCCAAGGGGGCGCGGATCGTTTTGTTTGGCCATACCCATCAGCCTTTTTTGCAAGAAAAAGACGGAATTTTAATGATGAATCCAGGTTCTTTCAAACAGGTGGGAGGGGATTTTGCGGTGTTAGAGATCGAAGACGGGGTGGCGAAGGGAGCGCTTTTGCAATATGAGCAATAAAGAAGAGGTGCGGCGGACTTACAGCCCGTTGGCGCTGGCTTACTTAGGAGACGGGGTCTATGAATTGCTGGTGCGGGACTATGTGCTGGCGCAGGGAAATTGCCAGAATAATAAACTGCACGAGAAAGCAAAAAAATTTGTCAGCTGCGCGGCGCAAAGCCATTATCTTGCGCTGCTGGAGCCCTTTTTGGAAGAGGATGAGCGGGAAATCGTCCGTCGGGGGCGCAATGCCAGAATTCACACAAAACCGCGCAATGCGGAACTCGGCGCCTATCATGCCGCAACCGGTTTGGAGGCGTTGTTTGGATATTTGTATTTGTCTGAGGACCATCCGCGCCTGCAAGCCCTTTTTGATAAAATGACCTCTTTTTGTAAAAGCTAACAGCGAATACTGTACTTTGGGAGGGATATGCATGCGAAAATATTTTGCAACGGCGGGCGCGCTGTTGCTGGGGGCGGCGCTCTATGGAGTGGGGGTCACGGTTTTTATCAACCCGCATAAGGTTTTGCTGGGAGGCGCAACCGGGCTTGCAACCATTTTGAACGTGCTGTTCAAAGTGCCGTTGGGTCTCGGGCTGGTGCTGATTAATTTGCCGCTGCTGGTTGCCACTTACTTTTTGCTGCGCCGGCATTATGCCTTTGCGGCGATTGTCGGAACGCTGCTGCTTTCGGTGTCGCTGCAGTTTTGCTCGAGAATCCCGCCCTTTCAGGGCGATCGTCTGCTGTCGGTTTTGTGTGGCGCGGCACTTTCCGGCGCGGGAGTGGCCATCATCTGCGGCCAGGGCTTTGTGACCGGCGGCAGTGATTTGCTGGCGCTGCTGCTGCAGAAGAAGTTTCCGGCTGTATCGTTTGGCGGTCTGGTACTGGCCGTTGACGCGGTAGTGATTATCTGGGGCGGCCTGATTTACCGGGAATTGGAAGCCGTGCTGTATTCGTTGCTGCTCTCCGCCGTTTATACGGCGGTGTTGAACGCCTATCTGAAGGGGCGGACACAGGGCAGGATGGCGTTTATTATATCCGCGGTTCCACTGGAAAAAACGATTATTGAAGGGACCGGACATGGGGTCACGATTTTGAGCGGGACCGGCGGCTATACGGGCGACGGAAAAAATATTCTGTTTTGCGCGGTGCACACCGGGGACGAAAAAGCCTTGCGGCGCATCGTGTATGCCGCGGATCCAAAGGCCTTTATGGTGGTGGGCGAAGCCACGGAAATTCTGGGTTTCGGTTTTCAGGATCCGGGCAAAGAGGCAATTAAATGATTCAGTATATAAAGGACGTGGTGGATCTTTCCCCATATTTGGGGCAACCGCCTATCGAGGGGGTTCGTTATCATCCGCAGAAGCTCAGCCGGGAGGAATTCCTGCGTGTCGTTCCATTTTCAGTAAAACCAAGCCCGTTTTACCGGGATGGATTTGTGATTACCGGCGGGGAAGTCAGCGGGAATCATCCCTATCATCTGGCGGGAATGTATTACTTTCAGGAACCCAGCGCGATGAGCGCGGTGGAGGCGCTGCAGCTTTCAGGAGAGGAGCGGGTGCTGGATCTGTGTGCCGCGCCGGGATCCAAGGCCACCGCCATTGCCTCCCGGCTGGAGACGGGATTGTTGGTGGCCAATGAGATCGCGCCGCAGCGGGCAAAGGCCTTGCTGGAAAATCTGGAGCGGATGGGGGCTGCCCGGGCAGTCGTGACCAATGGAACCGCTTCCCAGGTGGCATCGGCGTTTCCGGGCTATTTTGATAAGGTGCTGATTGACAGTCCCTGTTCCGGCGAAGGCATGTTCCGCAAATATCCGCGCATTTTGGAAGAGTGGAGCGAAGAACTGGTGGCACATTGCCGGGAGCGCAGCCACGATATACTGGAGACGGGTGCGGCCTGCGTACATAACGGCGGCCGACTGGTCTATTCCACCTGCACCTTTAATTTAGAGGAAAATGAGAAAACCATTCTTTGGTTTTTGGAGCGTCACCCGGAGTTTCAGCTGGCCGATACCGGAATCGAAGGCGGGCGACCCGGCTTTTTAGGGCTTGCGCAGGCCCGGCGCATTTTTCCGGAAGACGGCGGCGAGGGCCATTTCGTATGTGCGATGATACGCAATGGCGGAATGGAAAAAAAGAATGCGCCGCTGTTTTCTCCCGAACGATTTCCGGCGGAGCGGCAGTTTCTGGAAGGGTTGGTGTCGGTGCCAAAGGAAGGCGTGCTTCTTTGTCGGGGAGACTGCTTTTACTTCGTTGCGCCGGATCTTCCCTGCCCTGCGGGTCTGCGCATTTTGCGCGCCGGGGCGGCATGCATGCTGCGTATTGGCAGACAGCTGAAGCCGGCGCACCATCTGTCCCGCTGCTTTCAGAAGGGGCAGTACCGGCTGACAGAGGAGCTGACGCTGGAGCAGGCAAAACAGTATCTGCACGGAGAGCCGGTGCCCGTTTGCGGAAAAGGCTTTGGGGTGGTCTATGTGGAGGGGCTGCCGCTGGGCTTTATTAAGGCGAAAGACGGCGTGGGAAAAAATCATTATCCCAAGGGGCTGCGCACCCTGCGGCTTTGAAAAACGGCAAGTGCGCCTTTGCCGGGGCGAACCACGGGGCTGATAGAAGTAAAAAGCGCTTTGCGGAAAGAGGGTTTCCGCAAAGCGCTCTATTCCATTCCATCGGCGCAATGAAACAAATCGCCGCTGTCTGCTCTTCCGAAAAGGCGTCGGGTCATTCGTCATAAAAATAAACGGTGTTCAGGATGCAAAGAATCTGATTGGCAGTGAGGTTCTGCGGGGGCGCAACCGTTCCGTTGGTTTGCTCGTTAACCCAAGTCGCCATGGCCTCTGCTGCGGCGGGGTCATCAAAATCCACATAAGAGCCGGAAGCAGGCAACTTGTGTGACTGCGCAAAAAGCGGTGGTGCTTCAGGTCTTTGGGTATGGACACCCTGCGTCTTCCCGACATTGAAAAAGCGTGGCGGCACCGATGGCAGTGGCAAAAATGGCACGTTCCGGAATAATAAAATCCAATCCGTAGAGAGCGCCGACGGCATTCAGCATGGCCTGCGCCTGCGGTAGCGTGGCCATGGTACCGGTGACTACGATCTTTTTTAAATGGAGTCCGCCTGCGGAAAAGGCAGACAAAACGCCGGTGGTTTGAAATACCATATTGATCAGCCCCAGCGCCAGATCGGCTTTTGAGGCAGTGCTTTTGATATTGCCGAAGTTGGAAGCGGTGGCACTGGCAGGCAGCGTGGGGATCTGCTGGTTGCTGATTTCGCCGATCAAAAGATCCACCTTGCTCAGATCTCCTTCATTGGCCAGTGCAATGACCGACTCAATATCCTTTTCCCCCAGCAACTTGGAGGAAAGACCCAATAAGGTCCCGCCACCGACGCCGCTTCCGCCTAAATGGGTGATTTTCTTTTGGCTGGCGTGCACAAAAGCAGTGCCGGTACCCATGCTGACCACCAGTGCTTCCGGCTGATCGGCCAGAAGCAGGCCTCCGTAGCCGATGGCCTCAAACTCGTTGACTTTCATCGTGGGAATGCCGAAAATATCGTCCTGCATCAAAGCGGCGCCGACGCCAGTCAAAACGATGCGCTCCACTTCTTTCAAGGAGAGATTTTGCTGGTGCAGCAAGTGCCCGACCGCACCGAAAAGGGAGGTCATCTGATCGGTGGCGCGCACCTGCAAAGACCCGATGATCTCTTGATGAAAGGACACAATTTTAGTGGTGGATCCCCCGACATCGATTCCTAATGTTACGGACATATGAGCTGCCTCCTACCTGGTCTTTATGTATATCCGCGCTGAATCTTCCCCCAATAACGTCTCCTTCCTTTTGGAGAAAAGGCTACCCAAAGAAGGCGGCGTACAGACGGTTGAATCGTTTTGAATAGGATTATTATAAATCGGATGAAGGGAATTGTCAAATGACTCGCGCAGGGGGATCAAAGCCGGGCTTTTTTCACGGACAGTAAAATCTCCTTGACAAAGGGAAAAGGGGGTGGTACGATAAAAAAAATAAAAAAAGGAAGTATGATCCATGTCAAACCTAATCGTTTTCGATCACCCTCTGATTCAGCACAAGATTTCCATCCTGAGAAATGTGGAGACCAGCAGCAATCAGTTCCGCGCATTGGTGGAAGAAATTACCATGCTGATGTGTTATGAATCCATGCGGGATCTGCCGCTGGAAGAGGTGGAGATCACAACCCCGATTGCCAAAACCTGCACGAATATGCTGGCTGGGATCAAGCTGGCGGTGGTGCCGATTCTGCGTGCTGGCCTCGGAATGGTAAACGGTGTATTGAATCTGGTTCCTTCTGCTCGGGTAGGGCATATCGGCATGTATCGGGATGAAAAAACTCTGGAGCCGCACCCCTATTATTGCAAGCTGCCGGCCAATATCGGGAAACGGTTGGTGATTGTGGTGGATCCGATGCTGGCAACCGGAGGCTCTGCCATTGATGCCATCAATCAGATCAAAGCACTGGGCGGACAGAAGATCAAGTTTATGTGCCTGATTGCCGCGCCGGAAGGGGTCAAAGCGCTGAGCGCGGTTCATCCGGATGTGGATATTTATTGCGCCCACGTGGATGATCATCTCAATGAACATGGCTATATCGTGCCCGGATTGGGCGATGCCGGCGACCGTATTTTTGGAACAAAATAAGGACGGATGATTAAACAGACACCTTCTTGTCAATGATGTTGGCAAGGAGGTGTTTGTTTATGAAAAAAGCGATTATTTGGGCAGCGGTGCCGGCGTTGGTGCTTTTGGCTGCTTTGGTATATTTACTATGGTTGGGAGAGCGGGATGCGACCTATGTGCGGGACAGGGTCGTGCGGTTTCATGTGGTGGCCAATTCCGACAGCGATGAGGATCAGCAGCTGAAATTAAAGGTAAGAGACGGCGTTTTTGCACTGGTACAACAGTTGTTTACCGATTGCCAAAGTCAGGAGGAGGCTTTGACCTGCGCCGAGGAAAATAAAGAGCTGCTGCAGGCCGAAGCACAGCGGATATTAGTGAAAAACGGCAGTCAGGAGCCGGTACAGGTGGCGGTGCAGACCCGTTTTTTCCCCACTAAAAGCTATGGAACCTTCTCTTTTCCGGCCGGGCGCTATCAGGCTGTCAGCATTTGGATCGGCGAAGGCGCCGGTCAGAATTTCTGGTGTGTGCTTTATCCGGCCTTGTGTGTATCGCCGGCCGTGGAAAAAGAACAGGGAGAACAGGAAATGACGGCGGTGGTCGGAGAAGAGGGAACGACGTTTCTGGAAAAGACGAATGAAAAACAACAAATCAAGTTTGCCTTGGTGGAGTGGTTTGAAAATCTTAGGCAAAAATATTTGAAAACCTAAAATATTTTTGGAAAAAACTCTTTATTTTGTCTCCTCTTTATGTTATTATTAAAAATGATAATTCAAGGTGGAGGTTGCTCTATGAAAAAAGGGATTAAAATATTGAGCCTTGTTACGGCGCTCGTTCTATCGTTATTGTTGGTTGCGGGCTGTGCCAGTTCGGGGAAAGAAACCAGCGGGGATGAAAGCGTTGGGAAGCGTTTCACCATGACGGTGGGGATCCCGGTGGATGAGAATGACGCGGAGTGGTCCGACTGGAGCGGCGTTATTTCTTCCTGGAAAGAGGATTTTTCAACCTATAGCAATATTGATTTGAAATTCACCAAGATTCCGACCGATGAAAAAGAATTGAAAAGTTTCATGAAAAAGGTAGACAGCGGGAAGATCGCCTGCTTTTTCACCAATCGGGAAGATTTTATTAATGAGCTGGCTGAGAAAGATAAAATCAAAAAGGTGCCCGATATTCGCGCCGCATACAATACGGTCATGGAGAAGACCTCCGATGCGGTGTTTACGATTTCGGAAGAATCTGATCTCGATAATTACATGATTCCGACCTACGGCTATTTTCAGGGGCTGTACTATAACCGTACATTACTGAAGTCTCTGACCCTCGAAAATCCGACCACCTGGGAAAATCTGATGGCGGATATTGCAGCCCTCAAGGCGCAAGGAATCACCCCCATTGCAGCCGGATTCAAAGATGAAGGCCTCCAGTATTTCATTGATGAACTGGTTTTGTCTGAAGGGGGAACCGCGGAACACAGTTATGCGCCCACCTTTGGCATCATGGCCAGCTGGGAGCGCACGCTGAACGATATTAAAACGCTGGAAACTGCCGGCACTTTCACCTCGGATTGCTATAATGTCAGCTTTGATGACGCATTGCAGTCCTTCTTAGACGGAAAGGCCGCGATGATTGTCGCTCCCTCCGACGCTTTCGGAGGGAAGCTGTCGCTGGAAGACGTGAAGGTGGTGGGATTCCCCAACACCCCTACCGGTAAGCGCGAAACAGGCGCTTTCATCGGCCGGATGACCAGCGGGGTTTATGTTTCCAGTGCGTTCTTCAACAAACCGGACACCCGTTATCCGGAAGCCATTGTTGAGTTGCTGGGAACGGATTATTTTGGCTCTTCCGATTTCTACGACCTCTTTAAAACAGAGGGAACGCTGTGTGCGGATGTGCAATATTATGACAGCACTACCGGAACGAAGATGGATGAGGCTTTAAAGAGCTTGCTGACCAATGCCACCGCAGCCGACTGGCCGATGAAGGAGCATTTGCAGACCTTTGATAACATGGTTCAATGTTTCCGGAACGCGCTCACCGGCGCGGACGCAGCAACGATGCTGCAGGAGGCAACGGATGCAGAAATTGCGGCACAGGCCGCAGTTCAAAAGAAATAAGCCATGTTGAATAGAATTTTTCGATTTTTTCATTGGGCGGGGAAGCACTGGGCCATTTCGCTCGTTTGTTTTCTGATGGTATCCATCACCATAGCAACGGCGGTGTTTTGGAATCTTTACGGAAAAGAGAAGCCGGAAATGGTGACGATTTATGTGACCGTTACCGGTCTGGATGAGGGGAAAAATATGAACCAACGTCCCCTCGTGGTGGAAAACAACGATACCATTTCCGATATCTTTTCGTTGCACTATCCGGAAATCTATAATGAATTTCAACAACCGCTGGTTATGAATAATGTTTTTCGCACTTTTTTGGGCACATCGATTACGGCCAATAAACAGTTTTACGTAAAGATCGACGGCACTTATGAAAATATTCTAACACAAGCGTATATCCGGGATGGCGCGGTGGTGGAGATTGAATACCGATAAAAAGGCGTGTGCTAAAAAGCACACGCTTTCTTTTGTACGCTTATAAAATCCTTAATCCGTCATAGGCGATTTCTGTGGGGACCGGAAAGGGCTGCGCTTGCAGCGCCTGCTGCAGATGCTCCGGGGTTGCGCCGTTATTATGGTTGATATGCGTAAGATAAAGCAGGCTTTGCGGTGTGAGCGTGCCTTGCTGAAGCAATCGTTCCACAAGCGACCGCACTTCAGCCATATTCATGTGCGCCTTGTGCGGCCGGCTGGGTGCAAGACCGAACGTCGCTTCGGAGATCAAAATATCAATTTTATAGTCCCGCAGCGCTTCCAGCGTTTCAGGAAAATAAGGGCCACTGTCTAGCCCATAAAACAGGGTGCGGCCGTCCGGCAGAAAAATCAGGTAAAGAGCCGAGGATTCCCCGACATTTCCGCGATGATTGCCGCGAAAGGGAATCACCTCTATTTCGCCGATCGGCGTCCGCTCCATAAAGTGGAGCGGATGGAACGCGACATAGCCTTTCCTTTCCCATTCCGGGACTTTTCCCTTTAAAATCCAGGGAGAGGAGCGCCAATGATCCACAATATCAAAGGCCTGATCAGTGAAATAATAGTGCAGCGTTTTTCGAAAACGGGCACTCCACATGGCCTCCATCAGCATATGGGGATTTAAGTGGTCGTCATGGGTGTGGGTGATCAGCACATGGTTGACCCGTGAAAGATCTCCGTAACGAAGAGACTGAACCACACTGTCTGCGCCTAAATCCACCATGATTTCATCTGAGAGACGAAAGCAGGAGCGCAGGCGCATATGGTTGCCCCCTTCCCGGCGGGCGGTTTGGCAGGTGCGGCAGCGACAAAAGGGGGCCGGAATCCCTTCTGCCGCGCCGGTACCCCAGAATTGACCAATTAACATGAAAAAGCGGAGCATCCTTTCAATTGATTTTATGCGCTTGTCCAAGCGGAGTAAGATCGGCTATGAAGGCGCCTTTGTGCTATGCCGGGCCCGGACAGGCAGCCGCTATTTTCTCGATTGCTTCGTATCTTGGGGTGGCGGCCGCAGCCATTGGCACAAAAAAAGGCCCGAAAATCGATATTTTTTGACTTTTCTATAGTATAACATTAAAATGTTAAAATTTCAATTTACAAACCCTTATTTTTTCGCTATAATAGACTGAAACAGAAAAAAAGCGCAGCAATGGAAAAGGAGTAGAGGACCATGTATCGGATTGTAATGAAGGAAGCGTTAAATTCCACTGTTTCCAGAATGGTGTTGGAAGCACCGCTGATCGCAAAAAAAGCCCGTGCCGGGCAGTTTATTATTTTACGGGTGGAAGAAAAGGGGGAGCGCATTCCTCTGACGATTGCGGATTACGACCGTGCTGCAGGGACGATTACGATTATTTACCAGATTGTGGGCGCCACAACGATGCGGTTGGATCAACTGAAAGCAGGCGATGCGCTGCTGGATCTGGTGGGGCCGCTGGGAAATCCAACAGACATTGAAGGAATGCACAAAGTGGCGGTGGTTGGCGGCGGAGTCGGGTGCGCGATTGCGCTGCCGGTCGCAAAAGCGCTGTATCAGCAAGGGGCGCAGGTCGATGTGGTGGCAGGCTTCCGAACACGTTCTCTTGTTATTCTGGAGCAGGAGTTCCGCGCGGTTGCCCGGGAATATAAACTGATGACCGATGATGGGTCCTATGGAGAAAAAGGGTTGGTCACCGAAGCGCTGAAACGCTTGATGGAAGAAAACATCTATGACGCGGTGATCACGATCGGGCCTTTGGTGATGATGAAGTTTGTTTCGGCTTTGACCAAAGAATACGGGGTAAAGACGATTGTCAGCATGAATCCAATCATGATTGATGGCACCGGCATGTGCGGTGGTTGCCGCCTGACAGTGGGCGGAGAAACCAAATTCGCTTGTGTGGACGGTCCGGATTTTGACGGGCATCTTGTGGATTTTGATCAGGCGATTGCCCGGTCCAAAACCTATCATCATTTTGAAGCCGACCGATGCAATCTTTTTAAAAAGGAGGAGCCGCAACGTCATGGAAAATCATAATGGAACCAGGCAACCCATGCCGGAGTTGCCCCCGCTGGTACGCAGTAAGAATTTTGAAGAGGTAGCGCTGGGCTATACCCGGGAGCAGGCGCTCGACGAAGCGGCACGCTGCCTGCAATGTAAAAAGGCGCCTTGTGTGGGAGGATGCCCGGTTCAAATCCGGATCCCGGAATTTATTAAAAAGATCAAAGAAGAGGATTTTGAGGGCGCTTATCAGATCATCAGCGCTTCCAGCTCCCTGCCGGCAGTGTGCGGAAGAGTCTGTCCGCAGGAACGGCAGTGTGAAGGGCGCTGTGTGCGGGGAATCAAAGGAGAGCCGGTGGCAATCGGGCGCCTGGAGCGCTTTGTGGCCGATTGGCATTTTGCGCGTGTTAAGACACCGGTGAGCAAACCGGAAAGCAACGGCATCAAGGTGGCAGTGGTGGGCAGCGGCCCGGCTGGGCTGACCTGCGCCGGGGAGCTTGCGCGCAGAGGGTATGAAGTAACCGTTTTTGAAGCGCTGCATATCCCCGGGGGTGTTCTGGTTTACGGGATTCCGGAGTTCCGTCTGCCGAAAGCGATTGTGGCGAAGGAGATTGCGGGGCTGAAAGCGCTTGGCGTGAAAATCGAAACCAACATGGTGATTGGCCGGGTGCTTTCTATCGACGATCTGTTTGAAGAAGGCTTTCAAGGAATTTTCATTGGTTCCGGTGCCGGTCTCCCGCAGTTTTTGGGGATCCCCGGTGAAAATCTGCGCGGTGTTTTTTCCGCCAATGAGTTTTTAACCCGTGTAAATTTAATGAAAGCGTATCAGGAAGACAGCGACACCCCGATCTGGCATGGGAAGAAAGTGGCGGTAATCGGCGGCGGAAATGTGGCCATGGACGCGGCCCGGAGCGCAAAGCGTCTGGGAGCGGAAGAGGTCTATATTCTGTACCGTCGGTCCATGGAGGAAATCCCGGCCCGAGCAGAGGAAATTCATCACGCGATGGAAGAGGGCATTCAGTTTAAAACGCTGACACGGGTAACGGAAATCTTCCCGGACGAGCAGCAGGGGGTAGCCCGGATTCTTTGCGTGGAAATGGAGCTGGGAGACCCGGATGAGCGGGGAAGACGCATCCCGGTTGAAAAACCCAATACCGGATATATGATGGAGATGGACGCGGTGATCGTGGCGATCGGGACCTCCCCCAATCCCCTGATCCGAACGACAACCCCCGGGTTGAACACCAATCCGAGAGGCTGCATTATAACAGAAGAAGAAAGTGGAAAAACTTCCCGTGACGGTGTTTTTGCCGGCGGAGATGTGGTGACCGGAGCGGCAACCGTGATTTTGGCTATGGGCGCCGGAAAAAATGCGGCCCGGGCTATGGACGAGGAATTAAAGAAAGCGAAGAAATAAATATAAAAGGGCTGATTGATGAATCAGCCCTTTTTTAATAAGGTTATAGTACGGCTGCCGGCGTTTTATTGTCCTGTGCGGGCGTACATTTCAACAGGCGCTTTTTCAAGTGGTTTGAAAAATAGAACCAAAAAACAAGGAGAAAGCGAACCATTTGATCGCCTATCATACACCAGCGGTACGTGTAGATCCAAAAACCCAGAACGGAGACCGTTAAATATTCAAGACCCACCCGGAAGATCCAAGGGCTGATCACGGACGCACTAACGGCGCCACGGAATCCCCGGCGCTGCGCAAGGCGCTGGAAATGCTTTGGTGCAGATTGATAAAGGGCAGAGACAGCGCGGCGATATAAAGCATCCACATAATAGGAGAAAAAAGTGTGTGATCGTTGGTAAACAGCGTGGTAATGGGCTTCCCTAATGTAGATAACAGCAGCATTTCCGCGGCTGCAAAGCCCAGCCCTCAACGAACGATCAGCCGGAGGTACGCGCGGCCCTTTTGCGCGTTCCATTCTCCCAGGCAGCGCCCGAACAGAGCTGTGGAAGCGGCATTGCAGGCACCGCCCCGCAGCCCCAGTGCAAGAAACTTTCCGTTTCCGTAAATCAGCAGATAGTGGAAGGAAATATTGACAATGCTTCCGGTCAGATTATAGATCATCGGCAGCTTTTTGATCCCCACGCCCCGGAAAGCGACGAAAATCAGGTTGTTGTGGAGGGTGGATTATTGGGGATTTTAACAATGTTGAAATAGCCGTCGAGCAGGGTATACAGCGGTTGGAAGAACCGCATGATATTCCAGATGCTGACCCCGTTCAGATTGAGAGATTTCGCCAGCGCAAGCTTTGCCTGATAGCTGCGCGCGTCTTCATACCACACTTCATGCTGCTGGGCGCGGGTGTCGTAATAGCGAAAGGTGGGAGACTGCGCTTCGTCGTCATATTGGATCTCCGCTCCGTATTTGCGGGCTAAATAGATGGCCTCGGTATTACTGATGGAGCGGGCGGGGCGTCCCCGTTCGAAGGGCAGACGCCAGTCGTACCCGTAGTTGGGAAGCCCCATCAGGATTTTTTCCGGTGGAATCCGCTGCGTGGCATAGTTCATCACCTGCTCCACTTTGCCGATGGGCGCGACCGCCATGGGGGGGCCGTAGGTGTATCCCCATTCGTATGACATGATAATGACCTGGTCTGCGGCTTCGCCGATTCCGTCATAGTCGTGCGCTTCATAAAGGAGACCACGCTGTTCGCCGCTGGTTTTAGGCGCCAAGGAAGCGAAAACCGGGTGCGGGGCCAACTCCTTTCTCAAAAATTCCACAAAGTCCACATAAGCCTGCCGGTAAGCTGCCGGGATATATTCCATATCCACATTCACGCCGTAATAGTCCTTTTCGCGGATCACGGCCTTCAGCTGGTCCGCGATATGTTGCTGATTTTCCTGGCTGCGCAGCAGCTTGACGGCACGGTCGCTGTTGAAACCGCCGCTCTCGTCCACGGTGGTCAGTACTAAAACGGGTGCAACATTCTGTTCCCGGGCCATTTTGATCATGTCCGTATCATTGTCGAGCTTCACCAGCTCCCCCTCATTGGAGATTCCGTAACTGAAAATAGACAGGTAGGTCAGATAAGGCAGTGTTTTTTTCAGCACCTCCCGGTCTATAAACGGATACGCAAAGCCGTTTACATGGATAGACTGCGTTTTTTCTTCCGGCGAGGGAATAATCAGACTGTCTCCTATTACTAAGTATCGGTTGGGATCAATTCCGTTTGCCTTTACCAACTGGTCTACGGAAACTCCATAATTTTTTCCTATTTTATAGAGGCTGTCTCCCGGCTGGATGGTTACAATGGTCATATCCGTCACTCCTTTCAAAAAACTATATGAAGAAAACCGGGAAAAGTTGAGAATTTTCCGTAAAAAGCATTGACAAATAAATTAAATCATATTAGTATAAGGGCAAGGCCAAAATAATGTGAAAAGAGGACTAAAAGATGGCAGAGAGCAATAAAATGTTGGACTTCAATGTGGAGCAGGCGGGCGCTGCGGTTGATGTTTCCAAGAAAGTGCGTGTCGGCATTATCGGCTGCGGCTGGATTGCGGAAGCGCATGTAAAGAGCTATAAAAACTGCCCCGATGTTGAGATCGTGGCGGGCGCTGATATTATCCCTGGCAAGGCGGCAGCCTTTTTTGTCAAGACCGGTGTGGAGGGCGCGCATACTTACGACAGTATGGAAGAAATGCTGGCGAAGGAAAATCTGGACGCAGTATCAGTGTGTACTTATAATGCGCAGCATGCTCCCTGTGCCATCACCGCGTTGAAAGCGGGCGTAAACGTGTTGCTGGAGAAGCCCTTTACCGTAACGGTAGAGGAAGCCGCTGCGGTGATGAAGGCGGAGAAAGAGAGCGGCAAGCTGCTTTCTATCGGTTTTCAGCCCCGTATGGACGAAAACATGAAGATGATCAAAAAGATCGTGGACAGCGGCGAGCTGGGCGATATTTATTATATTCAGACCGGCGGCGGCCGCAGACACGGCATTCCGACTCCGTTTGGCACCTCTTTTATTGAGGAAGATAAGGGCGCGATCGGCGCGCTGGGCGATATCGGCTGCTATTCGCTGGATATGGTATTGAATGCGATCGGTTATCCCAAGCCCTTGACGGTTACCGGCTATAAGAGCGCATTTTTTGGCAAAAATCCCGCCTATTTTGAGGCGGAGGGCAAACCGGCCGAGTATGCCAAGATTTTTGGGGTAGACGATTTTGCCGCGGCGTTTATTCGCCTGGAAGGTGGCATTGTGCTTGATTTCCGGATCGCGTGGGCGATGCATCTGGACACTCCGGGTGACACCATTATCATGGGCACCAAGGGTTCCTTGCGGATACCCTCTACCGAATGCTGGAACGGCACGGTGGGCGGTCCGATGAAGATTTATAAGGATGTTGCCGGCAAGGGTGTGGAGATGGAGATCCCCATCCTGAAGACCAAGGCGGACTTATTTGATCTGAAGATCCGCTCCTTTGTGGACGCCTTCAAGAATGGCACACCGGCTCCGGTTCCCTCTTCCCAGATTCTTTATAATCAGGCCATTTTGGATGGCATCGTTAAGAGCGCGAAAGTCGGCCGGGAAGTGGAAGTGGAGATCCCTGAGGTTTAATTTCATCATCCAATTATAAAGAGCGCGCAAAGCGTGAAGGCGTCCATTGTTAGTAGAAAAAAATGAATGAAGCCGCCCGTTCAAATGCGATATTGAACGGGTGGCTTTCATAATTGCGGACAAAAAGGCTTCAAGAACCGCATCGGCGCTCTTTTTCGCGGCTTTCTTATTCGTTGGTTTTAACCATAAAAATCTCACCGTCTGAAAGAGAGACGATCTGCATCTGGTGAAAAGACGGCGCCACAAGATAGGATTCATTGAATAAAGGGGTAAGCGTTGGCAAAGAAGGCGCCCAGCTCGCTTCTTTGTGAAGCAAAAAGCGCTCCCAGTCCGTCAAAGCCACGGCTCTTCGCATCCAGTATTTGGATGCTTTTTGTTACAAGGGCATACAGCTTGAGCCCTTCACCATCATAAAAGACGATCTCCGCCTTGGTCGGAAGAGCCTCCTCCACTCCGAAATAAACATGGTAAAATAAATCAGGTTGTTTGTCTTTCTCTTCTAAAAAATTGCTAAAACAGCTGTTTTTTCCTTGTTTTTTATTTACTTTTCATTGCGGGTATGATAATATATTCTACATTCTTAATCTGAGTTCTGGGAGGAGGGCGTGCGTTCGCGTGCCGCTTTTATATTTTTTCGAGCAGATGCGCAATCCGGTTCTGGATGCGGTCATGCTGTTTTTTACCCATCTTGGCGAAGAAACCCTTTTTATGGCGGTTGCCATGTTTTTTTTATGGTGTGTGGATAAATATGAGGGCTATTATCTCTTAAGCATCGGCTTTTTAGGCACACAGCTGAACCAGCTGCTGAAGGTGCTTTTTCGGGTGCCGCGGCCGTGGGTGCGGGATCCGCGGTTTCAGCCGGTGCAGGCCGCTGTGAAAGGGGCCACCGGATATTCCTTCCCCAGCGGGCACACACAGGGCGCGGTCGGCACTTTCGGTGGTCTTTTCCGGTGGAATAAAGGCAAGGGGCTGCGTTTTTTCTGCGGAGTGCTCTGCGTTATGGTGCCCTTGTCCCGGATGTATCTGGGCGTGCATACGCCCTGGGACGTGGGTGTTTCTGTTTTGCTGGCGTTGGTGCTGGTGCTGGTACTGTATCCACTCATGAGAACCCTTTCATTGCACCCGGAACGGATGCGGTGGCTTTTTTGGGGAATGCTGCTTTGGTCGGTGGGGCAGGTGCTGTTTATGGAATGGTATCCTTTTCCGGTTGACGCAGACAGCGCGGAGCTGCAAAGCGCATTGAAAAATGCCTATACGATGGTGGGCGCCGTGTTGGGTTTTGCGGCCGCCTATGAGCTGGATCAACGATGGATTCACTATGAGACGAAAGCGGCTTTCGGCGCCCAGCTGGCCAAATGGCTGCTGGGGCTGCTGCTGGCGATCGGGGTAAAGGAAGGCGTCTTCTGGTGCCTTTCCTTCCTGCCGGGGAAAGAGGAATTTTGGAAAGGCGTGTCCTATTGCCTGATGGTACTGTTTGCCGGGGCTGTGTGGCCCTTAAGCTTCCCCTGGTTTCAAAAATGGAACAAATAAAGAAAGACCTCTCCGTTATTTTGTCGGGGAGGTCCTTTACTTATTTAAGATCATTCTTTCTTTTGGCGCAGATCATTTAAAATGAATTGAATATGCTGGAGTTCTGTTTCGGTTAGATCGGTGATTTGCAAATATCGTTCGTTTTCCAAGCCCAATAAATAGTCTGCGCTGACAGAAAAGAATTTTGCCAAATGAATCAGAATATCAATTGATGGTTGAATGTTATTATTCTCCCAGTTGGAAACAGACTGCTTGGATACGCCTAACGCTTTCCCTAATTCCACTTGGCTGAGATTTTTTAAAATACGCAGCTCTTTTATCCGGATATTTAGCATATTTTACTCCTTGATCATCTATGATTACAATACAAGAATATTAAAATTATTGACAAATAATAAATACTATGGTATTGTAAAAATGGACTTTTGGGAGGGATGACCGATGTTGGAAGAGCGGGAGCAGCGCAATTTTATTGAACAGGTTCACCGGCTGCAAAAGCAGCACGGGTATCGGAATGAAGAGATGGCTTTTATAATGCAGATCAGCCCCCGGAACTATCTGCAGCTGGGACTGGAAGAATGCCCGGCGCACTTGACGCTGGATCTGGTGGCCCGGGTGGCGGCTTTTTTTGAGGTGCGGGGAATTGATCTGCTGCAAAAAGCCGAGGAATCTCTTTTGCATCTGCCCGAATAGCTTCATCAAAGAACCGCGCGGAATGTTTTTTCCGCGCGGTTCTTCGGATCATTGCTTCATTAATATTTTTACGCCATCTTTTCCGTCTTCCAGCAGCACGCCCATGGCAGCCAGCTGGTCGCGGATTTCATCGGCTTTTTTAAAATCTTTGGCAGCGCGGGCCGCGCCCCGCGCATCCACCAGCTGCTGGATTTCTGCGGGAATATCGGCTTTTTGCTCGCCGGTGACCAAATTCAGCACCTGGCAAAGCTCTGAAAACAGGGCTTGCAGGGCGGTGAGGAAGGCAGGCGAATGCGCTTCGGTCAGCCGGGTGTTGATCCAGCGGGCCAGATCAAAAAGCACGCTGATCGCGTCGGCGGTGTTCAGATCATCGTCCATTTTTTCGATAAACCGGTTTTTGAATTCTTCCAGCGTTGGAAGAAGGGCTTCCTCGTCTGCGGTCATGCTGCCGGAAGCGGGTTTCATGGCAAAGGCCAGATTGTTTTTGGTGGTGTATAATCGCTCCAGCCCTGCCTTGGCAGCTTCCAGAATATCGGCACTGTAATTGATTGGGGTGCGATAATGGGAGGAAAGCATAAACATCCGGATAGTTTCATAGCCGTATTGCTGCGCCGCATCCCGCACGGTGAAAAAGTTCCCGGCGGATTTGCTCATCTTTTTATGGTCCACGTTGATGTGGCCGTTATGCAGCCAGTAATGGGCGAAGGTGCAGCCGTGGGCGGCTTCGCTCTGGGCAATTTCATTTTCATGGTGGGGAAAGATCAGATCCACCCCGCCGCAATGGATATCGATGGTATTGCCGAGAAATTTACCGGCCATGGCGGAGCACTCAATGTGCCAGCCGGGGCGGCCCTTACCCCAGGGGGAATCCCAGGCGGGCTCACCGGGCTTTGCCGCCTTCCAGACCGCGAAATCCATCGGATCCCGCTTTTTCTCGTTGATATCCACCCGTGCGCCGCTTTCCAGCTGATCCATCGGCAGATGGGACAGCTTTCCGTATTCGGCGAATTTTTTGGTGGAATAAAACACATCGCCGCCGGATGCATAGGCATAGCCCTTTTCAATCAATTCTTCAATAATTTTGATAATGTCGCCGATGCAGTGCGTGGCCCGGGGGTGGATGGTTGCCTTTTCCACGCCGAGGCCGGCGGCATCGGTGAAATACTCCTGAATGTAGCGATCCCCCAGCGCGGCGAGGGTAACCCCTTCTTCGCTCGCGCGGCGGATCATTTTGTCGTCAATGTCGGTAAAATTCTGCACAAACTTCACCTTGTAGCCCCGATACGCAAAGTAGCGCCGAAGGGTATCAAAGGTAATAAACGGACGGGCGTTGCCGATATGAAAATAGTTATAAACAGTGGGCCCGCAGGCATACATCAGCACCTTGCCCGGAGTGATGGGTACAAAGGGCTCCTTTTTTCTGGTTAGGGTGTTATAAAGCTGAATCATGGTTTTCCAACTCCTTTATTTTTTCTTCCAACTCCCGCACGCGGTTGTTGAGCCGGCAGAGCTCCTGCGTCAACGGATCGGAGATATGCACCTGATCCAGCGGATCCTGCCGGGGATTTTCCAATTTCCGGATCACCCGGGCGGGAACCCCCACCGCGGTGGAATGGGGCGGAACCGCCTCCAGCACCACTGCGTTTGCGGCAATTTTGCTGTGGCTGCCAATGGTGAACGGCCCCAGAATTTTAGCGCCGGCCCCCACCATCACATCATTGCAAAGGGTCGGATGCCGCTTGCCAGTTTCTTTGCCGGTGCCGCCCAGGGTCACTCCCTGGTAGATCAGGCAGTGATCCCCGATCTCAGCGGTTTCTCCGATCACAATGCCGGTGCCG
This sequence comes from uncultured Eubacteriales bacterium, assembly GCA_964428505.1. Classification (GTDB taxonomy): domain Bacteria; phylum Bacillota; class Clostridia; order Oscillospirales; family QAKW01; genus QAKW01. The sequence goes on from CAYRYQ010000014.1 coordinate 22,501, forward strand.
TGGTCGATGCAAAGGGCTTTGCCGATTTTGGCGGCCGGATGGATCTCAACCCCGGTGCGGAATTTTGCGTACTGGGAGATCCAGCGGGCAAAAAAATACCGATGGTGGCCAAAAAGCCAATGGGACAAACGGTAAAACATCACGGCATGAAAGCCGTTATACAAAAAAAAGATCTCCGCCTTGCTGCGGGCGGCGGGATCCCGCTCCAGGAAGGCGTTCAGGTCTTCCCTTATCTGTCTAAACATTAGAATAACCTCCGTTCAATAAAAAAACCTCTGTTTTTGCAAACAGAGGCGTTCTTTTCATCACGCGGTTCCACTCCGATTTATTACTCGAGGCTCCTGATAACGGGAGAGAACCGCTTCCCACTGGCGCAGGAAGGAAAACCGCGAAGCGCACCCTTCGAAAAAGCGCATGTATCCGGGACTTTCAGCCAAAAATCGGACCCGGCTCTCTTTATCAGCGCTGATTCTACTATTTTCGCGGTGAAGCGTATAAACACTATAATTCATTATATGATAAGAATGGAGAAAAAGCAAGTCCTTTCCAAAAAACGGCGGCGGAAATATTTTTTTGAAATTTCTATTTTTTTCTTATTTTCTTCATAGATTTTTCATAAGGACACGCTATAATAAAGGCATGTTAAACAAGGAGGGTGTTCATCCCATGAATGAATATAACTTTGATCCGATGACCGGAAAACCCATTTCAAAAAAAGAGGCACAGCCGGACGAGGCATTCCGGCAACCGGAAGCGGATGAGCCGCGGCCGGAAGAAACAAGCGCCGGTGAAGAAAAAAATCAAGGCGTGTACTATAATTCTTCCGAACAGAATTCCTCCCAGGAACAGGATTCCTCCCATCCCACGGCAGAGCAGCCGGTTTATCACTATGCGCGGCCGCAGAACGAGTGGGCGGACACCTCCTTTGTGCCGCCTGCATCCTCCTATGACGGATATGCCAAGCCGCAGGAAACAAAGGGGAAGCACCATAGAAAAGAGCGGGTGCAGCAGCCGGTAACGGCGGGCAAGCTTTATGCCATGACCGCAGCATCCATTGTGCTTGCTCTGGTGCTGGGGTTGGGCGGCGGATATGCGGGCGCCCGTTATCTGGCAGGCAGCAATAGCGGGGCAGCCGGAACGGCGGTGATTTATAAGACCACAAAGCTGCAGGACGCAAACGGGAACACTCAAACCACGACCCTCTCTGTGGAAGATGTTGCCACTTTGGTGAAAAACAGCGTGGTGGAAATCACAACCGAGCAAATCGTGACCGGTTCCTTTATGCAGCAATATGTGAGCGAGGGCGCGGGCAGCGGCGTGATCATTACGGCCGACGGATATATCGTAACCAACAACCATGTCATTAACGGCGCAACCAATATTAAGGTGCGCACGGCGGATGGCACGGAATATACCGCGAAGTTGGTTGCGGCAGATTCCAAAGCGGATCTGGCCGTGCTGAAAATCGATGCCAGCGGGTTGACGCCCGCCGCCTATGGCGACTCCTCCGAGTTGGCAGTGGGCGAGACGGTGATCGCAGTGGGAAATCCTTTGGGTGAGCTGGGCGGCACTGTGACCAGCGGCATCATCAGCGCGCTGGACCGGGAGATCACGATTGACGACACCACCATGAATTTGCTGCAGACCGACACGGCCATTAACCCCGGCAACTCCGGCGGCGGGATGTTCAATACCAGCGGACAGCTGGTGGGGATTGTCAACGCAAAGTCCGCAGGCGCGGAAATTGAAGGGCTTGGCTTTGCGATTCCGATCAACAGCGCAAAATCAGTGGTTGAAGACCTGATTTCCAAGGGATATGTGACCGGGCGGGTAAATGCCGGCTTTACCTTTGTGGAGGTCAGCGATGCCTTGACGGCGATGCGCTACCGGGTAAACGATCTGGGCCTTTATATCTCTGCGGTTGCCAGTGGGTCTGATGGAGACAAAGCAGGTTTCCAGAGCGGCGATTATGTGGTTTCGATTGATGGCACCAAGGTTTCCACGGCGGCTGAGGCCAACGCGATTCTGGACAAAAAGCAGGTGGGTGACACCGTGAGTTTTGTTATTAAACGAAATAATGCCGAGCAGACCATTACAATGACCCTGACAGAATATGCGCCCTCTTCCTCCTCAAGCGGCACGTAAATGACGGTTTATCATGACAGTACCGTGCGCTGCATGCAGGCGAAGCTTTCTCTATCCGGGAAAGCTTCGCCTTTTTTGCGTTGAAACAAAAAGAAAACCGGGAAGCGGATTAGGCTGCTGACGCAGGGCTTTTGCCCGGGATAATTCCGGGAAATTTGGCGGAAAGGCTTGAAAGTTCCTGAAAAATGAATTATAATGGCACTATTCTGTAATAAAGACACAGGAATAGATGGAAGGAGATCGAAACAATGAACTACTCACATGAAGTAGAAAGTATGTGCGTGGTAGCGAAGGGCCCGAAGCACGGTCCCGCCCCCATTCCGGAAGAAGGAAAATGGGTCAAGGCTACGCAGATTTCGGATATCAGCGGCCTGTCTCACGGTGTGGGCTGGTGTGCGCCGCAGCAAGGCGCATGTAAGCTGACCCTGAATGTAAAGGAAGGGATCATCGAGGAAGCATTGGTGGAAACACTGGGCTGCTCCGGGATGACCCATTCCGCAGCTATGGCGGCGGAGATCCTGCAGGGCAAAACCATCCTGGAAGCGCTGAATACCGACCTGGTATGCGATGCCATTAACGTAGCCATGCGGGAAATCTTCAAGCAGCTGGTTTACGGGCGCACCCAGACTGCATTTTCTGAGGGAGGGCTGCCGATCGGCGCCTCGCTGGAAGATCTGGGCAAGGGCTTGCGTTCTCAGGTGGGCACCCTGTTTGCGACCAACGCCAAGGGCGTGCGTTACATGGAAATGGCCGAAGGCTATATTTTAAAAGTGGCGCTGGACAGCAACAATGAATGCATCGGCTATCAGTTTGTGAATCTGGGCAAGATGATGGATATGATCCGCAAGGGCGCAGACGCGAACGATGCCTTTAAAAAGAACGTGGGTACATACGGTCGGTTCGATGAAGCTGCCAAATATATCGATCCGAGAGCAGAATAAGGAAGGAGGAACTACAATGGCTACTTTTGAAGGTTATGAGAGAAGAATTGGCAAAATCCAGCCGGTGTTGGAGCAGTATGGCTTTAAGACTCTGGACGAAGCAAATGAATATTGTTTATCAAAAGGCATTGACGTTGCCTCCATTGTGAAGGGTGTGCAGCCCATCGCTTTTGACAACGCCTGCTGGGCCTATACGCTGGGCTGCGCCATCGCGCTGAAAAACGGCAGCAAGAATGCATCGGCCGCCGCAAAAGATATCGGCGTCGGACTTCAGGCATTCTGCATTCCCGGCTCCGTGGCAGAGACCAGAGCTGTTGGCCTGGGCCACGGCAATCTGGCTTCGATGCTGCTGGAAGACGAAACCAAATGCTTCTGCTTTTTGGCAGGGCATGAATCCTTTGCCGCGGCGGAAGGGGCGATTGGGATCGCCAGAACCGCCAACAAAGTGCGCAAGGATCCGCTGAAGGTCATACTGAATGGGCTGGGCAAGGATGCCGCGTTTATTATTTCCAGAATTAACGGGTTTACCTATGTGCAGACCGATTATGATTTTTATAACAGCGAGCTGAAAATTGTGAGTGAGACCGCTTATTCCAACGGCGACAAGGCAAAGGTGCTTTGCTATGGGGCCAATGACGTTTTGGAAGGCGTTGCCATCATGAAGCATGAGCATGTAGACGTTTCCATCACCGGCAACTCCACCAACCCCACCCGGTTCCAGCATCTGGTGGCCGGCACCTACAAGAAATGGTGCTATGAAAATGGCAAAAAGTATTTCTCCGTGGCCAGCGGCGGCGGCACGGGGCGCACGCTGCACCCGGATAACATGGGCGCGGGCCCCGCATCCTACGGCCTGACCGATTCCATGGGCCGGATGCATGGCGACGCGCTGTTTGCGGGTTCCTCCTCCGTTCCTGCTCATGTGGAAATGATGGGCCTGATCGGCATGGGCAACAACCCGATGGTCGGCGCAACCGTTGCGGTAGCCGTGGCGGTTGAAGAATCCCTCAAAGGCTGATAAATAAAGGGTTTTCGGGACTTTCGCAGGTTGAGCGGAGGTCCCGATTTTTTTGTAAAAACGGGCAAAACGACGCAAAAACAGCAAATCTGTTTCCATCCGTTTCCGTCCCGCCCTGTCCTTGCGCGGATTTTTAAGGTTTCTGAGAAGCTCTGTCGCTTAAAACGACGGAGCTTTTCTTATGCCGATACATAGCTGTTTGCGTATTTTAAACGGCTAAATTTATATAAGGAGGTAGACAAAATTGCCAGCGTGTAAAACGATTGCCATCTGTAATCAGAAAGGCGGCGTTGGAAAGACCGCGACATCGATCAGTCTCGGTGCCGGACTTGCTATGCAGGAAAAACGTGTCTTACTAATTGACGCAGACACACAGGCCAGTATGACGGTAGCGCTCGGAAACCGATACCCGGATGAACTTCCGGTAAGTCTTGCGGACATTATGCAGGATGTGATCGATGACAATGAAATACCATACAATTGCGGCATTCTGCATCACAAGGAAGGCTTTGATCTGATGCCGTCCAACATTGATCTGTCCGGCATTGAAATTCGTATTATCAATGTCATGAGCCGTGAAAGCGTTCTGCGAAGCTATGTCAATCAGCAGCGAGAAAACTATGATTATATCCTGATTGATTGCGCTCCGTCCCTTGGAATGTTGACCGTCAATGCGCTTGCCGCTGCGGACAGCTTGATTATCCCTGCACAGCCGCATTACTTATCGGCAAAAGGTCTTGATTTGCTAATGGGTTCGGTGAGCAAGGTCAAGCGGCAGATCAATCCGTCATTGAAAATTGACGGCATTCTTCTGACGATGGTAGACAGACGGACGAATTTCGCCAACGACGTAATTGATGAGTTGCGCGATCATTATGGTGGTAAGGTCAATGTTTTCAGAACGGAGCTTCCCCATTCTTTGTAGAAAGTAGTGGGTTTCTCTTTTACATATTTTGGAAAAAACCAAATCTGGTCCTTTTCTTATGTGTCATGTTCAATCATTTTGCCGTTATTATCGTCCTAAGTGCCTTTTTGTAGCATGGTATTTATTCTTTCTTTAATTAAATTATATATCTCATAATAGTAGCTATTGCTTGGAGGTTTAAACTTGAAATAGAAATATCATATAAATCCTTTTATATTTTAACTTATAGATTCCATAAATTAATCACATGTATTGACAAATATATTTAAATTATAATATAATATTA